>CAYOYL010000033.1:0-15398 GCA_964408175.1 uncultured bacterium
CCTGAAAACCTTGATGAGTTCGTAAAAGAGGAACTGGGCATAGATATAGGAGCAAACTATGGAAGATACCGGCTGAAAAATCCGGTGATAGTTGCGCCAGGACAGTTAACTACACTTACAAGCCAGATTACTGCAATCAAAAGGGCTGGATACTCTGGGTGTGTCCTTAAATCAGTCGTGGGTGAGGATGAAGAAGGTAAGTGCTCAATGTCCTCCTTCAGAAGCCCCACAAGGTATATGGAAAGTGTTTATGACCCGTCCGACAGAGAAAAAAAATACCCCATCATCCACTGGGATGGAAAACTGGATACAAGGGACCTCTCTGACTACATAACTTTTGCAAAAGAGGTTTACGAATCTGCAATTAATGGTTTTCTCTTGATAGCCTCCATCCTGTGTTACCTACCTGCTCCTTGTGAAGGGTTCAAAAAAGAAGAATGGGTATACACAACTAAAAAACTTTTTGATGCGGGATATAAGGTATTTGAAATAGACTTCTGTCCGCAGTTAAGTGGTGAATCTGAACTGATTGAAAAAGAAAACATCTTGAGGTGGTACAGGACCATCCCCTCTTTCATCAAGTCCGTTTCTCCTGAGATAGATGTTTTTCCCAAATTGATGAATATGGACTACGGTCTTGACTTTCAGGTTGCTATGGGGACAGAATCAATGAAAGGCGGTGCTGATGGACTTGTTATCGGGAACAGGGTTTTCAAAAAGGAGATAGGATGTGCACATGGTGGGAAAGAACTGAAAGAAAGGAATCTCCTGCAGATAAAAGAGATGAAAAAACTCTTTCCCGATGTGCACATCTCCGGAACAGGGGGCATATATACAGGGAAGGATGTACTTGATTATCTTGAAGCAGGTGCTGAAAACGTGCAGATACTGAGTCTACTTATGGGCAGGACCAGTATGGATTTCACCAAAAAAGGGACGAAGTTTGAGAAGGTCTTTCACAAGATTATCTTTGACCCCTCTGACGGGCTGCTTGCATCTAAAATGGGGGAAAACAGGTAAACCTCAGATACTGCAAAAGGAACCACCTCTTAACCATCTTTTATTATTTTTTCGGTTATCTTCAGAAATCTTTTAACTATCATATCCGAGTAAAAAATGGGTTTTCCTTTCAGGTATGTTTCAACCTTGTTGCCGAGAGGCTTTTTCCACTTCTCCTGTATTTTCTTCACACCGAGTATTGCCCCTGAGATGGAACCTGCAGTTGCCCCTGTACAGTCAGTATCAAGTCCCCCCATCACGGTTAGACAGATTGTCCTTCCAAAATGATTCCTGCCATAAAACAGTCCTGCAACGGTCAATGCCGCATTGTTCAGGGTATGTACGCCTGACATATCTTTAAAATGAGAAAGTATCCTGTCAACGGTTTTCTCCCAATCGTTGTCCCTGTCACACCATTTCAGCGTCTGCCTGACAGTTTTTGCCATGCGGCAGTTGTGCGGTATCTCCGTTAGACCTATCTCAATTGCTTCCACAGGGTTTTTAACAGCAAATGCTGACGCAATTGCCGCACTGAAAAACATTGCTCCGTATAATCCATCCGCTCTGTGGGTCAGATATGCATCGCGGTAGGCAAACTCTGCGGCTTTTTCAGGCCAGCCTGCTGCTGCATATCCCCAGGGGTCGCTCCTGATAGCCGCACCTATCCAGTCCTGAAATGGATTATTCAGACTCCCTGCTTTTAGAGGTGATACACCCTTCTTCAGGTTCCTGAGCGCTATATCCTCTGCAGTGCAAGCCATGGGCAGGTACTTAAGCCACGTCTTCCCTACATCTGCAGTGGTAAACTCTTCTCCGAACTCTTCCAGTATCAATAATCCCAACAGTGTATATGCAAGGTCATCGTCAGCGCCAACATGTTTCAGGTTCTCTTTCAGAAATTTTTTTCTCGGTGTCCTGTTATAATGGAGATACTCAGGTGACAAAAAATTCTTGGGGTCTATCGTCCAGTAATCTGAAATCGGGTACTTGATGCCTGAGTTTTTGCAGACATTTTTTATGGATTGTTTGGTCATACCTTCAACAGGTATACCGAGTGTAAAGCCTGCACATCTTCCTGTCCATGCCCCTTTAATTTTGTCTTCAAGTAGGGTAAAATCAATTTTGTCGGTCAGCCGTCTTGGTCCCCGGGGCCGCACTCTTTTAATCTCAGTGAGACCATCAGGTTCACCTTTAGAAAAAACGGGGCTTTCAATCTCTTTTTTCACCTCTTCAGTCAATCTTTCAATGAAGGTAGATACTTTGTTGATATACCTGTCAGGTTTTCCGCCCCGTTCTTTCAACAGGTTCAGCCAGTCTTTATATCTATTCCATATACTGTCCTGTTTTGAAAAATATCCCATCTGAGGTTCTCCCTGAATGATAAACTATTTTGGGTCCCGTAGTATTATGAAAGGGTCTGTCAATCTGCTGGAGTAACAAAACGGAATTCAGCACTGCCTTCGGCCGGAATAACGGGCACCTCAAAGATGATGCTTCCTGAGGAAGGGTTGTTATTCTTTAACTGAAATTTCATCTCCTTTTCCTTGCCGCCGGCTGTACCGGGGTTTCCGGCGTAAAGGTGACCTTTAAGCAGTTGTTGTTCCGGGCAATCAATGGCAGCCTCAACAACCTCCCGTTTTCGTTCAATTCCAAGTTTTTCAGTAAACGTAATTGAATAGGTACTTTTTGTTTTTCCGTTTACGGTTTCTTCAGACCGTTTCGTCTTTATCTCAATGCCCCGTGCAGAACCCCCGGGGTTGTAAACCCTTGCATAGTAAGCGGCTGAAAATTCTCCTTTCACCTGCTTTGTGTCGGTAAACAGGTATCCCATAGAGGTTGTGAAATTACTTTCCCTTGGGATTCGTTTCTTATAGGAGAATTCACAGAAGGTAAAGGCTTCGTCTCCGGATTTATAGCTCCTTGTGATGCCTGATATCTCTCCGTTGTCAGGCAGTAGATATCCTAAGCATGCGTTTCTTTCATCCTTCCCTGGAACCGGCAGGTAAAACTGAATCCAGCCGGTATCGACAGTGATGTTCTTCTTTAACCATGTGCCTTCTTTTGCAATCGCTACCTCTCCTTCTTCCCCCGGCACGGCATAGCGAAACGACTCTGCCATCTCCTTGTTGCCTGGCAGTCTCATACCGAGCGGAACGGCAGGATACCAGTATAGAAAATTCATCGGCTTCTCACACCTGTAAACCACGGTGGTGCCGATAAAAGGGCAACCGTCACGTATAACGAATGTCCGTTCTATTTCAAGTTTACTGTCTTTGGGCAGCCATACCCAGTCTTTGCAGGTACCTGTTGTTTTTGCAACTACCACCGCTCTTATGGGACCCTCTTCCATGAGCGTCATCTCCATTTTCAAACTGTCGGGATTGAAGAAGACCCAGGGCCATCCGCTCAGGTGTCCGTCAACCATGGTGTTGGCTATGCCCTGTCCTTTCCTATTTCTTACGGGTGCATGAAAGGTCCCGGGTATTGACTTGAGATTGACGGAAGAGATGTAGCCGCGTGAATGTATTGTGCCGCTGATGACACCATTCTCAAAGGAGACGTGCCCCTCCTTTGTCTTTATAACAATGACATCCGCCCTCAGGAAAGAGAGCAACAGAGTAAAGATAACCACCGTTTTACCTATCAATTTTTCCATTATAGTACACCTCCCTATTTATTCCACTATCTCGCTGTTTGGTACGCCCAGCCCCATAAGGTCAGACCGGGTACATCCCCTCACACTGCCGTCTCCGAATGCGACATTCGCAATACCGTTATGCCTGAGATGAAACTTTCCGTTGTGCGCAGCACCCGTCCCTTTCGTAACATAGACCTGGCTCCCCGTCGTATAGCCCGGGGCGGTACCGTACATAACCGGGGCTCCTGCCCATATAGAGTCGGTCAGTATCCAGTAGTTGCTGAGGTCTTTAATCCTTTTGAGCGGCAGATGGTAGTAGTTGTAGTTATACCACCTGTATCCGTAGGTCATAAATATATGGCCGGTCTGGCTGTATGCGTTTCGCAGTGCCTGCTTATTTGGCGGGTTGGTCGGGCAGTAGTAGTGGTCAGCATATCTTACATCACCCGGTACCGGCACAGGACGCTTGGTATATCCGTTAAGGTAAAGAAAACTCGCCCACGGCGCTCCGCTCATGTAACGTTCCATCGCAGGTCCATTGCCTTTGTAATCATCGCTGTACAGGAGTACTGCAAGTATCAGGTTCTTCAGGTTGTTGATGCATGTCGCCTGACGGGCCTTCTCCCTCGCCCGTGACAGAGCCGGAAGCAGCATAGCCGCAAGTATAGCTATAATGGCTGTGACCACCAGCAGTTCTATCAGCGTAAAACCCGAACCTTTATCCTTTCTGAACATAGTCTACCTCCTTGCCCGAAAGTTCTTCCACCGCGGCAGCCTGATTCTTATATTACCCCGCATTCACTCGCGATGACAAGCACAGTAGGGACTTTTTTTATTTTTTAAAAACAGCCGTACCGAACCTTGCTATGGGAACCTCCCATTCCTGCTGAAGAAAAGGAGACAGTGCTGTTCTCTCCCCCGGAGGGGTCTTCTTGAAACGGCGTATCTGTATTCTCAATCCCCTGTTATACAAGTTCTTATCAATACCCCATGGAGAGAAGACCGTCATAGGAATTTCTACATCCAGTACCCACTTATCTTTTTCTTTTTTAGTCCGCGATACAGGCCTTGCTGTAATATTCCAGTCTTTGAACAATCCGGGCAGGTGTTTGCCCCTGATGTATATAGCCGGGCTCTCTATGCCGGCAAGGGAGTATCCCGCACTGTTGAACTGCAGAGAGTGATAATAAGCGCGGCTGTTTAGGTCAAAACATATCTGCAGTGAATCGTCGTTCCTTATTCTCTCATCCTGTTCCCTGTCCCCTGAGGTCACTGACTTCAAGGCTTCCGCTCCCGCCGTATCATGTAAAACCGCATGAACAAGGAGTCTGTCGCCCGTATGGCCGAAATATATCTCCGTTTCGGAAGAGGGAGCCTTTCCGAATATCTGCTCTACAATCCTGTAAGAGTTAAGTTCTGTCCACCATCCCTCTTCCTGCGTAACCTTTGGAATCTCCACGTGTATCGGGCTGCGGTACCACTTGTTAAACAGCATACTCTCCTCAAAGAATACCCCGTGAAGGTCCTTGTACCATTCAATCCTTTTCCTGTATATGCTTCCTTCCTCGGTGAGATGCTCGGCATCCGAGAGAAGATTTTTCAGTTCCGCAACGACCTCCTCAGGATAGATATCCCTGTATATGACCCTTTCCGGGATGTAGGAGCCGTAAGCTGGTTCGCCCCATGCTGCATCCTCAAAACGGTCTATCTCAAGGCGGAAAAATGCCAGCATCGGTTTTGCCGCGGGGCCGAACATATTAATGCAGAAATCCTCCGTCAGTACATCAGGGTCCTCATCAGGATTCCACAACACCTTATGCCACAGCCATATCATAAAGTAGTTCAACTCATGTCCGGGCGACTGCCTCCAGCTCAACCCGTTATTGAAGAGCCCGCTTACCATGTGCCGGTTCTCCCTGTGCCACCGTGTTAGTGTCCTTGCCGCAAGCATGGGAGCGTTGGAAAACATGTTGGGATAACAGAAGTAGTGCCATACCGCAAGCCGGTTTCTGTCTCTGTTCAGGAGATTAAACCATTTCTCAAGTGCTTTCTTTTCCGACTCGTATATATCCGGGTTTACCTGCATGACCGGACCCCTGACCTGACAGGTCATAATGTCCAGATTATCGGGGATATCTATTCCCTCGGGTGCATTCTCATAGCCTTCATAAGCCGCGGCCGCAAGCCGTCTGCCGGGCCACCTTTTATCTATTTCTCTCGCCAGTCTCGCGGCATAACCGAGGATAAGTTCCGAGTGCTGTCCTGAAGGCGTCTCCGGGCGCCATAACGACATGCAGTCATCGCAGTAGCATATCCCCCACATCGTCATCACGTCATTGGGACAGAAATAACTGTAGGTCTCGTTGGGTAGCAGAGCCTTATTCTCCCAGAAGCGCTTGCCCTCGTTGAACCACTTCTCAAGGTTTTCAATCTCCTGCCGCAGGACTCCGGGCTGGCTGTAACAGATGTGGTTATCCCTGTTGGAATATGACCTGCTGATTCTTCGTGAACCGTCTGCCTGTATGGCGAAATACTCAGGATGGCTCTCGCCGAAGTATATACCCCAGGAATTCATCGTATGGTTCACATATAGTTTGCTTGTACCCCCATGCCTGAGAGCCGGAAACCACTCCAGCCAGGAATATTTGCCCAGTCCTCCGTCAACCCTCATTTTAAAGGCGGGTTCAACCTTTTCGTCAAGCAGCGGCAGAACTATGTTTTTCTTCTTCGGAATAACAGTTCCCATCTCCCCGGGAAAATACCAGCGGGCGCCGGTCACCCGTTCAAGGAAATCGTACACGCCGAAGATTGTTCCCCTGTCAGTTCCGTCCTCAGCGACCTCACCTATGACTGCCGCCCACGAAGGACCTGTCTTCAGATAATATCCCTCAGGCCTCAGACTCTCCGCAGTCAGGCCGAGATTGGCCGCTCCTGAGCCTGAGCCGACAAAAAGCCTGCCGGCGCGCGAGGAAATTTTTTCGCCGTCCCTGACAATAGGAATCTTAACCCCGGTAACCTCAAACAATACCCTCTGCATCTCCTCCGCAGCGTAGAGTACCGTCCTTTCTTTTTTATCCGGGAAGACGTATCCGGGATAACCGCTTTTGCCCACGTGAATATGTGAAACAAGTGGTGCAGGGCTGTCTGCCACTACTATAACGTAATCAGACTTCCCGTTCTTTACAAGGGTTCTTCCTGCTGCCGTTGCCTTTTCAAGATTAACCGTCAGCATAAATACCCCCGCTAACACGACCGCATAAGAACTCCGCATACAGCCTCCCTTCAGTTTCTTTCCTTAACATTAAAGTTCTTCACAACCTCTTTTCCGCTGACCGCATCCCTTGCATGCAGTGACCACGTACCCGGTTTTTCATTAAGGGCCACAGCGAGGGAACCTGTGTAGAGACCGTTTTCAGTCAGGACATTGCCCGTCCAGTAAGGCACCACACTTCCGGAAGGGTCAATAAACTCCAGCCTGACCACATGGTCGCCGCACTGCTTTGACCCAGATAGTGAAATCTTGTAAGACAACCTTTCTCCCTGCTTCACTGTATCCCGGACCTGAGCGTCAATACCCCTGACTTTGTAAGGCAGCCGCGCAAAAAAATGTCCCCTGCCCGTATCTGCCGGGACCTCTATCCTGTCGGTAAGTCCGAAAAATCTGCCGGTTCCCATATCATAAGTATATCTTTTTGAAGGAAAGGAAAGCAATATTTTCTTCTCGCCGCATGCATCCGAAACAATCTCCTTCAGGAGGGAAACATACTCTATTACTCCCCGCTTTCTAACCAGCCTGAGAAATCCTGTCAGCAGCGGACGTCCCCCGGCATCCGTAATCTTTAAAGGGGAAGAGAACCCGGCAAGTACGGAGAACTGCTCAAGGAGGGTAGGTAAAATCTTTTCTTTTTCAGGCACAATATTAAGGTACAGCCCATATCCTTTGCCTGTCCTCTTGATAACGACCGCCGGTATCCCGTCGTCGTAAGAGCCCATTGCCAGACCGTCAGTAACCTCCAGGAGCGTATCTCTGCCCCCAGATTCAATTTCCACCTCCTCAAGGCTTCTGCCGGGGATTCTTATACGGCACTTCCTTGAGGTGTTTTCCCAGGTGTCTTCTGCTCTCCTGACTCCGAATAATTCAGAGAGTTTCTTGTCCGCATCCCGGAACCTGCCGTGGCTGTCTCGTTCCGCAAATCTTCTGTCCGCCATGACAAGTCCGCCCTTACTGGCAAAGTCATTGAGTCTGTCAAGCACAGCCGCGGAAACAGCCGTTACTTCAGGCAGAATAACAGCCCTGTAGCCATCCAGTTTCCCGGACTCTATCTCCTCATCGGTGACAAGCTTCCATGTCAGGCCGAGCCCGTCACAGAGTACAGCATATCTTTTCCATGCGGCAGTACTTGAACCGTAAAGAGACATAAGATGATACTGTGGGAGCAGCCATCCGTTTTCATCATAGTGCTGAGGCTCCAGGTAGTGAAGAAACCGGCTTGGGTATGAGTCAAGAATTGCTATCCTTGTTTCGGCAGGACGGGAGGTGAGAATTGCTTTAGCGATACCGGGTTTCTTCATGGTTTCATCAATCTGTTTCGCCCAGTCCCACAGGCGCCCCGGTGCGTAGGTGGGGGTGACCACGGAACTCTCATACAGCAGTTCCAGTGCGTTATAAAGCGTTATCCTGCCGCCTCCGTAAAAAAGATTCTTCCATGTCCAGTAGTCAAAATTCTCCTTGGTCTCTCCCCAAGCGGTATACCCGATGGCTATCCTCCTGAACGCGGGATTGATGCAGTGGCTGCGCACCTGGTCAAATGTACGGGGGTATACGTCAGCTGCCTTCAGCCCGCCGGGTCCGAAAAGGTAATATGCCATGAAGGCGGAGTAGGGACCTTCCCAGTGGATATTTGCGCTGCCCCTTGCCCCGTTGGATAAACTATCCAACTGACGCTGTCCTGCAGCCAGTGCCCTGACAACATCCCTGGCCAAAAATATCCTGAAGTCCAGCCACGGACCGGCGTTTTTCTTCAGACGAGCCTTCCTCATAGTTAGAGGCACAACCTCTTCCCATTTCCCGAACCCGGTCTCCCACTGGGCGTTCAGAGCCTCAAGGGTGCCGTAGACCGAGACGAGATATTCACGGAATGCCTTCAGTGTTGCACTGCAGAAACACAGGTCATCCCACGGTTTGTCCCTGTTGTAGAGGTCATGCTGCAGCGTGAATTCATCCGCCATGTCGTATGAAAGCGGCGAATACCTTGCCGCATTCCGTACGCGCGCACTTGTGTAGAACTTCTCATTCCATCCGAAGTGTCCTGCCTGCGGGCATGAAATCGTACCCTGCCACATTCTGATATTATATCTATCATTTTCTTCTGCATCAGGCCAGTCTTTGGGTATACCCTCACGGATGGCTCCCGGAGGTCCTGTTCCAGGAGGGATGGCTCCGAAGTTTGCCACCACACGAAAATTGTTCCTTGCCAACTCGGAGAAAAATTTTTCCAGGTGTGCGTATACACCACCTGTCTCTATCCCGACCTTCCTGAGAGCGTCACAGAACGTCTTATCGCAGGCTCTCAGCAGGTAACCGTCCACCACGAGGTCTTCCACCTCAGACTTAAAAACCACGGGGAAGTCAAATCTTTTACTGTCAACGACGGCATTATCCATTTCAAGAGATATCTCAAGGGAAACCATACGCGAAAGTGTCCCCACGGTGACTGGTGGAATATCAAACTTCATATCCCCCTCCTCAAGTTGTATCCCCAGAATTTTTTCATAGGTGGTCCTGTTCCATGTATCCTTCAGGATGATGTTTAGGGTTGCGTTTCTATCAGGTCCCCTGTGAGAGGTTACAATTGACCCTGTCAGGGTGTCAGAGGGCAGGACATTTTCCTTTCCGAAAACCCCGTCTTTTATAAATGAGTTGCTTTCAACCCTGTATGCACCTATTCCGTATTCTACAACCTGTCCCCTGTCATCCCGGAAAACCAGCCCGGCTGAATAGTCGCCTGCCGTAATGCGGACGGCAGAAGAGATGCGGAAAGTCTTTTTCTCCCCGGGACCGATAACAACGGGAAATATCTTCTCATCCGTCATTTCCTTCAATCCGTTCCTCACAATCAGCGTTCCACTCAGCGTCATTCTATTTCCTGAACTGTTAAAAAGGTTAAAGGAGACCTCAAATGTTTTTCCTGCTTCTCCCGGTTCAGGAAGGCACCTTATACCGTCAAGTTTCACAGGGGATTCCCTTTGTGCCGCCCATATCAGTATCTCAGGGAGCACTTCGTAGTCGAGTGGAGAACCACCGTATATGACAACCCGTCCCTTTCCCATAATTCCTGCTGTAAGAGTCCGCTCAGGCGTTCCTGTTACTTTACTGACGGCACCAGCAGTGGATACGAGGTCGGCAGGGGCAGGAACCCCTGTAAAATCTGATATGGAAAAAGAGCCCTTAGAACCGAGGATGACCAGACCCATACCTTCACGTACTCTTTCCAGTAAGGAATCCCTTATCTCTTGCGGGATATTCAGAAAGATACCGGGGTTCTGGATGACCGCAACTTCGTACCGGAAATATTTTAGGTATCTCTTCAGTTCTTCATCCTCGGGCTGCCTTCTTCCTCCGCCTCTTGTGAATATACTGTCCTGTTCAATGATAAGATTGTTTCCGTGGGTATAGGCATAGTCATATTCGATCTCCAGCCTCTGCTGAAGTTCAACGACCCACCGCGATGTGCGCAGGTCGGTCACAATCAGAGCCCTGACCGGACCGGAGTACCACGGCTCAGCCCATTTTATATGGGGAGAGGCAGGTCCCTCAAGCCTCACGGAATGCTCTGTATATCGCCACGGCCTTACCAGTTGTGCCCGGATGAAAAGGGGATTGAGAAGGATAATAAAGAGGATAACACCGGCTGGACTGAAGGATGGCTTTATGAATCTATGCATCATTATATCTCCTCATATGTATGTTATTGGCACATGAATTTCTTATAAATTGTGTTTTTATCATTCCCGAAATTTTCATCAGAAGGAATTGTAAAACACCTTTTTAAAATGTCAAATTTATTATACCATCTGAGAAATCTGTTACAGAATTTCCTTTCACTTCCTCCATAGGCAATTTTATCTCCACTTTAACCCTTCTTTTGTTGGAGGTGGTTTATCATTTTGCAGGGTTTTCACGCTAATCAATATAGACATCCTTGTTAAACAAGATTTTGGATTTTTTAATTCTGTCCAGAAGTGTTTTTTTATCCTGACCGGCGGCAGGACTGACCTCTATTTTTATCTCCGGCGGGATGCCATCTATACCCAGTTCAGAGATTTGTTTTTTATAAAGGTTTACCATAACTTTTTTAACTTCCTCCGGGGAGTCTTCGCCCTCACTGTTTTTTAAGGGAGCAAACTCTTCGTCTCTCATTGTCTCCATACAGCACACCTTTTTGGCAAGAGGCAGCGCATCAAAGACAAATGTCTCAAACTTCCATATCTCACCTGCCTCCGGATGAATCCCGCGGGGTGCTTCTTTAACCTGCTTGTGGTATGGCAGCGCAAAGCCGTTCTCATTTAATTTTTTTATGAAGTCTGTGTTCATAAAGTGTATCCCTATACTGCCTGCCCAGAATACAGGGTTGCCTCTGCTGTCTTTCATATCTTTTAGTTCATCCGGCAGTTCTATGTACTCAATAATGCGGTGTTTCCCGTCTGCGAAGACAAGGTTTCCCACCTTCTCTTCAGGGTTCCTTTTTCTCACAACCTTCAGCGAAAAGTCTGCCTCTTCCTTGATGTGCCAACCGAGAAAGAGAGGGTCATCAATCCTTACCAGCGGGTTGTCTATGTGGCAGTAAAAGATTTTTGTCACGCCGAGTTCCTCAAGTTTTTTGATGAGGCCGGATTCCCACAGAGCCTTGAGTGAGCCGCCGTGTCCGTCAGGATTTGACAGGAGAGATGTTCTGTCTCTCAGTATCAGTTTTTTATCAGGTGTTATTGAAGGCAGCATCTCCTGCGTGAAAAAGAACAGGCTTTCCTTTTCAAGACCAAAGAAACGATTTTTTCTGAAAAAGTCTTCTATCTCCTTACGGTTCTCCGAGTTGGTCAGTACCAAAAGTGGGATTTTTGCTTTATATCTTTGAGAGAGCGTGAGAACCTTCTCACTGTTAATCTGAAAGAGCGACTTGCCTCTCAGCGGGGAGACAGGATACATCCCCTTGGGGTGAGGGTATCCGAGTCTTGTGCCCTGACCTCCAGCGACAATGGTGACAGCGGTTTGCCCGTCTGAAATTGTTTTTTCACCCACCTGTATAACGGCATTTTTCCCCTTACTGTTTGCAGTCTCCGAGTCTATCACCTCAGGGGGCTCTACCTTTTCGTATTTTACGGGTTTGTCATTCTGTGAGGAAAAACGTTCATAAAGGCTGAAGACAAGTTCAATGTTCATCCCCGAGGCGTTACTTAAAAAATCTTCTTCATCCTCTGCAGAAAGAGTCTTCAGATGGCTTATTATGTGTTCCTGTCCGTATTCTTCCATCAGTGCGACAAACTCTTTCTTATGCATAATCTTATTCCCCGTTCAGCACACCCTCAGTCCCCTTTTATCAGGAAGGGAGGATTTTTAAAACTCTGCCAATATGATACCATATGAGACAGATGAGAGAAAAAGATACTGAGAGAAAGATACTGATTATGGGAGGTCCCACAGGAATCGGCAAGTCTGCTGTTGCATACAGCGTTGCAAAAAAAATCCGTGGGGAGATAATATCAGCGGACAGCAGACAATTCTACAGAGAGATAAACATAGGAACGGATAAGGTTCCGCTTTCAATGAGAAGAGATATCCCTCACCACCTTGTTGATTTCCTTTCAATAAAAGACGGTTTTGACGTGTACAGGTTTATAAAGATTGTGCGTGAGAAGATACAGGCAATACAGGGTAGAGACAGGGTTGTCATTATAGTCGGCGGCAGCGGTCTGTACCTCAGGAGTTTAATGAAGGGGATTTTCTCCATCCCTGATGAAAACAGGGAAAAACAGCATGAAGTCCGCCGGGTGCTTGAAGAGAAGACTACGGAAGTTCTATACGGAGAACTTTCAAAGGTTGACCCTGTGTTGAAAAACGCCGTCCATCCTAACGACAGAAAGAGAATTCGCAGGGCTCTTGAGATGTATTACCTTACGGGTAAACCGATGAGTTACTGGCAGAAACAGGAGCCGGAGAATGCACTGGGGGAAAGCGAAAAACTCTATTTTATACTTGCGAGGGACAGAAAAGAGATGTACGAGAGGATAGAACGGAGGGTGGATAAGATGTTTGAAGACGGATGGGTAGATGAGGTTGTAAAACTTAAAGAATGCGGTTATGCTGCATACCTGCGTGAAAAGGCACCTATCGGGTACGTGGAGATTCTGAATTATCTTGACGGCAGGTGTACCATTGAAGAACTGAAATCCAGCATCAAACAAAAGACCCGAAATTTTGCAAAGAAACAGATAACATGGTTCAGGAAAGAAAACGGCATCTGGCTGCAACTTTCCGATGACGGCAAGGAATCTGCTGAAAAGATAATCAGAGAATTTTACCGGATGTAGTCTTTCGCCCTGTAGAGATTTTTTGAAATCTCCTTTTTGTTTATCTCAAGCAGTTCCTTCCAGAGTTTCCTTGTTTCTGAATAGCCCTGTTTTACAGGATAAGAGTAGAGTGCCTGATAAAGGGTCTTCGGGTCATCTGTTCCTATTGCATCCGCAAGAAGTGTCTGGTAGTTTGCGAGGGCGGAGGTCAGACCGTAAAGGTTTTTTGGCACGTACATCTCCCTTTCTGGAGTTATCTTTTTCTTGTATATCTTCTGTGAAAACTCAAGCAGTATCCTGTCCTCAAAACCTGAAACTGCACCTTTGTTAGGCCCACTTGCGACAATATCTTCTTCCTGGAGTCCTGCCACTGCCCTCAGAAGTTTTGAGATGATGTCATTATCGTGTCTGCCAAAATTTGCATTTGTTTTGTGGTAGGTTTTCCAGAAATTGGCATTGAGGTCTTCATTCAGCAGGGACTGAAATTTGCTGTCCGCTGCGGCTCTCGTTTCATTTCTCTTCTTTAATTGTTGCAGAAGTTCCTTGCGGGTTTTCTCATGCCAGTTTTTTTTGAAGTCCTTTATGTAGTCTTCATAAAAGAGATGGGTTATGCCGTCGCTTTCATTTGAGAAAAGGAGTGCATCAAACTCGTTGAAGAGTCTTACAAAATATTCAAGCCCCCTCTGCATTCTTCTTGTAACTTCTGGTGGAACGGATCTGTTCCACTGCACCTTTTTCCAGTCTTTCTTCTGAATGTGGGCAGAGACCAGGTTGTGTATGTCTTTCCCCTTATACGCTCCCTCAATGATGAAACTGAAGTGGTTTATTCCCGCAACCTTGACCTTGTAATCGTAGCAGGCTTCGTCTCTTCCCCTGATACGTGTAAGGTCAAAAAAATGGTTCATATAACCGTGACATATACCGAGACACCTGATTTTGGTGTACTTGTTCACCGCTCCGCTGAATACGGATACCGGATTGGCAAAATCTGCAAAGAGGGCAGTCGGACAGTACTTTTCCATCTTCTTTGCCAGTCCCAGTATTACAGGGGCTCCCTTCAGCGCAAGGAATGTACCGTTAAGAGAAATGTTATCAGTCCCTAAAAAGTCATACTTGATGCAGTGTTCACTGCTGGCTATGAACGTGTAAGGGCTCCCTGCAAGGAGAACCGCACTTACGAAATCGGCTCCCTCAAGATTCTCTTCAATCGTCTTGTTGTACGTTATCCTGCACGGGTTTTTTTTGAACTCAGGCGTTTTTTCTATCATCTTTGCCATTGCTTCCGCACGCGGAACGTTCAGGTCATAAAGAGAGATTTCTCCATTGTCAAAGACATTGTATCCGAGAGCGCTTCTTATAATGGGTAGAAGCCGATGGGCTCCACCGCCTACAAATACTGCTTTCATTTTTTGTCTCCTTTCCCTCTTAAATACTCCATAGGGTATTCTATTCAAATCTGAACTTCACATTTAGTTTCAATTCATCCCTCATCTGTATAAACTGCTGCCTCAGTGTTTTATCTAAAGGCACACCTTTGTCTTTTCTCTCTTTCCATGCCTCGTATTCCTTTTCCCCTGCGGTATAAATTCTTCTGTGTCCCGGGGCTTTTTTTGAATTTCTCAGGTCTCTCAGGATATTCCCCGTTATCTTTTTGAATGTTTTAATATCTATAAATGATTCTATGTTTATTGCTATGAAGAAGTGTCCGAGACTGTATGGAATCTTTTTCCCTTTTTCGTCGTATCCCGTGAGACCCTTCATGAACCTTCCGCCGGCAAGCGCTGCCGATAGTATCTCAACGACTGTAGAATACCCGTAACCCTTGTACCCGGCAGTCTCTTCTCCTGGACCTCCGAGTGGCAGTAAGGCAGCCGTTCCTTTAACGAGGTCTTTTAAGATGGTATCGGTATCGGTTCTTGTCTTTCCCTTTTCGTCTATTACCCAGTTCTTGGGGATGTCCTTTCCTTCTCTTGAATAGGCCTCAATCTTTCCCCTCTGGGTGATTGAGGTTGCACAGTCAAGCATAAAAGGAAATGGCTCGTCTGATGGGAGCCCTATGGTCAGAGGATTTGTTCCAAGCATGTTTTCCACACCGAATGTGGGAGCGACAGAAGGTCTGGCGTTGGTACCCGTAATACCTATCATACCATTGCTGACAGCCATTAAAGGATAATAACATGCGGCACCGTAGTGGCTG
>CAYOYL010000034.1:0-15667 GCA_964408175.1 uncultured bacterium
TGACACGACACTTTTAGGAGGGGGCAAGCCCCCTTCCTAACGCCCCGCAAAATACAGCGGGTCTGTTCTCCCCCAGACGTGAGGGAATACCTCCCTCACACTCCCTCAGTGTGCTATGTCACGTTTTCAAATGAGGGTAGATTTTTCAGAGAGCACACTACGGTGAAATCGTCCTCTCGGAGAACTCACCCTCCTATTCGGAGGGTTCAGACATCTCCGAGTAAGGTAATCATCCGAACGCTTACGCTTTTCACCTTGTCTTATTACTGCCCTTTCGCACTCGCTCCTCAATACTTTCCTTTTCTCTTACCTTATATTATATAATTCTTATGTCGGAATTTTAGTTTATGATGCATCCTCTAAATATCTTTTAAGTTCCATCAGGTTGTCAAATAACCTTATGCCTTTAATCTTTTGCAGGACATCTTTTAGAGAAGAACCTGTTGCAACTATATAGGTATCTACCCCGGCGTTCTTCCCCGTAAAGTAGTCTATGTCCATATCTCCTACATAGAAGATATCATCTTTGTTTTGAAGACCAAAAAAATCCATTACCTTAATGAGCATATCCGGATGTGGTTTGGGATTTTTTACATCGTCCGCCGTAAGTATTATATCAAAGTATTGTCTGATATTCAATTTACTCAACATAGTATTAACGGAAAATTTTGCCCTGTTGGTTGCCACTCCAATCTTCAGACCTTCTTCTTTGAGAAACATTAACATTTCTTCACATCCATCCAGTAGTTTAACATTTCCATCAAGAAAACTGATATGATTTTCCCTGTAGAGGGATATGAGATGCGTGATATCGTCTTTTTTAACGAACTTCCCGGCGAGATTCACATCACCCCCTCCTACAGACCTCTTTACCACCTCATAGGGAACAGTGGAATAGCCAAGTTTTTTCAGGGAATAGTTAAATGTTTTTGCTACCGCGTCATATGCATCAAGCAGTGTTCCATCCAGGTCAAATACCGCTATCTTTTTATCCATTTCGGGTTATAAGATACACTAAACCTTTGCTGATGTCAAACGTCTAACATATAAAAGAAATGATAAATCGCAACCCCTCAACCTAACCTTCTCCCCCAAGGGGTGAAGGAAGAAGAGTGAGGGTAAAGGAGGTGATAAAAAATGAGAAAAACAGCACTGATGATAATAGGGCTGGTTATACTGCTGGGAATCAGCGGAACCTCACTTGCTCAAGAGACAGGTGAACAGGCACGTCCAAGAGAACGTCTGAGAGAAACACTGCAGATAAGACAACAGATGAGAAAGATAGAAAAGGAGGTAATAGATAATGATGCAGAACTGCAGGGCATAGTTAAACAGATTCAAGGATTAAGTAAACAGTTGAGAGAGCGGCTGGCGAATAAACTGGTGAATGATACGGAATACCAGGGACTTAAGAGTCAACTTGGAACTATGAGTGAAGAATGGAAAAAACGACCCAAAAGAGAACCATTAGTAGGTCCCCAATAATACCATGGTGTAAAATAAACTGGTTATTCAACGGGAAATAACGGGATAGAAAACAGGAAGGGGATAAAAAAATCCCTTTCCTGTTTTTTTTAATTGTTGTATTATATATATATGTTTACAGGAATAGATATAATTATCTCAATTGTTATCCTGAGTACAGTACTATTAGGTTTTATCAGAGGATTTGTAGGCTGTCTTGTTGACCTTTTTGGCATTGCAGGAGGAATATCACTCGCTTCTTTCGTTTACCTTGCTCCTGTAAACCTGCTGTCAAAATTTGATATAAAGGGAGATGTTGTTGAACTGGTTTGTTTCCTCATCACATCACTATTCTTGGTCTTAACTATTATCCTCATCCTTGAGGTCTTAAGAAGAAGGGTTGGTATCAAGCACATAATTGACAGGTTATTCGGTATTTTCCCTGGTATACTGGAAGGTCTTATACTTTCAGGTTTACTATTCATCACAATGAGCCTTTCCTTCAATTCTGCTATGGAAATCCAGCAGAGCAGGTTAGGTAAATATATCCTTAGGTACATTCCTCCTGTTTATGAAAAAGCAGACAGGATTAAAATAAACATCCCCAAAATGCTCTATATTCCCAAGAGGTATGTGGACGAATTTAACCCTGAAAACAAGGAAATACAATTCTTAAGGATAAACTTTTCAGAATTTGAAGGGTTTACCTGTATAGAATGCGGAGGGAAGGTAAGATTTGAAGGTTATTTTCTGCGTATAGGTGCATCAATGGTTCCCAAGGTTGTATGTGAGAAGTGCGGCAGGACATCCTGCGGCTGTCAGACCTATGAAGGATTCCACAGGTTATACAACACCTGCCCTATAGATATTGCAAAACAACAGAAAGTGCAGTTAGACTGCGGCAGGTGGCCCAACTATAAACTTATCACCCCCAGAGGACCCTGTCCGGTGGATAACAAGACACTTGAAATCTGGGAGTGGCAGCCGCCAACATTATACTGAGCCTCAGATAAACAAGACTTGGTTCAATGAATACCTGCAGATTATCTGATAGAGGTTTTCTTATCAGCCGGGGAGGAAGATGATAAAAAATAAAACTCTTGTATTAACAATCCTGTATCTTGTCTTTCCTTTAACTATGCTATCTTCGGAATCAAAAGGATTCACCAACGGAATCATTTTTTATACAAACTTTGAGGGGTCCGGCACTGCCCATATAAAAGGTAATCTCGGCTACAAGATGGAACTTTCAGGTTCATACACCGAGGATGGGAAATACGGTAAAGGCTACCGTTTTGAGCCACCATATGAAAATCTTCTCGCTTTTTCTCAGTCGGAGCCACAACCCTCTTTTGAAGGTTTTACAGCAGGCAAGGACGTCAATCTTACGTATATAGAAAACGGATGGAAAGACATCGGTGCAATAAAAGCAGAAGGGGTTAGCGGCGTTACTCTAAAGACAGTTCCTGTTGAACTTAAAAATGTAAAAGCCCCTTACAGGAATTTTAAGAGTTTCCTTGCCTCTGTCTATCTTTCCTCTGATAAAAAAGGCACTATAGTGGAACTGAAATTGCTTGATGAGATTGACGGTACCGACTGGAAAACCCCTGTTGAAGATGCTAATAAGTCAATCCTTAAGAAAGATGAAAAGGCAAAGGTGGTCCCGCCGGTTGAAACCACCTATCGGTATGAAAAGATTGAATTATCACCAGAATGGAAGAGGGTTACTGCTGAAATAACAGTTGATGCAAGACGCCCTGTACAAAAACTTTTTCTGGAGGTGACCCTCATCTCCCCTGAAGAATCTGAATTTAAGGCATCTGCTTTTCAACTGGAACAGATTAACAGATACCCTGATTTTAAAAATTTTGCCGGTGGCTGGATACCTGGAGGTGAAAACAGGAGAAGCAACAGGTTATCAGTTCCTATTGAAATACTCAGGTTCAACGAAAAGGAAGGGACAATGGCAGCATGGTTCAAACTTCCAAGACCTGAAGGTGGAGGTTCCCGACAGGGAGTATTTATGTGTTTGGGTGGAGGATGGTGGCAGCCTGTATGGTATATAAATACAGGACGCTGTTACCTCGGACAACCCGGAATTCTCAATGTCAGAAATTACAAGACTGGTGAAGGTATCATAGGTGTTCCATCCAAGGGATTATCAGATGGGAACTGGCACCATATAGCAACAACTTGGCAGGAGGATAAATGCATATTATATATTGACGGGGAAGAAAAAGGGAGAGCCAGATACTACCCTGCCATACCTAATCCAGGGTATCTTTTAATCGGAGCAACCACACTTGAAGGCACAACCGGCTCTGCGGTTATGGATGAATCTACTATATGGAACAGGGCTCTCAGTCCCGATGAGATAAAGATGCTGGCTGAAGATAATTCAGGTGTTTCTCCCCTGACATCTGGACTGCCAACAAACCTGATACAGGTGCCTGAAAGGCTTGTATTTCACAGGGGAGAAGGCTCTGCATCCATCCCGCTTCTGGGAATTTCAACCCTCAATCTTTCTTTAAACAAGTGGGTGGAGTTAAAACTTCCCGAACTCGGCCTACAGAGCAAACTGAATGTCTCTGATACGTCTGTCAGCGGAGTAAAGATAGAACCGTGGAAGGCATCTCCCGGAATATATCAGATGTCAATAAGGTCAGAGGACAGGATGATAGACTCATATTTTACTGTAGAGATTGCGCCTGCACTTCCTAACCCGGATTTTACCATACGTTCATGGAGTGGCTGGCAGCAGACAAAAGAATATCCTTTCACTGTTGCGCAGGCAAATATATCTACCCTCCCCTCTTTAGTGCGTTCAGGTCTCCTGGCTGACCTGAGGTTTGATGCAAGGACCTACCATCCTCTGTTCCCGGAAAGGATGGCCGAAAGTTTGAAATCCGCTCAACAAACAGCAGAGAAAGCATCATCTTATCCAAACATTATTGCATGTATGCTTAATACAGAGGTTGGTATAGGACCTCCCCCTGCTGAAAGGTGGTTTTTAGACTGGATGAAAGAAGAGACAGGCCTGGGTTATATCCCTGAGCAGGTAAAAACAGGGCCGCTGAGAATAGCCGCAGGAAAAGATGTTGCTCCTGTAATCCCTGAAAGTGACCCTGCCTACAGGTTTGCACACTGGCTAAGACGCAGGGGAAAGGGATGGCCTATCTTAAACAGCAGGCTGGCCTCTGTTATGAAAGAAGAAGGGTTGGAAAATACCCTGTTTTATACCGACCAGCCTGATACGACAGAGGATATATCAGGTATGGAGATGGTGGACTACTGGCACTATCCGCATGTCCCGTCAGGACTGGTGACCGACTTCAACAGGGTGGTGAATATAGCCCGTCTTGCAGGGAAAAAAATTATGCTGACGCCCGGGAGTATCTTCTGGGACCCATGGGCATTTAATGCCGAAGGTAAGATAATTTGTCTGCCCCCTGATATGATGCGTCAGTATCTGTGGATAACTATGGCACATCCTATTGAGCATATGGGTTTTTATGGTCTTGGAGAACTTGACAGGGGGTATGTATTTGAAGGGACGAAAGAGATGATAAAAAAGACCCTGAAAGAACTGTATCCTGTAGGACTGCTGACCGGTGGATTATCATCTCCCCTGAATAAGATTGCCTACCTACAGACAGAAGGACAACTATGGATGGGACCGGGAGATAACCAATGGATAGAATGGTGGTTTAACCGTATGACCACAAGGGCCCTTGCTGAAACGGGTTTGAGGTTCGACTGGATAGGAGATGAGCATGTAATGGCAGGATGGCTTAAAAACTATGATACTGTTGTGATGCCTGGAGCATGGGTTGTCACAGAAAAGATATACGATAAACTTTTAGAATATATAAAGGACGGTGGACACCTTGTGGTTGACAGAAGATGCCGTGCTGAATTCCCCTCAACTGAAGTCCTTGATATAGATGACAGGCAGAGTAAACCGGAATATATACAGATACTGCAGAACTGGGCAAAAGAATACATGATAAAAAATCCTTACCCTATCAGGGTGAATGATGGTAACAGGGTTTGGCTATATGAAAAGGAGAGTGGAGGCGCAAGGTTTATATTTCTTATAAACAACCACTTCACTTCCGGGGAACTTGCAGGCAGGTATAAGGTAAGTGCAAATCTTGGAACCCGCACAGGGGCTCCTGATGACAAGGCAGAACAACAGGATGTATTACTAACTGTGCCGTTATCCTCCGGCTATATTATCTATGACGTAGGAGGACAAAAAAAGGTCTCTGTTGTTTCCGGGAAGGTCACTCTCTCCCTGCCTCCTGCAGAATCCGCTTTACTTGTTCTTCTTCCAGAACAGATTGGCACCATAAAGGTTGCTATACCGGGGGTTATACGCAGGGGTACGGAAGGGACACTGAACCTGAAGATTCTGACAAAAAAGCGAAGGCTAATTGCACACAGGGATGTAATAAAGATACAGGGAGAATACTCTGATGGAACTGCCGTGGACATTATACAATACCACAGGGTGGAAAACGGGGATTTAACTATTCCGATAAGGGTACCTCTAAATGCACGTTCAGGAAGGCTTAAGATTACCGTGGAGGAGTTAATTTCAGGTATAAAGGACACTCTCTACGTCAGAATTAAATAGTCTGTTTATTTAAACAGAGGAAAACGGAGGCATCTATGGGAAGAAAGAGGAAGGCTATAATATTGTTCTGTGGTTTTATTCTGCTCTCCATCTTGAATCCGCCTTTGACATCTTCGGAAGAAACAGAGTTGTGGTGGAACAGCAGGTTTAGTGTTCGCGTCCCTGTGATTGTTAAGGAGACACTGGAAGTTGAGAGAAAAAATTCGCCTGTTATAGTAAAGGGCAGCCAGATAAGAACAGCCGCCCGTTCTTACGGCTACAGGCTTAGCAGGATGCGTCTTATACACAACGGTCAGGAGATACCATTTCAGGTTGACGAGAGAGACCGTACCGGAATTCCCTTGTTTGAAGGTGGAGGCAACGGAATACTTGACCCGGATGACGAGTTCATTTTTCAGGTCAATCTCCAGCCCGGAGAAACAAAAAGGTTTGACCTCTACCTGCCCATTGCTGACAATGAGATACCCGACAGGTCTTATGATGGTTCAACGAAGTGGATGCAGGCAATAGGAGGGAAAAGAGAGTTTGACCTCTTTTTTGAAAACGGGCTTATCGGACTGGGCACCCGCGGAGGAGCGGGGCTGAAGGCTCCTAATGCAGGTTTTGGAGGAGGAGGCAGAGGCAGAATTACCAGTCTTATTGTAAACCACAGACAGATGGTTCACATTGGATATGCATGGGGCAATGGACTGTTCAGGTCATCCATACTGGACAGGTTAGAATGGACGTCCCCTGTACCTGTCATAAGCGGACCAGCAAGGGCCACAATGATGACAGATGCCATAACCTTTGATATTGACTGGGGCGGTAAAAAACTTAAAGGAGATGCCCATCGCATCTTCCATATATATAACGGGTTACCCTACATAGAGGTGGAAGAACTGATAGAATTTTATGAACCGCAGGAAGATATCACTATTGACTATAACAGCACACTTTCTCCGAGCGGTGGAAGTCGGGACTGGATTAACGAACGGATATTTATTTCTGCTGCAGGAAAGATTACTGCAGAAGACTACAAGAAACCACTGATTAAAAGCAAAGGGCGTGCAGACTGGATTGCATTACAGAATCCTGTCAGGAATTTAGGGCTGGCGGTATTCCTTCCGGCTGCAAACAATGACACAACAGTTGGTTTTTCACCACCACCCCATACGATTGAAAAAATTATGGAAAGCCCATACAGCAGTGTACACGCACAGGCATCTTTTAGCACCCGCCTTACATACAAAAAGGTAAAAAAGATTTCCCACAGGTTCGGGCTTTACGGGTTGAAAAACGAAACATCTGAAGAGATTTCAAAAACTTACTCTGTTCTCTGGATAAACCCTTTAAGCCGTTCAGTCGTTGTTAAACCTATGGAGGTAAGGGATGAAAATTAAAACGGTTTTATTGATATCCTTTTTGCTGTTCATTACCGGAGTATCTCATGCTGAAAGGAGTATTCAACTGAGCGGTTTCGGGGGACTGGGATATCTGCACTGGCCCCCGTTGATTCCCTCATCCGTCCCTGAAGAATACAGAGAGAAACTGTGGGAGCAGTACAAAAAGCATTTTGTCTCTCAGGTGGAAAAGAAATTTGCTGAGATTGAAGAATTTGGTATCCATCTGGACAGAATGACATACCACTTCCCGGGCAGCAGTTTCTTATGGAACAGCGGGGAACTGGCAAAAGAACTGCACAGGATTGCATTTTCTCACGGAACACGTCTCTATCCGATACTCAACGTTCAGGCATATGGAGGAGACTGGAACAGGTTTGGCATCTATGACACGGATGAATACAGGGTGGGGATGTTCCCCCTCGGAGAACCCTACTACGATACCAGTGCTTCTTTCTGTAGGTTCTGTCCCAACCATCCCAGAGGACTTGAGGTAATGAAGGGATACGTTCAGGACGTTGTAAAAAGTCTGAAGGGGGCTGAAGGATTTGACTGGCTGGCTCTTGATGACGAGGCAGGTCTCGGCTATCACTACCCTTCCGGACAGATAGCCTGCTACCATGAAGAAAGCCGCAGGATATTCAAGGAAAAGACAGGGCTGCAGCCTCCTCTCCTCTTTGCTCCGCCTGCAGGGACGATAATAGACCCGAAAAGCCCGCTTAATCAGTGGATGGAAACCATAGGAGTCGCTTCCTACGATAATCCGAGTATGGCGCGTTATAACACCTACCTTGCAGAGGCAGCAAAAGAGATAGTACCGGACATTGTAGTATTTCAGTATCCAGGCCAGGACGGAAACGTTGACAGGATTCTCTGGGAACTCTATTCAACAGACGGTTGGCAGGCGGAACAGAGCATACAGATGGTAAAGGCTCTCCGCCACAAAAGGGACCTCCCGCTTTCTATGCTGATAGGCTGGTTTACTGAAGACTGGCTCAAGGGAAAACATAAAGAAGCCGCGGAACGTATCAGGGTAAATGCTCTGGTATCCATAATGCATCAGGTAGACGACATAGGTATTGCACCTACAAGGTGTCTGTGGGAATACCCTGAGATACGCGAGACCGTGAAGGAGATACGCGGTCTCATTGACAGAGACGGTACATTTTTCCTCTCTCTCAAGAATAAAAACAAAAAGGTCGCCATCCTCCACAGTACCACAACAAAGTGTTATCACTATCTTCTGGCAAACGATGCATGGAAGCAGGGCAAGATATGGCGTCAGGTATGGCCTTCTATAAGAGGCAGTCACATACCGATAGGTATCATAACAGAAAAACAGATAGCAAGCGGTGAGTTAGAAAACTACGAGGCTCTTTTGCTTTTGGGTACTGAGTATATCACCTCTGACATATGGGAAAAAATAGAGAGGTTTTCAAGGGGAAAGCCTGTTTTTTATGCAACAGGGGTTAAGGGTTATAGTGTAACAACACCACTAAGGCCGGATAAAAGCACCCCTCTGGATATGCTCAATACCAAAGCCATAAGGGATGCGCTTATACCATTTACAGGCAAACCGTTTCTGGATTTTGACAAATACACGGTATTCTGGGAGCACCTTTCAGGCGAAGATTCGGATGTTGTCTGCATTATCAACCCGCAGCACTCAGAGGTTACGGTTAACGCTAATATGGATGTCAGGGCAGGTGATATCACCGACTACTTCACAGGGAAAATTATCCCTGTGGAAAGAGAGAGTGAGAGACTGAATTTCCAGGTTACCATACCTGCATGTGGATGGCAGGTATTGAAAATAAGTGGGGACAGCAGATGAAAAAGTTTTTTTTAAACAAAAGATTTTTGTACTTCGTTACAATACCCTTACTCTTTTTCTTTACAGGTTTAGAGGCAGGAGATAGGGTGCTCTACGAAACAAGGTTTCAAAGAACTGAGGATATGGCATTATGGACTGCAGAAGGTGAAGGTGCACTGATAGATTATGTCTCCAGGATTACTGGGAATTCTCTAAAGATTACAACAAGAATCGGAGATGGGAAAAAGACCCTGTGGGCAGGACCACCAATAAAAATAGGGGGTGATAAAAACATCAGGCTTACAGGCTGGTGGGCAAACAATCTTATATGGGCACAGGACCATCTTTACTGTGGAGTGGTAGCCGCAACGTTCTACGACAGCCACGGCAGAGAAATCAAAAGGCTGCCCATCGCATACCTTTCAATGCCCAAAAAGCCTATAAGGTATGTAAATGAGTGGTTTGTTCCCGATGGGCTTTTCTGGGAATTTTTTGAGGGTACTGTTGAGGTGCCTCCAGGTGCAGTATCTGTAAAACCTGTTTTTGCATTTTCACACTATCTTGAACCCTGGCGTGATATTCTTCTTGAGGGCGATATCTGGATAGATGACATACGGATTGCATCCGTGGATAGAACAGAAGAAATCTTTTCTGAGACTGAAGGGGATGTCTTTCTCGGAGTACATACGCCTGTGGAGATAAATCTCTTTGTACCCTCTGACAGAGTTGCATTCAACATCGCCATACCTGCTGAATCTCTTCCTGAAGAGGTTGACTGGAAAAAGATGAGCCTGCTTTATGAGGTGTTGAACATAGATAGACTTGTACTTCTCAGAGGTAGGATACCTTTCAGGGAAACCCCTGACAGGTATGACAAAAACCTCAAACCTGGCGGAGGTGATGCAGGCTACTGGATAAGGTTAGCCCCTGATGAGAAAATAAAAGAGTTTCAGGGACAGTGGCTGGCGATAAAGGTAACCCTGACGGACGGTAAAAAAGAGTACGTTTCAGGAGATACAGGATTTGCAATACTCTCCCCCAGACAGGTAACGCTGCAGCAGGTGTGGAATGAGCGCATCTTATGCGGCAATGTCGCGGGAAAATACAGGGATATAGACCCTTCAGATTTCTATTTCGGCTATAAAAGAACTCCCCCTTTCGGGGATGCGAAAAGGCCTTCATGGTCTGAGATAATCGGGAGAACAGGACTGCTCAACCTTTATCTTTTCAGTAAGGAGACATGGGAAAAAGCCCAACCTTCAGCCGACAGTCCTCTTGACTTTTCATCTTTTCCTGACAACCCTGCGAAACCTATATACGGCAGGCCTGACCCCACCGCCAACAGGGTTATTCCATGGGAGGAAAGGGTCCCATCGTACAGGTTCTTTTTTCACCTTCAGGGAGGTGAAAAGGCTATGCCTGACTGGGTTATAACCCGTGATGCCAATGGTAACCCCGTTACCCGTCGGAAAGGAGACAAATTTGTTTACGAGATTGATGAGGATGCTTTTGCAGAATGGGTTCTTGAGGCTGTGAAACATACCGACTCAACCCACTATGTTGTAACGTCACTTGAAGGCCCTGGATACCAGGACTATCCTGAACTGGTGCTGAAGTCAGCCCGTGCGATAAAAAGATGGGATAGTCGTATAAAGGTTGGAGCCTGCGGCATGACTGGGAAAGAAGGTGCACAAAAACTGAAGGAACTCGGACTGCTAAAGTACCTTGATTTCCTTGTAAACGATATATACTCAACAGTGGTGGAAGAACGGGCATTTATAGAAGAGGTACACAGATACAATCCTGACTTTGAGTACATACTTACGGAGTATCATCATATGACAGGCAGGGGACACTTCTCTCTTGCCCGCAATACAATACGGTTTATAACTACTGCACTCGGCAGTGGTGTTTCCAAGATCCACTGGATGGGCTCTCCCATACTGAAAAATATGGTAGGGGCAAACCTTATCCACAGGTGGGGACCTGACCTCTGGAGTCCGTATGAAACATCGGGAAATGCTGCCTTTTTGGCACTTACCAGAACAACAGGTGAAGGACCAAGGCTAAACCTGCCTGAGAACGCCTCTTCTATATCTAACATACCCATGCTTGAACTCATAGCCCACTATCATATCAGCAGACTTCTCGGTTCCTCAACAGGTGGAGAAGAGATAGCAGGGTTCAACAAAAAATGTAAAACCTACAGATTTCTCAGAACCCCTGAAACCGTTATTGTCTCATGGACAAGACAGGGAGAACCTGCGTTTGATGCGTTGCTCTCTTCCGATTCCACATCACTTGAGATAACAGATATTACAGGCAGGGTAAAAACCCTGCAGCCCTTCCATGGCAAAGCGTTCATCACTCTTTCAGAAGACCCTCTTTTTTTCCATCTGCAAAAGACAGGCAGGGTCGGAACAGAAGAAGCGTACGTCCAGATTTCAGGGCTTGACCGTCCTTTCACACGTATGCAGGGCAAGGGAAGAAAGATTAATATAAACTTAAAAAATTCATTTGGTTCACCTGCGAAGGTCAAGATTATACCTTCAATAGACATACGCTGGAAGATAACGCCCCTCAGTGTAGAAAAACTTTTGAAGACTGGAGAAACTGACAGATTCACCTTTGAGATTGAACCCTCTGAAATAGTTCCCCCGGGTAGATACCCCTTTTTTGTGGAGATATATGCGGAAAACCATCTGACAGGCTGGATAACCCGCAGTATTGAGGTGCAGAATAATATTTCAATTCAGGTTGACAGCCGGCCTGCATCAGGGAGAGTAAGACCAGCGGTTATAGCGAGGCTCAGCAACAACAAGCCTGTTAGAACGACAGGAAAGGTCTTCTACACCAACCTCATCACACCTGAGATGGAACCCGTAAATATGGAGAAAGAGTATTCTATACCGCCCTACAGTACTGAAGAGGTTATTTTCCCCCTTGACGGGAACCCTTCAACTGCCAGAAGATATGACGTGAAGGTAAAAATCAAAGATAATGACGGTACAGAGGTAGAAAAGGAAGAGTATGCCTTTTTCATAGGTTCATATGAGACCAGACAACCCATTAAGGTGGACGGGGACCTTTCTGACTGGGAACTTTCAGAGATACCTGCCTACCCGTTTTTCTTCCATGTGAATTATTCGCGGGATAAAAACGAGCATTTATGGAAAGACAGAAGTGATTGTGACGGTGTATTTTATACCAGATGGGATGATGAACGTCTTTACCTTGGATTCCGAATATGGAAAAAGGTTTTTTACAACGATGGCGAATTTTCAGGAGTCTGGCCATATGACTGTATGCATGTGTCTCTTTATCCATACCCTTTGAAAAAAGGCGAGTCTCTGGTAAGCGTGCCTTACCGCGACCATATTGCCATAGACAAGCATGGCAGAGCAATCATAGATAGGTGTCAAGCTCCTTATCCCATACCACCTTACGGTGGATATTGGCCTGAAGGCAGTGAGGTTGCCATTATCCAGCATAAAGACCACTATGTCTTTGAAATATCATATAGCAGGAAAAGCGTAGAGCCTTTGCATCTGACCGCAGGCTCAAGGTTTTGCCTGGGACTTTCATTTTTATACAGCAACCAGCCCGACATAAAAAAAGGGTTTGCAGGTATAGGATGGTTTTATGGAACAGGTAATGTAGATGGTGCACCGGATATGCACGGAGAGATACAACTTATAGGAGGTAAAAATGATTAGGGTTTTTATCAACAGGTTGCTGATTTTGGCTCTGTTTATGCTCACAATGAACATCTCTGCAGGTGAGGTTCTGTTTACCACTTTTTTTAAGGATGGAGCGGAAGGCTGGCTCTCCTCAGGTAATACCTCTGTTTCAGATGTGTCCCGACGGGACAACGGTCACAGTCTGTGTATAAAACAGCACGAGGATAAAGATGCAGTAAAAAATTGCTGGTTATCACCCGCTATCAAAAATCCCGGTAAAACTGTATATATAACATTCTGGGCAGCGGAAAACTATAGGCTGTGTCCTGACTATTCATACTCTGCAGGTCTTAACGTTATCAGTCTTGACGAGAATGGTAAGATAACGGGAGAAACCGTAGGTCTGATGCCCATCACATGGGATGAGGAAAGACATGACGACTCATCCCTGTGGGGTGTGCGTCTTACTGAAGGACTGGTCTGGAAATACTATGAGGTTTATTATAAACCTTCAGGTGTCAGTTTCCAGATTTCCTTTGGATGGCCCAAACCCATGGCAAGAGGAGATATTTACATTACCGATATTGAGGTATCAACCTCAGAGATAGACACAGCAAAAGCCCGGTCTCTTAAAATTATGGAAGAAAAGAGAGTGGCTCCACAACTGATTCTGGAACTGAGCACTCCGGTCAACGGAAATCTTTTTTTAGACAGCGACCCTCTTCAGTTTGAGGTCCTGATTTATTCAGGAGATGGTAAACCTTTAAGGCTACCTTCATCTCATTTTCTTGAATACAAAATAACCGATTACCAGAATTTTTTTATTGCAAACGGGAGGTTTGACTTTAAGGAAGCCATGCCTGTCAGCATTGAAGGTTTTTATGAAAGCAGGGCAGGTATGATAAGGAAAGAAAATCTTCATCTTCCCGTAAAAGTGGAGAATATATCGGCCCGCGAACCCGGCAGGCTCTTTTTTATGGAGATGTCTTTGATGACAGAAAAGAGAGAGGTTTTAGCCTCAGACACTATAACCTATGGGGTGGTACAGCCGCGGGATATACCCCGAGATGACTACCAACATGCAAGATTCATTGGAGGCTATTTTAACCAGTCCTTTTATCCTGCATGGAGAAAAGACATGGACGATTCCATCTCCGGGAAACAGGGTATCCTGCTGTATCACCAACTTGACTATGGCTGGCGTCATGCACAGCCTGTTTACCCCGGACCTTACAACTTCGGAGAAAAAAGGTCCTCTCACCCCAAACTTTTTTTCCTGCCCAACATAGAACAGATAAGAGGTCGTCCCGATAGCCATCCTTACGGCGGGATTCCAACCTATGTACCTGATGGAGCTGTTATACCCGACCCACTGCGTCCGGGCAGAAACACCTTTAAGATTGACCCTTACGTTGAGTATATCGTCAACTACATACGACACAATCGTGAAGGCATATCTATGGTTATCCCTTCAGGACTGGAACGCAGGATAGACGACAGGACAATAGAACTCCAGAAGAAGGCATACACCGCCATCAAAAAGGAATTCTCTGACCTTCCTGTAGGATTCATGCTGTACGGTCTTTCGGAAGAAGAGATTAACAGGTTTTTAGAGGAAAAGATTTATGAATACTGTGATTTTATAGGGGACCATTTTTACCGCCCTTCAATTGACTGGACACAGTGGAAAAGACTTCAGGGGTTCTACAAAAAGAAGGGGCTTAGTCCCGTTCCACTCGTATCAACTGAATTTTCAAGGGTCGGGGGTATGGACCAGGTTCAAAGAAGCCGTGACATGATTACCAGCCATCTTGAATCTTTTGCGAACGGACTGGAAAAGATTTACTACTACAATACCAATAACAGTCCTCCAAGGCCTGAGCCGTTTTTGAGAGGAGCAACTGACCTTGGAGGGTCCATGAACTCCGGTTTCCTTTACCTGCAGAGGGTTTTAAGACCCCGTGTTTCAAAAGAGATAGTCTGTCCTGAACCCGCAAGCAGGTGGAGAACAGGGAGTAGCAGGTTGGAGTATGGAGGTGAGAGTCTGATGCCCATACTCCAGACTATGACCTATTACAATCTTGTACAGAACTTTGAACTTTCCGGGTACAGGGAGACACTCAGGCCTGATGCCAACTCAATTGTATATCTTTTTGACCGGGATGATGCCACCGTAGCCGCAGGATGGCTGATTAATCCTGTTGGTAATGTAACATATCTGGTCAGTACGGAGAAACCCTTTACCGTTCAGGATATCTACGGCAGAGAGGTAAGGATTGTCCCACACGAGGGCAGAGCACTCCTTACAATTGATGAAAATCCACTGGTTATAACCTTTGATAAACCCGGTGAAAAGTTTTCTTTGGTGCCTCTGTCTGCCAGGATGCAGTCAATTAACGTGGTGCGTGGGCAGAAGGGAGAAGCAGAGGTTACAATTCCTGATATATGGCGAGAGAGGCAGGAGATAAAAATTACCTTTACCGTTGACGGGCACTGGCCGGATATCAAGCCAGTCATAATATCTGTTGACAGGGGTAAAGATGCGGTTATTAAGGTGCCCTTCACAGTGAATGAAAAACGTCCGCTCGGCGAGTATACCCTTACAGCCGGACTTTCCTCTAAAAATGGACAGTTTGGATTTTTACGTACCCCGATGCATGTAACGGAATCTTTACAGGTTAATGTGGAA
>CAYOYL010000035.1:0-21895 GCA_964408175.1 uncultured bacterium
AAAGTCTTACTCTGTTGTCTTGGAAGGAAGTATGCAATCAATGGCATATTATGCCACAAGAGAGGTATATCTCTTGACATACTTTTTCATAGATGACAAAAAGCGTTGGATTGCTTCGCCTCATACGACCCCGCAATGACGTGGTTGAGTGAAGATTTACCCTGTTGTGAAAAGGTCAGGATGCTAAAAATGTTTTGTGGCACACCATCAGTCAACGTAGAAGGCGTAAATACGGGACTCTGAAACACCATAGGTCTTCTCAAGGACAAACCGTATGCCCTCAACCTGCCTGTTTATCTGAAACCTTGCCAGCCGCATATAATTGTCGTCAGTATGTACCAGTTCTTTCCATTCGCCCTCTATTCTTCCCTCAATACGGAAAGACCTTGGCATAACATCAGGCAGACGATTTACGTAGTCATCTCTTTGCAGATGGCTCATTGCAACCAGTCTATCAAGACCGCTGTCAAGGAGCAGGGTTACGTTATGAACGAGGGAATTATCCCTGAATATCATCTCTATGCTGTCCCCTTCTCTGCAACTCAGGGAATGTGTATTATCACCGACAGGACGGTTAATTCCATCACGGACGGGTTCAGGGTTCCCGCGTGATGCCCTGAGTAAAGACTCCTTTGTCAGAGAACTGAAGACCTGCTCAGTCCAGGGGATGTAGGCATCGTCATACAATAAGGCCTGTTGAATCTCCCTGATATATCTGAGTAAATCTGAAGGAAGAAGGCCTTTTTTTATAGCAAGGGCTGCGGCTGTTCCTACTGCCTGCCCCATACTGCACCCGGTACCCATAACCCTTGTGGAACTCATTGCAGAGTGCGTGCAACTTGCGTTCCTTCCGGCAAACATCAGGTTGTCAATGTTGCGTGAATAGAGAGACCTGTACGGTATCCCATAGGGAGAGGGTGCAGGATGGAATATCGTTGCCGGTTCCCCAATCTTTACCGCGTTAAAACCTGCAGGATGGTGGTCATCCATAGACCATCCGCCATAGGCCACAATATCCTCAAACCTTCCCTCAACCTCAATATCGTTTTGCGTCAGAATATGTGCACCTGTGTATCGCCGGCTCTCCCGTTTTGCAGGCAGGAACTGAATCCAGTCCAGTGCAAAATTCTCAGCCTTTGACCTTTCAGGACAGCGGTTTTTTATGTGGTCCCAGATGCCATAAACTATCTTGAGAAGTTCATCACGCAGCATCTCTGTATCATAAATGCTGTGGTGTTCCCCTCCGAGTTCTATCCACCAGTATCCCATCTCCAGCCAACGGTGCCCTCTCGCTCCATAAGGAAGTTCGTCACAGGAGTTAAAAGTATACGCCCAGTCAGGAGGAACAAAAGGCTGTTGAGTCTCATACCGTCTTGCCTGAAAAAGACAGGTCATCCCCATTGTCTTTTCATCTGCCTTCTCAGGGGCAATGGACTCGCCATATTCACTTCTGGCTTCACGTCCCATGCGAAACTGAGCACCTGTCAGAGGAGCAAGGACAGCATCCCCTGAACAGTCGGCAAATATCTTTGCCTTTATGCGGTGATACGTATAGGTGGTGGTCTGCCATCCCTTTACAGCAGTTATATGGGTACCGTCCATCTCGGCATCAAGGCAGGAGCAGTTAAGCAGGAGTGTTATATTCTTTTCTCTCTTAACTGTCTCATACAAGAGTGTATCCCATACGGAGTAACTCCTTTGAGGGTTGCAGGAGAGATTTTTCATACGCAGTTCCTCAAGAATGCCTGTCTCCCTCATGTTCTTTATGCTGTTATGCCTGTCGGCACCGCTGACGTGCATACGGCACTCGCTTGAGGCATTACCTCCCAGTACAGGACGGTCATTCATCAGAACAACCTTTATTCCATGGCGTGCAGCGGAGACTGCGGCAACAAGGCCTGCCATACCCCCACCTACAACGCAAAAGTCAACCTCGTGTTCTATCTCTCTTATCTTTTCCATTATCTTCACTCCTATACATAACAGAAAAAAATCCCAAAGAACCTTAAATAACTTCAATATACAAGACTTGTTTCCAGAACTCTTAGATGTTATAATATCACCTCTGCAAAAAAAAAGACAAATCACAAAACCTTAAGGGGTTCGGGGTCGTGACAGGAAGTATATGGAAATGGACGGCAATAAAGAGAGCCCCCTTAATCCCCCTTTTATAAAGGGGGGCAGGGAGGATTTAAAGGAGACCTTTATGAAACTGGGAATAGTTACGTATCAGATTGCGGCTGAATGGGATGTAAACACAATAATAGAAAAATGCAGTGCTCTCGGATATGCAGGGGCTGAACTGAGGACAACACACAAGCACGGTGTTGAGCCGTCTCTGTCAAAAAATGAGAGGGCTGAGGTAAAAAAGAGGTTTGAAGACTCTCCCGTAAAACTTGTGGGACTGGGCAGTGCCTTTGAGTATCACAGCCCGGAGAGTGCTGAATTGAAGAAAAATATAGAGGGGACAAAAGAGTTTGTAATCCTTGCAAAAGATATAGGGGCGGAAGGAGTAAAGGTCAGGCCTAATTCACTCCCTGAAGGCGTATCAAAAGAGAAGACGATAGAACAGATAGGTCTTTCACTGAGAGAGGTATCTTCTTTTGCCGCAGACTACGGCATAAAGATACGCCTTGAGGTGCATGGTAAAGATACCTGCCATCCTCCCTACATAAAACAGATGCTGGATGCTGCGGCTCATCCCAACGTTTATGCATGCTGGAACTCCAATATGGCAGACCTTGACGAAAACGGCTCCATTGAAAAACACTTCAATCTTTTGAAGGACAAGATAGAGATATGCCACATCAACGAATTGTGCAATGAGTATCCGTGGAAGGTTCTCTTCTCGCTTATGCAGAAAAACGGATTTAACGGGTACTACCTTGCGGAGGTGGCAGGGAGTGCAGACCCTGACCGTTTCCTCAGATACTACAAGGTGCTTTTTGATTCCCTGAACCTGCTTGCTGCAAAATAGCCTCGTGGTTCTGCAAATATGGCAATCTGTGGGAGACCTATCCCACAATAATCCATCTGGTATCAATAGCTCCTCAGCATCGAGATGAGTACATCCGGATAGTTTGTAAGGATGGCATCCACCCCGAACTCAATATACCTTCTCATTATCTCTTCTGTATCGGCAAAGAAAACATTGACGAAAATGCCGTGTGCATGGGCATCTTTCACAAGGGTTTCAGTCAATTCATATGCCGGCGTATAAAACTGAAGTCTTTCGCATCCCCATTTTCTGGTTTCTTCAATATAACCTGTCCTATCACCTTGTCTCCTCATATTACATATCTTTATTCGGGGGTACACGCTTCTTGCTGCAGGTATAACCTCCGAGTTTATTGCAAGATAGGCATTGTCTACCCTGTTCTGTTCCATCAGGATTTTCAAGGTTTTTGTTACCAGTTCAGGCGATGAAGTATGGGCGTGTACATTCAGTTCCACATTTCCCGGTATACTTTCCAGTACCTCCTCAAGGGTCGGTATGACTGTTCCCTTGAATTTCTGGTTGAACCTCACCCCTGCATCAAGACTTTTTATGTGAGACAGATTCATATCTGCCACATCCCCGGTCCCATCTGTGGTTCTGTCCACATTTGCATCATGAAGAATAACAATTTCTCTATCTGCCGTCAGTTTTACATCAAATTCAATCTCATCAGTACCTGTCTCAACAGCCCTTTGAAAAGCAACTATTGTATTCTCAGGGTATCTCCCCGAAAATCCACGATGTGCTATTACCCTCACCTTTCTCATCTCCGTATCCTTCATTGCCATTAGATATCTTTTTTGACCCAGACGGGGCTTGTCCACGCATAAACCCCGATGCTTCTTGCAAGGTTGTGCGGATACCTGCTTGAATTAGAAAAAGGGACCATCTCTTTGGAAAGTTTTTTCGTATTGAAAGAAGGGTCTCCCGCAAGTTTTACCCTGAGGAAATAAAAGTGGGACCCTTTTTTTACCTGCGTATCAACAAAACCAAACTGAAGTCTTTTACCTTTACCTCCCTTTCTCAAGACCGTCGCTCCATCCCTGACCAGTTCAACAAACCCTATTTTGCTCTCAGCAGAGACCACTGCCTTGATACAAGGGGCATCCTTTACCTTACCGGACTGCCCGATAAACAGCCCTGAAACACTGAAATCAACCTTCATCCGACAGCCCTGTGTTGCTATAAGCCTTCTGTTCCTGTACCCATTATAAAGACCTTCAGGGGTGAGTTGTTCAGCAACCACACCTGTCAGCGCTCCGCCCAGACCCGGGACAGCCCTGTGACTGTCAGATGAGCCTATAAACCCGAAAACCTTGCCCTCCTGCAGTCTTTTAATCGTAAAGTCAACCTCCTCCATACAGATTCTCCATGAAGATACAACCTCAACATTTCTCTCCACATCCGGGTTGATGATACTGTAGGTACAGTGGTGCGGGCAGCAGATGACACTTTTACCCTTCAGTTTTGCCGCAAGTTTTTCTACCGAATCTGTTTCCCTGTCAATCCTCCGGTAAAGTGCCCCTTGAGTAAAAGGATATATAACATACCTGTGGTTAAATGAGGGACTTAATTTTTTGTCGTGGTATGTGAACTCCCATCCGGCAAAAGATATGAACCTGCCTTTTTCAGTGAAGTGCCTGCTTAACTCCTGCCTTACCCTCCACTCAACCTCTGTGAATGACTTGTGCGGATAGTAGTCGTTGTCTATGATGCAGACAAAATCAAGGGCTGCTATATCTTTTGCGTAGTTTACCAGTTCATCAACCTCTCCCTCTGCATCAGGAGAAAAACTGCTGTGGCAGTGCGTATCTCCCCAGAAGACCTTATATTTTCTGTCGTTTATTTTGACTTCTATCCTTTTATGCTCAATCTTTTTATCACCTACGGGCGTCCATCTTTTCCACTTTTTTGTATTTATGCGACATACCTGCCTCCTGCCCCTCAGGTCTGTTTTTTGGTAACTGATTATCTTTTCGCTACTGCCAGAAAAGTCAATAAATGAAAATCTGAAATTCTTCTCTTCAAAAAATTTTGGCACAGAATAGGAGTAGTGCCCCTGATAGATATCGTAATAGGGAGACCACGTACCGCTATCCTGCAGTTTCCTTCCAAAAAGGTGCCCTGAAATATGGTTCATCTCTTTCTCTTTTCGGACCTCCCAGAAACACCATATCTCACCTTTATCGGAAAAAGAAATGTATGGATTCCTTCTGAGTCCATGATACCCCTGATAGGTCTTCTCTGCCAGAAGTCCTTCCCTCAGGTCTGCCACTATCCTTCTGTCTTCAGGGTGGGTTCTGTCATAAAGATATTCAATCTTATTGTCTGAAATACGACCAACCATCGCAAAAGGGAAGTGGTCGCGTATACCGAGTCTTCTGTCCTCAACCTCTTTCAGCGCCACCCAGACAATATATGTCCCTCTTTCAGTTGACAAAATCCTGGGCGTCAGCCACCTCTCTCCTGCAGGCGGAACCGCCCTTAACTCTTTCCACTTATTATCGCCAAAAATATTGCATACAACCTCATATCTTTTGTCTCTGTAACTGTCATAGGCACAGTAAATAGACTTTCCATCAGAGGATATTTCTGGTCTGAAGGAGTCATACCCCTCTTTTGAAATATCCCCTTTATACACCCACTTCTCACCCCTTTTTTCTGCGATACTAATCTTTATGTTTCTACCGGCTCTGCCAGCCCATGCACAGTAAAACCTGTCTTTAAAGATAACTGAAGAGGGAGAAAGTAAGAGTCTGTCGCTTTCAAAAACCGTATCTACCTCTTTCATCTTCTCCTTTTCAAAGAGAGAAAACATAATTGTCCATCTTTTATCTCTTGCCTCATTCCATACGATGGAAAAAGAGTCTGCTGAGATGGGAGAAATTGAAGGCTGGTAGGCAAGACCGCCTGTTTTTATAACCTTTTTAATATGACCATTTTTATAGAGGGCTATGTCGGTCTTCCTTCCCCTCTCCATCTGAACTGCTGTCCACAAACTACCACCTACATCAGTAGAAGACAATACCCTGCTGAAATTTGTCTTACAGTCTACAGGAAATTCATACTGTAAAGGCATTTTCATCTCCTTTTTATGTTTGCGGCACGGATGACTTTCCAATCACGCCTCACGCATAATAATAACTTCTCTGTAGATGAGCGTCAAATACAGGATGTCTATGTTTTTTTATTCATAAAAATGGGAGATACGAAAGGGGAAGCGTGAAAAGTCCATCTGCAGAGCACCCTCTTTCAGGTAAAAAGTCTTTATATGCGGAGAAGGCAGACCTGCGAACTTCTTGTAGTCTTGGGGCAGGATTAGATAGAGATAATCCAGTTTTTCAATCTTTTTCCTCGTCTTTGAGGTTGTACTGATGTTGTAGATGCAGGCAACCGAGAACCTTCTGCCCTTGATTTCCTCAGAGAGTTGGTCTCCGATGTAAGGGGCAAAAAGGATGCTTGTTTTCCCTTTCTTTAGAACATAGGAGAGCATCCCCTTTTCTTCCCCGAGCACCTCTACGGAGAGTCCACTGAGATAGAGCCTTCCGTTTTCCGGCAAAAGATGAAACAGACCGGGCAAACTCTGGTAAAAATAGATGCTATTGTAGGGGAAGCCGAAGACCTCCCTGATATCAGGATGTTCATACACCTTAAGTATCTCGGTTTTCCCCTGTAAAGACTTAAACGTTCCTGTATGGTTATAGGATAGGTTTGTATAAAACAGCCCTTCTGTATTTCCCATGCGCTCTTTTTGCAGTAGAGGAACCAATACGTTTTCTACTTCCGATTTTTTGTAGTGGTCTGCCAGGAAAAGAACGGGCTTGTTATTCTCTGAAACAAAGAGGGCTGAAGGCCTGCTTAAGGAGAGCAGATAGAGCCTGTCATTATGCGGCTGTTTGATATGAGGAACCGCAGCTGACAGTAAAATGGAAACGGATACGATGCAGGATAGAGAAACGGTTGTTTTTTTATCTCTCGGTACGTAAAAGACAAGAAAAGATGCTCCCCAGAAGAACAGAATCAACCACAGAGAGGCTGAAGAATTTATGACAAATGTAAACTGCGAGGAGGCCGTGATGCCCCTGAGAAAAAGGGTCAGCAGGTATCTCAGGGGTTCAAAAAGAAAAGGGAGGAGGAAAAACAGCAGCGAGACAATAACCAGAAGCCCGGTAAAAGGCAGAAATAGAATGTTGTTCAGCAGCCCTGCCGGGTAAAAAGATCCGAAGTGATGAAGAAGTATGGGAAATACAGCGAGTTGTGCCGCAAAACTGCTCAGCACCAGCCCCTGCAGATAATTTCTCCCCAACAGGCCAAACCTCCTTGAGAAAAGGATGATGCCCGCGGTTGCAATGAATGACAACTGAAAGGATGCGTCAAAAAGACTGTAAGGGTTTATCAGAAGCATTAAAACAGCCGCGGTCATTATAGAATCCATCCCGTCTATATTGCGTTCCAGAATCTCCCCCGCATTAAAAAACGTAAGCATCAAGACTGCCCTGACAATGGGGACTCTGAAGCCTGTAAGTGCCGCATAAAACCACATAAAAAGCAGGGATAAAAATGGGAATAACTTGGGGTATTTGTTGTTAACCTGTGCAAAAGGGATGAATATTATCTTTAAAAAGAGCAGTACAAATGCGATGTGCAGGCCTGATATGACCAGCAGGTGGTATGTCCCGCTTCTGACGCCGGATTCTCTCAGAAATCCCGGGACTCTTTCTTTCCCCAGCGTGATAGTTTCAACAAGCTCTTTTTCTTCAGGGAAATAGGTAAACGCCCTTTCAATTCTTCCGGTTAACCAGCCCCTCGTTTCTTGCACAAAAGAGTGAAGGATATTTCTCCTGTGGGGTTTTACTGATATCTCCTCCGCCTTCCCCTCAAGATATATCCCTCTTCTCCCCATATAACTCCTGTAGTCAAGGGTATAGGGATTTTCAGGTGGTGGGATTCTTTTCAGTTCAAGACCACTCATAGTAATATGCATACCCGGAGTTAAGTAAAAATCTCGCCGGTGTTTTGTCTTGAGAAGTACCTTACCTGCAGTTTCCAGCCTTTCCCCGTTTTCTGTCAATACATTGTATATCCTGACAGTGTAGGAGGTTGAAAATGCACCAGGTCTTGCAGAAAGTATCTTACCTTCGGCTGCATAGATTTTCTCTCCAATGGTGGTTATGTCACCTTCGGTAATATGGATGTGGATGTACGCAGTAAAAATACCTGCTATCAAAAAAATGGTAAAAAAACGCATCCTTTTATTGCGCAGGGCGAGCAAAAGAGAAAAAAGAAGAACGGAGAGAACTATCAGGGGCGGACAACTGTTATAGAGCAGGGATATTCCGGCAGTCAGCCCTGCGAGGGAAAGAAGAATCCTGTTCTTATGCCACATTATTTCCCGAGCCACTCACCCTTAAAAACAACTATGATTTTACCTTCAAGATGGACCTTTGTCAGTTTCTTGTCAAAGTATACGGTCAGCGTCTCTCCTGAACGTGCAAGAATCTTTACGGGAGGAGATGTTTTACCGAGGAGAAAACTTATTATGGCGCCGGCGACACTGCCCGTACCGCAGGAAAGCGTCTCTCCCTCAACCCCTCTTTCGTATGTCCTTATCTTTAGATGGTGACGGTCAATGACTTCTATCCAGTCAACATTTGTCCCCCTCGGGCTGAAAATCTTATGATTCCGTATCTTGGGACCCAGTATGTTCAGACTGATATTGTTGATGTCTTCTGCATATATGACAGTATGAGGCACCCCTGTATCAATGAAGTGCCCGTAGAGATTCGTCCTGCCGATAGGGATTTTTTTGTTAAGAGAGGGTTTCCCTGCTGTCTTCAACTGTGCCTTGACGATGCTCCCCAATACCTGTCCTTCAAGCACACCTGCCATTGTCTCAACCCGTATGAATTTTTTCCTTACAATGCCTGTCTCCACGGCAAACCGCAGTATGCACCTCAGGCCGTTTCCGCACATCTCGGCTTCACTGCCGTCAGGGTTGAATATCCGCATCCTGAAGTCCGCCTTCTCAGACCTTTCTATCAGAAGCAGCCCATCTGCTCCTATTCCGAACCTTCTACTGCACAGGCGTACAGCGGACCTTTTCCTCTGTTTTATTACATCTTCCCTGTTGTCAACCACGACAAAATCGTTTCCCGAGCCTTCAATCTTGAAAAAATTCATAAAGAGAGTATATCTTTTGGGGCGGTTGTTGTCAAAATGCCCGTTTTACAGTACACTAATCGAATGGAAAACAGGGTGGTGGTTCTTGATACCGCGTCAAGGTGGGTATATATAGGGACATACAGGAAAGACGACGGGATTTACATCTTTCTTGAGGACGCCGACGCCTTTGACGTATCAGAGACATCTCTCAGTAAGGGTGAGTATATCAGGATGGTAAAAAAAGACGGCGTTGTCCCAAACAGAAAACGGGTTTCAGTCTTTAAAACAAACGTGGTGGCGATAACCCTTATTGATGACATAATGGACAAATGAACGGTAAACTACTACCTGTGCTGCTCGGTCTGTTTGCAGGGCTATCTGTGTATTCATCTATAGGATGGGCATTTGCAAGGAAAACACCTGAGGGCGGCAGAAGATACCTTGTACTTTTTTTCCTGTCCCTTGCGGTTCTTATAGGTCTGCTCATCTGGAGATGATGTCCAAAGAGTGAATGCCATTTATGGAGAATCTGATATATTTTTTTGCCAGGTTTCTGGGAATAGCACTTTTCAAGTTCCTGTTTCACCTGGAGGTACGCGGGAAAGAAAACCTTCAGGGTCTCGGGGATACCTGTATTATTGCACCGAACCATCAAAGTTATCTGGACCCTCCTGTGCTGGGCATTGCCTTTCCCCGTAAGTTGAAATACTTTGCAAAAGCAGACCTGTTTAACATCCCCTTTTTATCTTTTCTGGTCAGGCATCTCGGGGCAATTCCCATAGAAAGGGATATTATGTCTTCAATGACCCTGCGGTACGGCGTGAAAATTCTGAAAGGACACAACTGGCTTGTGATATTTCCTGAGGGGACAAGAAGCAGAAATGGTAGAATGTCTCCGCCCAAGCAGGGTATTGGTTTCCTTCAATATAAAAGTAAGTCTCCCATCATCCCCGTCTGGCTGGAAGGAACAGGCAGGGCTTTACCTGTATACTCTCATTTTATAAAGCCCTTAAAGATTAAGGTAATCATCGGAAAGAAGATAGAGGCTGAGGGAAAAGACTACATAGATATTGCACAGAGGGTAGTGGAAGCGATAAGGAAACTTAAACCTGTCAGGTCCTCTTCTCCTAACCCTGAGAGCGGGAAAGACAGGGTAATGTAAAAGGAATATGAAAAAATTAATTGTTGCAGGGAATACAGGATTTTGTTTCGGTGTGAAAAGAACTGTACAGACTGCTGAAAATCTATTGAAAAGATACAGGTTCCTTTACAGCATTGGAGACATAGTTCACAATCCGCTGGTAATGGAAAACCTGAAGTCAAAAGGGCTCAGGGTTGTGGACAGCGAAGAGCAGGTACCTGAAGGTCCTTTTATAGTGAGGTCGCATGGACTCGGGGCACATACCATTGAAAGGCTTAAAAACAGGGGGGTGGAACTCTATGATGCAACCTGCCCAATTCTAAAGAAGATACACTCCTTGTTAAAAAAATTGGACAGGGAAAAATATTTAATTATAATAATAGGAAATGAAAATCATCCGGAGGTGATGGCACTTAAGGAGTATGTGAGCAATCTTTTTGTTCCCAGCGAAACAGCCGCGTTTCCTGTTAATAAAAAATGTTCCAAGGCAGTAATTGTAGGACAGACAACCCTTTCTTTCAGGGATTATTTTAAAACTGCCCGTTACATTGTTGACAACACGAATTTTAAAAAGACTGTTGTGTATAACACCATATGCAGGGTTACAGGGCAGAGACAGGATGAATCTATCGGAATAAGCAGGATGGCGGATATGGTTCTTGTGCTGGGGGGTAAGACCAGTTCAAATACAACAAAGTTGTATCAGAACTGCAAGAGGTTTAACAAGAATGCACTGCACATTGAAAGAATGGATGAACTGGAGGATATTTCTTTTACGGGTATTCAGTCTGTCGGATTGACCTCAGGGACGTCAACACCGGAGGATTTTATCCTTGAGGTAAAAAAATATATGAAAAAAAAAGGGTACATGGAGGTACGGTATAATGACAAGTGGAAATGTAGAGAAACTACTTGAGGATATGATAGCAGGTTTTAAGCCAGGTTCTCTGGTCAAAGGCAAGGTTGTAAGGGTCACAGGAGAAGAGATTGTCATAGATATAGAATACAAGTCTGAGGGCGTTGTTTCAACAGAGGAATTCAACATGGATGTCAGCAAAATAATCCCTGGGCAGGGAATAGACATAGTTGTTGAATCTCTAAACCCCGATGCCCGGGGGTTTATTCCCCTTTCCAAAGAGAAGGCAGATATGATGCTCAACTGGACAAAGGTGGAAGAATTTTATAAGGAGGACAGGGTTATAGAGGGGGTTATCTTTAGGAGCATTAAAGGGGGATTCAGGGTGGATATAGGTGTTATCGCTTTCCTTCCTGCTTCCCAGGCAGATACGGCTCCTTTAACCAATCCTTCGGCCCTCATAGGGAAAAAATCCCAGTTTAAGATAATAAGTGTGGATACTGCAAGAAAGAACATCGTGGTTTCGAGGCGCAAGTATCTTGAAGAAGAAAAAGAAGCGGGCAGAAAAGAATATTTTGGCACCATGCAGAAGAACCAACTGGTAACAGGAGTGGTCAAAAACATAGTGGATTACGGAGCATTCATAGAGTTGAATTATGGAATTGTCGGTTTGCTTCACCTCACTGATATGAGTTGGGGAAAGATAAGCCATCCTTCCCAGATTTTGAGTATAGGCCAGAGTGTCGAGGTGGTTGTTCTGGACGTGGATACTGAAAAGAAAACGGTCTCTTTCGGGCTGAAGCAGAAAACTCCAAATCCATGGGAGAATATTGAAGAGAAATACCCTGTTGGGTCAACAGTGGAAGGCAAGGTGGTAAATATTACCGACTATGGAGCGTTCATTAAGATTGAAGAAGGGATAGAAGGGCTTTTGCACATCTCTGAACTTTCCTGGACGGGGAGGATAAGACGCCCGTCTACGATTGTCGCTATGGGAGATACTGTCACGGTGCAGGTGATAGACATAAAGAAGGATGAGCAGAAGATTTCCTTCAGTTTGAGGGAACTGGAGCCGAATCCATGGCCTGAAATAGTTGAAAGATACCCTGAAGGAAGCATCGTAAAGGGGAAGGTTTACAACATTACCGACTTCGGTGCATTTGTTGAGATAGAGCCGGGGGTAGACGGACTGCTGCACATATCCAATATCTCTGAAGAACCAATCAAACACCCCTCTGAGGTACTGAGGAAGGGGCAGAAGATAGACGTGAAAATCCTTGAGATAGACGCAGAGAACAAAAGGATTTCTCTCGGGATGAAACAGTTGGGAGGACAGAAGATAGAGGATGAAGGCGGGTCTGATGCAGAAGAGTCAGTACCTGAAAAAGAAGAGGAGGAAAAAGATGAGAGTGATGATAATAAAGAACTATGAAAAGGTCTCAGTGGAGGCGGCACAGGTAGTACAGGGACTTATAAGAAAAAAACCTGACTCTGTTCTCGGACTTGCCACTGGAAGTACTCCACTGGGTTTGTACAGAGAACTCATACGTATGCACAAAGAGGAGGGACTGGACTTTTCAAGGGTTAAGACGTTTAACCTTGATGAATATTACGGACTGTCTCCCCAACACCCTCAGAGTTACAGGTATTTTATGGAGGAAAACCTTTTCAGTGGGCTGAACATTAAAAAAGAAAACACCTTCGTCCCTGACGGCAGTGTTAAGGTTGAAGAGGTAGAAGGGTATTGTAGAAGATATGAAGAACTTATAAAGCAGGCAGGAGGTATAGACCTGCAGGTGCTCGGTATCGGGGGAGACGGACACATTGCCTTTAACGAACCGGGGTCATCCATCGGCTCGCGAACCCGTCTTGTTGCGCTGGATGAAAAGACCATTGAGGACAACTCAAGATTTTTTGACAGTCCCACAGAGGTGCCGAGGTTTGCACTCTCAATGGGTGTGGGGACTATCCTTGAAGCAAAAGAGATTCTTTTCATTGCGACAGGAGGAAACAAGGCAGAAGTGGTTGCTAAGGCACTGGAAGGGCCTGTAACAAGTCTGATTACTGCATCTGCCATACAGTTACATCCGAGGGTGACAGCCATAATTGATGAAGAGGCATCCGATTCCCTCGGAAGGATATCTTTTTACAGGTTCACCGCAGATGCAGAAAAAAAGGTTGGCATCAGGTTGTTCTGAAGGGGTATAAAATGGATTTGATAGGTGGTTTCATAGAGAAGTCAAAGAGTTTAAAAAAGCGGATTGTCTTTCCTGAAGGTCTTGATGAGCGCATCCAGAGGTCAGCGGAACGGTTAAGCAAAGAAGGGATTGCGGTACCTGTGCTGCTCGGCAAAAGGGAGGAGATACTCTCCTGCGCCGGAAAGAATGGAATTGACTGTTCCGGGGTTGAAATTATCCAACCGTCAGTCTCTCCTGAACTGCCGCGTCTGATTAACCTGTACTGTGAAAACAGGAAGAACGTGAAGGCATCTGTAGCGGAAAGGCTTCTTAAAAAAGAACTTATCTTCGGCGGAATGATGCTGAAGGCAGGGCTTGTGGATGTTATGATAGCCGGGGCCGCCAGTACAACGGCAAGTGTAATACAGGCATCAGCCCTCACGGTAGGATACAAAGAAGGGATTTCAACCCCTTCCAGTTTTTTCATAATGTCTCTCCCTGACGGTAAAATCCTTTTTTATGCAGACTGTGCGGTGAACGTAGACCCTGACTTTAAACAGTTGGCTGAAATAGGTATTACCACCGCGGGTAGTTTCGCAAAGATTATGGGACAACAGCCAAAGGTGGCATTCCTGTCTTTTTCCAGCAAGGGTTCAGCATCTCATCCGCTTGTAGAAAAGGTGCAGAAAGCAGTCAGTACAGCAAAGGATATGTCGGGAGAAGGTATTCTACTTGACGGGGAGTTCCAGGTGGATACTGCACTGGTTGAAACAGTTGCTAAAAAGAAACTTAAGGAACCGTCTGCTGTTGCCGGGCAGGCGAACGTTCTGATATTCCCTGACCTTAACTCAGGAAACATAGCCTATAAACTGACCCAGTATCTTGCCGGGGCAGGGGCGTTTGGACCTGTCCTGCAGGGATTTGCAAAACCGGTGAGTGACCTTTCAAGGGGTGCAAAGTCTGAGGATATTGTAGGGATAGCCGCCATCACCAGTTGTCTGACCTGACTAAAATTAAAAGGCAACAGGAAACCTTTCCCTCCGCTGCATCTCTGAGGGAAATCCCCTCTTTCCAAAGGGGGAAATGAAAGGGCATTACTATCCTATATGAACGGGAGAGAAAATGAAGATACTTATCTATGAAGACGAAGGGTGGAGAAGTCTTACGCCCATGTCTTTCATCAAGTGCGTTTTTGAAATCAGGTGCGGCTTCAGTTCACTTCTGGACAGGCTCCTGCCCATACTGCCGACAGGGGACAGGGGATTCTGGGTGAGAGACTACATAAAGAACCTCGCAAAGAAAAGGTTTAACCTGCCTGTGAATGACGAGTCTTTTTTTAGTGACGACCTGCTGATTGTCAACGGAAGGTGGCTTGCCTCAGGGCAGGACAGGATAGAACTGCAAGAAGAAAGGGTTGTAAAGAGTTCAGACAATATTGCATACGGGCTGGTCAAAAAAGAGACTGCTGCAAGGTTCTGGAACGGCAGCCTTGACAGTTTTCTTAAACAAATCACTGAAAATATACCCTGCGAAGAGAAGAACTTGAAATGTGTAAATTACCCATGGGACCTGATAAACTGGAACCCTTCGGTGCTGAAGCAGGACTTTGCGGCACGCGGGAAGAAAGGTGTGAAAGGGACGTTCCACCAAATGGCGGCGGTTGTCGGGGATGAGGATGCCGTGTACATAGCAGAGGGTGCAAAGATTCATCCTTTTGTTGTCCTTGATACATCAGGAGGTCCTATATATATAGACGAAGGCGCTGAGGTCTTCCCTTCAGCGAGGATTGAAGGACCCTGTTACGTGGGCAGAAAGACCCAGATTATGCCGGGCGCAAACATCAGGGAAGGTAACAGTTTTGGGGATGTTTGCAGGGTTGGAGGAGAGGTTGAGGAGTCTATCTTTTATTCCTATTCAAACAAGTATCATGACGGGTTTATCGGACACAGTTATATCGGTGAGTTTGTCAATCTCGGAGGGTTGACCATCAACAGTGACCTGAAAAACGACTACAGCAACGTAAGCGTCTATCTGAACGGTGTGCCTAAGGATACAGGGAGTCTCAAGGTCGGTTCTTTTATAGGGGACCACACAAAAACCAGTATCGGGGCACTGCTTAATACAGGTACCGTTGCCGGTCTGATGTGTAACATAACCGCTGCGGCAATGCTCCCGAAATACTTCCCATCTTTCACCTGGTACGTTAACAACAAGTTTATGAAGGGCTATGGTCTGGAGATGATGCTCAACACGGCAAAGACTGTTATGGGAAGAAGAAAGAGAGAGATGCCCGCGGAGGAGGAAGAGGCAATAAGGCATGTTTACGAGATGACTGCGGAGGAGAGGAAAGAGAGTATAAGAAAAAGCCGCAAACTCAGCAAATAAATGGGGGAAAAGAATGGAAAGAACAGAGATTGAAAGCAGGGTAAAAAAGGTAACTGCGGAGGTACTCGGCGTTAAGGAATCTGAGATAACCTTGGAAAGCAGGTTTGTTGAAGACCTTGGTGCTGAGAGTTCACAAAGTCTGGAGATGGTCGCCTCTTTTGAGGACGAATTTAATATTGAGATGGAAGAGGATGCGGCTCTCAAGGTTCAATCGGTAGGGAAAGCCGTTGAGTTCATACAGAAGCACATGGAAGAAAAATAAATCCTCCCGAACCCTCCTTTATCAAAGGAGAGAAATAAATAATTCCCCCTTTGAAGAAGGGGGATAAAGGGGGATTTTAAAGAGATGTAACAATGAAAATACTGGTGATAAACTGCGGGAGTTCGTCAGTAAAGTTCAAGGTTTTTGAGATGCCTGAGGAAAAGATTCTCGCCGAGGGCATAGTTGAAAAAATAGGCGAAGAGGTCTCCCTTTTTTCCTATGAGACGGCAGGGAAAAAGTTTTTTTCAAAAAAGCCGGTGCAGGTCAAAAACCATGAGGAGAGCCTGCAGGTAATTGCACGGGCACTTGTTGACAATGAAACGGGGATTGTTAAAGACGTCAGTGAGATAAAGGGCGTCGGACACAGGGTCGTCCACGGTGGAGAGGGTTTTGATAACAGCGTTGTTATAAACGACGAAATCATTCAAAAGATAGAAGACTACGTGACACTTGCACCTCTGCACAACCCGCACAACCTTTCCGGCATCAGGGCGTCAATGAAGTACTTCCCTGAGAGTCTTCAGACTGCATCCTTTGACACGGCTTTTCACACGACCATCCCTGAGGTTGCATACCTGTACCCCATCCCTTATGAGTTTTATGAGAAGTACCGCATAAGGAGATACGGGTTCCATGGAACTTCCCACAGGTACGTTGCCCGCCGGGCTGCGGAACTGATGAGTAAGGGCAAGTATGAGGTCAATGTGATAACCTGCCACCTGGGCAACGGGTGCAGCATAACAGCGGTGAAAAACGGCCGTTCTGTAGATACCAGTATGGGTCTGACGCCTCTGGAAGGTCTGATGATGGGGACGCGGTCAGGAGACATTGACCCAGGCATAATATTCCATCTTATTGAAAGTCTCGGGCTGAGCGGACAGGAGATAAACGACATACTGAATAAGAAGAGCGGTCTGCTCGGACTCTCAGGGGTATCAAACGACTTCCGGAACCTTCTTGAAAATATGGATAACAGAAGGGTTGCACTGTCCATAGACGTATACAGTTACAGGGTGAAAAAATACATAGGTGCGTATATGGCTGTTCTGGGCAGGACAGATGCAATAGTTTTTACCGCCGGAGCAGGTGAAAAGACACCCGAGGTGCGCGAAAAGGCACTCTCAGGGATGGAAGAATTTGGCATAATACTGGACAGAGACAAAAACTACAAAAACTTCTCAGACGAAGGGGAGATAAACACACCTGAGTCAAAGGTAAAGGTGTACGTCATCCCTACAAATGAAGAACTCCGCATTGCATTTGACACCTATGCCGCTTCCACTTCACAGGTATAATAGCACTACACTGCCTGTTTCAGGTCCTTCAGGGTATTTAACTCTTCTATAAAAACCTGCGGTATCAGACCCTCTTTTGTGACAGGGACATCCCAGGTAACCACACCTCCAAAAGAGTTGATGTGTCTCGTATAGGCTGAAACCATCTCAGCAGTGAACCTCGGCTGCCCGCCTCCCCAGCAGCCGCCGAGGAATGTCAGGATGTGGTACTGTGCTTTGTTTACCCACCGGGAAAGAGGGACGACGCACGGTTCAATCCCATTTACAGGCAGTCTGTTTGAAATCTCCCCTGCCGTATAGTCCTCAAACTCGGTATGGGAGATGACGGGTGTTCTCACCCCCGGGTTAAAGGCTACAATGGAGTCCGGATTCCCTGCCTTCAGCGCTGCGGCAAAACTCTGGAAGTTCGGCGGTTCAGGGTACCTGTACATCTCGTCGGCAAAGTAGCATCCGTCTATCCACCAGCCGGCAACCCCTTTTCCCCATCTCAGCGACCACTCCCTGATGACCGCTTCCCACCTTAACTGAAACTCCGCCAGTCTTTCTCCTGTCCGTTCCTTCCCGTCTTCTTTGTATCCACTCTTCCACCCCAGTTTCTCTACCGCCAGCTTATCCCTGTCCGGGGCACCGCTGGGCAGATACACAAGCAGTTTTATTCCTTTTGGATTTAAGACTGTGTAGAGGTCCCTGATGAGGTCTCTTCTCGAACACCTGCTGGGTTTGATGCCCACGAAAGAGTCATAGGTGGCATTGGGGGAGCAGTAGTGACCGCTGTTTTGACCGATGGTGATGCAGTAGTATTTGGCCCCGAGCAATTCCAACTGCTTCGCCAGACCATCCACGTTAAATCCGTCCACCATCCTGTTCCACTCATCTGATGCTGTCCTGCTGTCTGCGTGGACCACGTAGTGGGCAAAGATACCCCAGCCCGCATCTTTAAACCAGTCTGTTCTGTTTTTGCCTTCTTTTTTCATATTCCTCCCTGAGACAACACAGCCAGTCTTTATTCTGTCTGTATATAATAGAGTTTAATTTCCTGCGGTGAGACGTCCTCCTTCAACATCTTTGATGGGGACAGATTTTTCCCATCCCTGATTTCTTTTATACCTTTGATTTTTCTGCTGAATGGGAGTTTGATGTTGGTTACAGTCTGTCTGCTGTTCTGATAGTTGCCTACCAGAAGGAGCATTTCTCTGTCCGTGCCCCATGCGGTATAAAAAAGGCTGTTATTGTCATACTCAACCTCCTTGAGTTCCCCTTCAACAAGAAGTCTTTCATAAGGTGCAACTGTTTTCAGTGCCTTTGCATGATAGTAATAGTCCATGGGGCTGTCAAAATCCCCGAACCAGTAATAGGTTATACCGGCAGCACCATTCAGGAGGCTTTCAAGTACTATCTGTTCCATCTTATAGGGTTCAAATTCCCCGTATGTCCCTGCAGAAAGCCATGGTATCACAGACATCTTTTTACCACCGAATTCATAATTCCCCCGTATCCTTTTTTGCACGGTTACCGCACTACCGCGGATATAAAGACTGGGCATGGCAAGGTCTATCTGTTCAGGATAAAGTTTTTTGAAGTCAAAGACAAATGCATAAGGATTTGCGGCATGGGTGAAATCAACTGCATAGATGCCTGTTACCGGTCTTGATGCTCTACCCATGCCCTCTTTTACCGCCTTGTTCATATCTCTTATCATCTCCACACCGAGGTCACTGAGAAGGTCGTCCATCCGCTTACCGCTTCTCTTCTGCAACTCACTGCATCTTGTACAGGCAGCGGCTTCTCTGGCTCCATTATACCAGCACTCAATGTCATGGAAGATGTAATCGGGCTCTGCGGCTCCTGCAAGTTTGCCGACCCTCTCTATCTCCTCCTGATAGAACTGTCCGCGGTATGAGGGACACAGGTTCTTTGAAGGACCTGAAGGCATCTGCGAGTATATCTCACCTTCCTTCCTGTGTCTGTTTAACATTACATGAAAAGGTGACTCATTATAGATAACCTTCATACCCTGTTTACGGGCTTCTGCAAGGAATGAAGAGACCTCGTTTGATGGTTTGCCGTCCTTCCAGTATCTGGGGAAAGTACTTACAGCATTAAAACCGAGGTGCTTCCATGCACTGAAGAATTCGGGCCATCGGAGTGCATATACTTCACCCATCCACGCAAGGCTGATGTGCAGATTTTTCAGTTTCGGGACCTCGGGGATGTCCACCACCCTTATGGGAAAGGCTGTTTCGTTAGGCACGTATCCGGGACTTTCCGCATACATATATGCCCTGTCTCCTTTCTGAATGCCCTTGTTGTCCAGCCTGAAATACAATTCACCCATGCTGTTTGTCCTCGGAAAAGAGAGACCTGATACTGTCCACCTTATATACGGTTTCCCATCCCTCTGTGTCTTTTCACTTTTTATTGTCCCCTGAGTTTCAAGCAGGGTTATTGCCTCCGGCAGTTCAAATACAAAGGAGGGTTTCTCCTTGCGGTCTTTTTCATCCCGCATATCCGCATAAAAGAATATGTTGGGCGTTATGATGTTGGAGGATACGGCGAATACACCATGAAAAGGGGCAAATTCTATCCCTTTCATAATGAAACTGGTGCGTTTTTCTCCGTTATATTTAACCTCCTCAGATGGAAAAGCCCCTCTTATTATTGCAACCTCATCAGCAAAGACAAAATCGCTCGTCCCTTTGATGCACAACCCTACGTATCTTGCCTTGGTACGCAGATTCTCAAAGGCAATAGGGTATACATACGACTGCCCCTCTTCAGGCAGGTAGAATACCCCCTCATCCCCTGCCTGGTCTTTTTCTCCCAATTGAAGTTTTTGCAGGGATGCGGTTTCAAAGAATTCTTTTCCGTCTTCGCTTACCACCAGAGAGAGTTTTTCAGGAAAAAGCAAACTGCCCTGTTCACCTCCTCCGAGAGTACGTATTACCACCTTCTCTATGGGGTAAACCTCACCGAGGTCAACCAGCAGTTTTACACCCATTGCGGCCCCTGAGCTCCAGCCGGTAGAATCTCTGTCAAACCATATCCTGTCGTCAGTGCGGGATGAAAGTTTTCCATCTGTAAGGTCATAGGTATCCTTTCCGTCCTGTGTCAGACGATAGTCTGGCGTGACGGAGAACCTGACTGGCCTGCCCCGGGCGATATTCTCACCCTTCGTACGTTCGAGCCACAGCGTGCGATACTCGCGCGCCATGGGTGTGGATGCCTCCACAACTGACTGGATGTTATGAGCAGTTTTTATGTCCAGCAGGAAACAGGAGAGGGCATGGGTACTTGATGTCCCCATTATTTCTGCAGTAGCAACCAGTTCTCCTGACTGTTTGCCTGTATAACTGAAGGCACTTTCGTCTATTGTCACAGCCTTTGAAAATATGCCATCACCTACTGTCTTATCACCGCCTTTGCCCCTGTCGTTTAAAATTATCTCTTCTCCCGAAAGACAAAACGGCACCATCCCATTCACAATATATACCTTTACATTGACATCTCCCGCGGGAAGGACTGTTTTCCCATAGTATCTGAAAAGTATGCTGTCTCCAATTTCAGCGATGTTGTCTCTGCCTTCATCGGCTCCTGTCCGTTTTATCAGCATCATTGTCAGCCCGTCATAGGGTACCTTTACCATTCTTATCCAGTCCACATCAAGCCAGCCTCCGGGCTCAGTTCCTGCATTTCCCCTGTGCATCAGGGTGAGGGCAAAACTGGCTTTTTTGCCTGCAAACGGCTGCGGCGAGAGGTCAAAGGTGGTTATGCCTGTAAAGGGTTGCCCCATAACGATGCCACCGGTAGATGCATTCCCCAGTGTAATAAAGTGTTTGGAATCCTCAACTGCCCCCATCTTGATTTGCAGCCAGCGGTAGGTGCTTTCTTTCCGGAAGTCATAGGGTACGTATCTCTGGAATATCCCATAGTTCCTTGGTCCTGTTTCCCTCAGCCGCAGGTATCCGTCCGTCCCTTCAGCGCTTGTCTGGTTGAAGTGCCACCACCCCTCATGACGGTTCTCGTTTATCTCTATCGTTGAAAAGTCTTCCAGCCACAGTGTATTTTCATCAGGGTTCTGGATAATACCCGCAGAAACAGTCGCCGTCCATCCTGCCAGAAAAAAAGCCGCTCCGATAAGCAGAACAACTCTTTTAGTTAGATTAGACATCTCTTTTACCTCGCAAATATTCAGTGAACCACGTCTCGCTTATCCGGGCAACCTTCTTCGCACTGTGCAAACAAGGTTGAGGTTCACCGGTAAACTTTCCCTGAAACCTTATCACACCCCTTCACAAATTGTCAAGTTTAATTATCACCCTGATTGTACCCCCAGTCTTGTCAGGTGTTTCGCAATCCTTTGATAAATGCGGGCTTCAGGCACTTTGAAAAAACAAAACATCTGTTGACAGAGGTCGCTTTTCCCTGTATGATATATGTATCTAAATATAGATATATTAAAAGGAGGATAAAATGACACGAAGAAAAATAGAGAGGTTGAACAGAGAAAAACAAAAAGTGATAAAAGAACTGCCGCCTCTAAATAAACTGATGAGAGGCACCTTTATTGAATATTATCTGGAGTGCATGCGGGCCAACTGCAAATGCCATAAGGCAAAGAA
>CAYOYL010000036.1:0-37983 GCA_964408175.1 uncultured bacterium
ATAGGAGGGTGAGTTCTCCGAGAGGACGATTTCACCGTAGTTCTTATCTGCACTGGAGTTCAAGGCGAAGCCTGTTTCCGAGCACCGAAATTACTTCCTTTTCTCTACAAAATCCCTTACGTCAGAATTTCAGTTTATATTTCAATAATTTTTACTGTCTATTGACAAAAAAAATTAAGGGATTTACAATACTTTTAACAAAAATTTCGGGTCGAATAAGTCATAACAGTCGATAAAATCTTTCAGCATCGGAATTTCAATCTTTTAAAAAATTCTGATGCTTTCTTCCGTTTTGCAGGAAGAATGACAAAAAACCATAAATCCTCTTTTCTTTGGAAGAGAAGAGGGTTGGGGACATGAGTAGATATTGGGGATATCAGGGGGCTCTGCCCCTTGACTATCTTGTAATGAAGATGGAGCGAAAAGGTTTATAGAGCCTTCAAGGAGGTGTTTATGAGCGCAATCCGACAAAAGTTGGCGTTTTTTGTTTTTCTTTTGCTGTTAATTTCCATTGCAGTCCCCGCCTCAACAGACTCAAGGTTTACCTACCGCATAGTAAATGATGACATCTTCTTTATAACCGAAAGCAATATGTTTCTTGTACAGCCGGTAAGTATTGTAAGCGGAGGTAGTATGCTTTATTTCGCTGCCCGTGACTTTACGGCAAAAAAGGATATGATAGTTAACAAAACGAAAGATATCAATATTGTTGTTGACAAAAAAGCGAGAAAGGTTATAAAAGCCACTTTTCTACTTGCAGGAGAAAATAATGTGGTTTATAAAGATTACGAATTAGTACTTTTTCTTGAAATCAGGGAAGGTTTTCCCTTTCTTGCGATATATTCAAAGTTTGTTTATACCGGCAGTGGAACAAGAGAATGCGGCATCAACTGGGCTCTTGACTCTGCTCACGAACCGTTTAAGTACTACACAATACCTTACAAGGGTGAGATTAAAACGTTCCGTTTGGTCAAGACAAGACGTACCAAAATAGGTCAGGCAGACTGGATATTTGCAAATACCGGGAAAGGAGTGGGAGGAGGATTAATAGCACCTGCCGCTTTACTCGGCAGGGGTGAAGATTTTATTTTCATGAATAGTGTCCCACACCCAAAAAGAAGCTGACCAGAGGGGAATCCATTGACCTGTTTATAATTTTCACTCCCATAAATAAAAATTTCAAGATACTCCCGGAACTCTTTGAAAAGATAAAAGATATTAAGTGGGAGTATTAAAAGGAGAGTAAACATGGCTCAACCTTTAACAGAAGAGGAAAAACAAAAGATTGAGGAAGAAGAAAAGATGCGTGTGCGTATTGCCCTTCAGTATGAACAAAAGTCTTCAGGCATAGCAGGAGTTTTATCAAGCATCTGTCCAGGTCTGGGACAGATATATAACGGGCAGATGGGAAAAGCATCTCTTTATCTTGGGATAGTTGTTATAAGCCTTCTGGTGTTAACAATGGGAATAATTTTTCAGATGAAAGGGATGCCAGAAAAGAAAGAGTCTCCTATCACAGTTGAGAGTTCTGAACCTGTTGAGATGAGTGAAGAAGGAGTGGTTATTGAATCAGAAACAGAACAGGAGGAATCTACGTCAGAAGTAAAGAACGAAAAGAAACCTGTAATGCCTGTAATACTTATTATACTCGGGGCAATCGGGATATTGGCTGGATGGAACTATTCAGTGAAGGATGCAATAAATTCGGCAAAGAGACTAAATAGTTCACACTGAACTGAGGTTCTTGCTCTTCATATGATAGATGATGTTTCCTATCTCTGAAGCCATATCCACATTCCCGACACAAATATTATCAGGCAATATGAGGGAAATAGGGACAAAGTTAAGAATACCTTTTATTCCGGAGTGTACAAGAGAATCAGCCACAAATTGTGCTGATTCAGCAGGCACGCATAAAAGAGCAACTTCCACATTGTTCCCTTTAATAAATCTACCAACGTTTTTCACGTTGTAAATTTTAATGTTTCTCAGCGACCTACCTATTTTATCAACATCATTGTCAAAAGCGGCTATAATATCAATGTTTATAGCAGAAAAACCAGGGTATTGGATTAAGGCTGCTCCCAATTTTCCTGCTCCAACCAGTACTGCATTAATCTTCTCATTAAGCCCTATTATTCCCTTGATTACCTCCAGAAGTTTATCAACGTTATAGCCAACCCCCCTTTTACCGAATCCCCCGAAAAAAGAAAGGTCTTTTCTGAATTGTTCAGGCGGTACATTAAGAAAAGAAGTGACATCTTTTGAAGATATTATGTTAACACCTTTGTTTTTCTGGATATCCAGATAGCGCAGGTATGTTATCATCCTTTTTATTGTTTCCGAAGAAATATTGTGCTTTGTTGACATTTTTCTACCATATGTATAATTGACTTTTCTACCTAAAAACTGTAATATCATTATACAAACTTTTAAAAATTTTTCAATTTACAAATCCGGAGGTTTTTTTATGGATAGATACAGGGTTGAACCAGAAAATTTGAAAAAAAAGTGTGGAAAGGACAATCTCAATTTTGATACAACTGCAGAAATAAAACCCTTAGAAGGTATTATAGGTCAGGAACGGGCCAAGAAAGCCCTTGAATTCGGACTCAGGATAAAAAGTGAGGGATACCACATATTCGTCACAGGCATTTCAGGTACAGGCAGAACAACATCCGTTGAACAGGCGGTGAAGAAAATAGCAGAAACGCAATCTGTCCCGGACGACTGGTGTTACCTCTACAACTTTTCAAACCCTGATACCCCGACGGCTCTTAGACTCCCTCCAGGGGAAGCACTTGTTTTCAAAAAAGATATGAATGAACTTATTAATGAACTGCAGACTGAACTACGCAAGGAACTGGAAAGTCAATTGTATGAAGAACATAAAAACCAGATAATAAAGGACTTCCAGAATAAACGTAATAAGCTCTTTGAAGAATTGGAAGAAACTGCAAAGAAGGCAAATTTTCAAATAAAAAGGACCCCTTCTGGAATAGTTATAGTGCCAACTATAGAAGGGAAACCTTTGGAAGAAGAGAATATTGAGAAATTAACTGTGGAAGCAAAAGAAGAGATAAAGAAAAAACAGGAAATTTTGCATGAGCAGATTAATCTTGTATCAAGGGAGGTGCGGAAAATAGAGAAAGAAGCTCAGCAAAAGTTGTCTGAACTTGAGACAAAAGCTGCAAGATATACCATTAATCCGAGGATAGAAGAACTGAAAGATAAATATAAGAAGTTCCCTGACATCTTGAAGTATCTGTCAGAGGTTGAAAAAGACATGATTGATAATGTAGATGACTTTAAAGAAAAAAAAGAAGTGGAGATACTTCCAGGAGTGAAACTTCCTGAACGGCCGTCCTCTCTTTTTAAGTATCAGGTCAACGTTTTTATAGATAATTCAAAGATACAGGGGGCTCCTGTTGTAAAAGAGGTTAATCCGACCTCGTATAACCTCAGTGGCAGAATAGAATATAAACCTTACCAGTATGGAGCGATGATGACTGATTTTACCATGATAAAACCTGGTGCACTGCATAAAGCCAATGGGGGGTATCTAATATTGCAACTTCTTGACGTTCTTAAAAACTATTTTTCGTGGGAAACGCTTAAAAGAGCTATCAAAAACAAGGAGGTTATCATAGAAGACCTGAACGAACAGTTCAGGCTTATTAATACCCCTACACTCAGGCCTGAACCTATTCCTCTCGACTTTAAGGTAATTCTTATTGGAAACCCAGTTTTTTATTATCTGCTTTTTGCTTATGACGAAGAATTTAAAAAATTGTTCAAGGTCAAAGTAGATTTTAGTACCCTTATGAATAGAGACCAAGAAGGCATTTTAAACTACGCTGCATTCGTAAGCAAAATTTGTAAAGAGGAAGGGTTAAAACACCTAAACAGAGAAGCCGTTTGCAGAATAGTTGAATACGGCTCCAGGATTGTCTCTGACCAGAATAAACTGACAACGAGATTCATCGAAATAGCCGATATTATAAGGGAATCTAACTTTTGGGCAATCTCTGAAAACTCGGATATTGTGAAGAAAAAACACGTGGAGACTGCTCTTGAAGAAAAAATATTCAGGTCAAATCTTATTGAGGAACGTCTTGAGGAACTCATCCAAGAAGGTACAATTATGGTAGATACTGAAAGCGAAACAGTTGGACAGGTTAACGGCCTCTCTGTATTTACCATGGGTGATTATTCTTTCGGGAAGCCTTCGAGAATAACCGCGAGGGTCTATACCGGAAGGAGCGGAATAATAAATATAGACCGTGAAGTAAAACTCTCAGGGACTCTGCATAACAAAGGATTCTTGATTCTGACCGGATATATTGGAGAAAAATACGGAGATAACAAGCCTTTAACTTTCAGTGCCAGTATTTGCTTTGAACAACTTTATGAAGAAATTGAAGGAGACAGTGCATCCTCCACAGAATTATATGCCCTGCTTTCTTCTCTTTCTGGGCTGCCCATAAAGCAAGGGATATCTGTAACAGGTTCGGTAAATCAGAAAGGTGAGGTTCAGCCGATAGGCAGCGTAAATGAGAAGATAGAAGGATTTTATTATACCTGCAAGATAAAAAATATCACCGGTGAACAAGGCGTCATTATCCCTGAGTTGAATCTGAAACATCTGATGTTAAAAAACGAAATTATAGAAGCGGTAAAGAAAGGGAAGTTTCACATATGGGCTGTAAAAACCATAGATGAAGGCATAGAGATTCTTACAGGTAAACCTGCTGGAGTCAAAAATAAAAAAGGGGAGTACCCAGTAGGAACAGTAAACTACCTCATCTCAAAGCAACTTGAACATCTCACAACAAATTACCTGAAATACCAGAAATCACAGGAACAGAAAAGAAGGAAAAGGAAAAAATCTTAATTCTTCCCATATGCATAAAAAGATTGTTGTAATCTTTATCATTCTGAGTACCACTCTCTGTTTCGGAGAGAATGTTGTCTTTTCTGGCTTTGAAGAAGATACCGAGGTATGGAAGACAACAGATATAAAAAACAACGCTGTAAATAGCATCTCTTTTTCCTCAGAAAATTTTTTGGAAGGCACCCGCTCCATGAAAGTTGGTTTGAAGTTTCCTGGTGAAGGGTGCATCGAAAAGGATTTTTTCAAAGACCTATCAAGGTATAACGATATAGTTTTAAATATCTATGCCCCGGAGAATGCTCCAGAGGACATCAGTGTCCGTGTATTACTCCAGGATAATGAGTGGCTGTGGTATCAAACGCAGTCTTTTTTTTTACTGTCAGGTAAGTGGAATAGACTGACATTGAACGTTCAGCCGGAAAGTATATTCTGGGAAAGTATCGGGCACAGTCATCCTTGGTCAGAAAAGTCTTTATCTGGTATTAGAAAAATAGGACTGAAGTTTTTTTCAGATTCAGAGATACCTGTTTGTATCTACATAGATGCATTCAAGGGGAACACCTTTGCATTCCCGGATTATTCATTTAACACCCAGGACCTCAAAAAATACGAACGTTTTGAGATTACTTTTCAGATTGCATGGAAAATTAAAAATCCTTTTGACAGCAGTGAAATAGCAACTGACGGTGTTTTTACAGACCCTGAAGAGAACGTTTTTATTGTACCTGGTTTTTATTATCAGAAATATGAAAGGGCGATTAAAGACAATGAAGAAATTCTCACACCTGTAGGTTATCCATCATGGAAAATAAGATTTACCCCGTCTAAAAAAGGAGTTTACAGGTACTACATCAGAATATCAAAGGGAAAACAAATTCTTGTTTCAGATGAAGGTAAATTTACCGTTACTGATTCAGATAAACCTGGTTTTTTGGGTGTAAACAGGACTGATAACCATTATTTCTCTTTTAACAATGGAGATTTTTTTTATCCTCTGGGGCTGAACATCCGCTCTCCCACGGATGCTCGATATGCTAAAATGGTAAAAAAGGAGGTAGATGCGGACAGCGGTACATACTACTATGAAGATATATTCTCTGATATGCATAAAAACAACCTGAATTTTGTTGAAATATGGCTTGCACCATGGTTTGCATCTCTGCAATGGAAAGAAAACAGACCTGGGTACAGAGGATTGGGATATTATAATCTCAGACATGCATGGAAACTGGATACAATACTGGAAGCAGCGGAAAAAAATAATATTTATATACAACTTGTTATTGTTAACCACGGGCAGTTAAGCACATGGTGTGACAAGGAATGGGAGGATAACCCTTACAATATAAAAAATGGAGGTTTTTTAACATCTCCTGATGAATTTTTCTCTGATATACGCGCAAAAAAGTCTTTCAAAAATCAACTGCGGTACGTTATAGCGAGATGGTCTCACTCTCCCAACATATTTTCCTGGGATATTATTAATGAGATGAATCTGATAGGGGCAAAACACAATTTTTATAAAGACAGTGAAAAAAAAGTTACAGACTGGTATAATGAAATAGCAGGATACCTGAGAGAGTTAGACCCATCCAATCATCTTGTTACAGCACATTATACCATACTGGTTGATAATCCAATCCTCTCTGAAATCATTGATTATACAATCACAAATGCTTATTACAATGTTTCCAAAAATGAATCTATTGTGGGTTTGCTTGACAGAATTATAGTATTCAATGGAAGATTTAATAAACCCACATTTGTAGCGGAATATGGTGGGACCCCCATGGGTGGAACAGAAAAAAATTTGAAAAGAGATATCATCACGGGTCTCTGGTACAGTTATCATCTCTCTTTTGCGTCCGCTCCACTTTTTTGGTGGCACAGGTTTGTAAAAGATAACAACCTGTTCCACCTCTATAAAAGTTTTTCAGATTATATCTCAGGAATAGATAAAACAGGCGATATATTTGAAGCACATAAGGTTAAGTTGGAAGGAGATGATAAAAAACACATTGATGCAGTTGCCTTTGGAAATAATTATTTTACTGGTTGCTGGATTTATGACCAGGATATTTTAAAAGATATGGAAAAACAGATTTTTAGAGAAATTAAGGATATGAAATTGACCATTGAAGATAAAACACCCGGTAGGTATATTGTTGCTTTTTACGATATGGAAAAAGGGTTACTGGCAGAAGAATTGATTAAAACAGAATCTACAGTCCTTGACATCAAACTCCCACCGTTTAAAAAATGGATTGCTCTGAAAGTAAATTACAACAGTCAGATATCTCCGTAGCCAAATTTCCTGAATATATCGGGTCTGTCTCGCCATCCTTTTATTACACGGACCCATAACTCAAGGTAAACCTTTTTCCCGAGTAATGTTTCTATTTCTTCTCTTGCGGCTTTACCTATATCTTTAAGTTTTACACCATCCCTGCCTATAAGGATACTTTTCAGATTTTCTCTGTCTACGATAATGTTGGCTTTTATAACCATCATATCTTTGTTTTTATTTCCCGGTCCCATCTCCTCTACTTCAACCGCTATGGACTGGGGAATCTCCTGATAGGTTCTGTTAACTGCCTTTTCCCTTATTATTTCAGCTGTCACGTATTCCAGAGGTATGTTTGTCTTCATATTTAGGGGGAACATTCTTTCACCCTCCGGCAGGTACTTGAAGATGCACTTCCGAAGAGCCTCTATGTTCTTTTTTTTAGATGCTGACACAGGGACTATTTCAACAAAATTATATTTTTCGTAGGATTCTTTTATAAAGGGCAGTAATACCTCTTTATTATTAATTTTATCCACCTTGTTAATAACGAGTATCATCTTTTTTTTAAACTTTAAAAGGGATTCCATTATCTTTTCGTCTGTATCGTCCCAACCTCTCGCTTCTATTACAAACAGAACAAGGTCAGCGTCATCAAAGGAACTCAATATGGATTTTAACATTACCTTGCCGAGTTCATTACGTGCTTTTTCAAAACCGGGCGTGTCAAGAATAACAATCTGTCCCTCTTCTGAATTATACATCCCGAGTATTTTTATCCTGGTGATTGCAGGACGTGAGGAAACAATAGAAACCTTGTAATCCAGCAGACTATTTATAAGCGTGGATTTCCCGACATTAGGCTTACCTACGATTGAAACGGAGCCTGATTTCATAGAAGAATTTCAGTTCCTTTATCAGCAGATTCTTTTTCCAGTAATGTCAATTTCAGAGAATCTCTGGCATCTTCAGGTGTAACTACACTGAAAGGTTTATTATGTGATATATGGTCAACGAAATATCTCAATTCATGAAAATATCCTCCAAGGTCACCTATATTACCTCCTGTTCCCTCAACCTTCACTTTTTCAAAGGTAGGTTTGTCTACCTTACCTGAGGACTCATAAACTACAAGTGTTGGGGTATTTTTTGAATTGAAGTCAACAACAGCTTTTTCAAATTTAGCAAGATAAGCCATCTCAAAAGGGAAAGCCGCAGGATAATCCCATCCACCTTCTGCTGTTACGATAAGCCCGTTTTTAAAAGTAAATGTGGTGTATATATGGGAATAAGGGGTGTTATTTTCTGGGACTTTTGAATATATCTTTTCAGGTTTTTCTCCAATGAGGTACCTTATAAAGTCTGTATCGTGGATATGCAGGTCAATTAAAGCACCTCCCGATTTATCGTGACTGAGCATCCAGTCCTGCCATCCCCATGTAGGTAGGGGCGAAACGCGTTTACATGAAAGAGTTTTTAACTCCCCGTATTTTCCCCTGTCGTAGGCTTCCTTAAGAAACTTATATTCGTCCCAGAATCTTATTACCTGTGCCACCATAAAACGCACCCTGTTTTTCTTACATACAGATATCATTTCATCCGCATCTTCCGCCGTAAGTGCAATGGGTTTTTCACATAAAACATCCTTGCCTTTTTCTGCTGCTTTAATAACATACTCTTTGTGCAGAAACGTGGGCAGGCAAACATCTATAACGGTAATATCTTCTTTTTCAAGAATCTGTTGGGGGTCATAGTAAGGGATAGTTTTAAATTTTGTTGCCAATGACTTTGCCTTTTCTCCTCTTATGTCTGCAATACCTACAATCCTGGAGTCAGGTAAAAGATTGTAGACGTTTGCATGCATACTGCCCATAAAACCTGCACCAATAATTCCTATTCTAACCATCTCTTTTCCCTCCTTGTCATAAACTATAGATTGATACTTCAAGTTAAGAAAAACACTATTTCTCTTTACCCTTTTTTCATTCCCAGACAATCTTAAGAGCAAAGATGTTTTTACCTTCGACAGTATATATGTATTTACCATCAGGCATGACATCAATAAAATTGACCTTGCCGCTCAGATTGTACTCCCACAATTGTTTCTTATCGTGAGAGAGTAAATAAACATATTCCCCTTTTTGCCCTGACAGCAATTCTATAACCTCGGGTTTAAAAACCGAGTACTGTATCTCCTGTCCTGCATTAAAACTTAAAAGTTCATTTCCGTCCGAGTCAAAAACAAAAGTTTTACCTGTTTTATTAACTGCACAACTATAATTGTTTGATGATACCTTTATATCCGTAACACTACTACTTAGAGTTTTTTTCCATAAAATATTTCCTTCGTCCGAAAAACACCAGTAAGCCCCATTTTCCATACCTGCATATACCTTAGTTGAATCCTCTGTTATTCTTATCACTGTGGCCCACTGTGGAATAGTTTCCTGCCAGAATGTCTCACCTCTATTGTCTTTGAATATCACCTCATTGTTGATACCTGCAACTAAAAATCTACCACTTCTTGAGATATCCAGTGCTCTCCCATAATTTCCAACTTTTTTACTCCATCTGAGCCCGCGAACTTCATCAGCAAAATAGACTATGCCGTCCAGGGCTAACCATGAATAATATTTTCCGCAGGGAGAAATTGCAACCTTTATAATCTTGTTAGTTATCTTAAACCTTCTTAGAACCACACCTCGCTCGTTTAAAACGTACACCGTGCCGCTTTCACAACCTGCTATTATCCTGTTCCCGGTAGAAGAAATTTTAAAATCACTTACCAGGTCATCTGTTTCATAACTCCATAGTAACTCATTCTCAGGCAAAAATAAAACTGATGGTATTTCCTTGCCCTGAAATTGAAAAGTAAAGCGCCTCACAAGGTTTGAAAGATACATATAAGACTGGGTCTTGTATTCATAATTTTCAAACCAGATTCCTCTCAGCGGGTCAAAAACGTCTATATGGAAAATAAAATAGCTGTCTATCAGTGTTAAAGATGGTCTGAGTATATAGTCAGCATTCAACATCTTCCCTATCTTTGATAATTCTTCAGAATACTGGAGGTCCTCTTTAGTCAGGTTTTCTTCTGATAGAACCCTATCAAAGTCCTTCCTTTTTACTGTTGAAAAATTTTCCATCTCAAGGGCTTCACTGGCAAAAATCTGCTGGAAATCACTTTTTATAAAATCCTGTACATTGGAAAAAAGAACATCAAACAATAAAATGTTAGTTTTTTTCAGCCTTAGATTTAGATTCTTTATTCTACCGTTAAGATAACTCAATGAAAATTTCTTTCCATGAAAGTTTTTGGCTTCTATAACACGGTACATATTTTCATAAACTATTTTGGCTTCACGCATCCTGTCTTCTTTTTGAAATATATCCGCCATTTTTGCCATATAATCCGTGTCTGGGACAATGGAATGCAAGATATACTTTTCATAATACTCCAGAGATTCTTTCATCCTATTATGTGAGTACGCATAATCTCCTATAATTCTGTACATATATGCATCAGGTGTTGCATACCTTAGCATCTCAAGTGCATCTCTATCATCCTGTGGCCATCCGTTGGGCCATGTCTCTGCCATGAAAGGTTTTACCTCTTCAACCTTTCTTTCAGCACGGCGCAAAAACGAATCTGCTACTTTCCACCTTCCTGCACTGTCTTCTTTGTCCGCACGCTCTATGTATGTCCACACTCTACGGGAAAAAACAGCAGATAAAGACCTGTTTTTCTCAAACCATTCACTGCTGTAGGCAGCAGTTATTGTAAAAAACAAGATAATTGATATTATCTTTATTTTTGCCATTTCACTCCTTAAAATAAAGTATCCCGAACTGTTCTGGATTATCTATCCTACCACTCCATGAAGTTACGGGTATATGTTCAGATTCCCTCTGGAAGTTTATGCTCCACCTGTCCCCTTGAGAAATCTCTTCAACCTTTAAGTCTTTCAAAGGTATTACAATCTCAACAAGCCATCGTCTATCCTCAATCTTAGTTTCCACTTTCCAGTCAGATATCCAGAGTCTTTCTGGTTCATCATCACTATAAAATTTCCATATGTAACAATACCTCACATGCTTTAAAGGGTGTATAACAAATTGATACCACTCTCTAAAAGAATTCAGGGGATTGATGGAAAGCGTGATAAAATCTCTTGAATTGAGGCTGATTTTTGAAGTATCAGGGTCGTCGCAGATAAAAAGAAAGTACAGGTTACTTTCATCATAGGCGAGTGTAACCTTTGTTTGTATCTCAGATTTAATATTTTCTTCGTAGACCTCAATGAAAAGACTTTCTTTCTCTGCTGTCTGCCAGAATCTTTCTCTATCCAGTCCGTCTATCTCTATAATCTGTTTGGTTTTGCTGGCATTTGCAACCTTTGGACTTACTTCCCTGATGCCCAACTTTTCAAAATGCATTTTTTCTCTTGTCTGGGCAATCTTATTCCGTAAGGATAAGGGTATTGACCTATCCAGCAGATACCGATTAGCAGATGTCCTCACCGGTTCAATGCTCTCCTCAGAGAGTCTGATAAGAACTTCCATACCCTTGTCTTCTCCCATGCGCGCAAGGGCCCATGCACAGGTAAGTTTAACATCCAGTTCGGAATCAGTCATTTGTTCCAAAAGGATAGAAACCGCCCTTCTATCTTTTAAAAACCCGAGTGTTTCAGCCGCTCTTCTCTGATGTTCAGGATTATCACTTTGAACATATCTGATAGCTACAGGAAAAACATTTTTCTTTATTCCCATCTTAGATAGTGACCATGCACATATCAACTGCATTTCAGGGTCAAAATGTCTCAGCCCTTCTGCAAGAAGTGGAACTGCCCCCCTATCTTCTATTTCTCCCAGTGCAAGAGCTGCTAACTTTTTGATTGACACATCCGATTCCTTCATCATATCCCTTACGCTACGAGATAAAATCTTATCAGGCTGCTCCCTTATAAGATTTAATGTTTTCTCACGCACCTCAGGATATTTGGAGGAAGCCATATTGAGCAACAGCCCGGGAAGTTTTTTTGCCCCGATTAGAGCATCCACCCTTTTAATCGCAAAAAGACGTTCAGACTCTTCAAGACTGTTCATTTTTACACGCATTTCTCGCATCACCACATTCAAAATATCTGAGGCTTTACTCCTCACCCTCGGAGAAGCATCATTACTTTCAAGATAGGTTATTGTTTCAAGGTAATCAGTATCAAACCTGTCAAGGTCAAAGAAAGATTTAATCACGGTATATCTTACGAGAGAGTCAGAATCCACTTTTTTAGACAGAATAAATTTTTTGACACTGCTGTCGCCGATTTTCCCAAGTATCGTTAAAGCAGAGAGGCGGGAATCCAATGAAAATGTTTCATCGTCAATAAATCTTTGCAGGACGATTAGAATAAGTGGGTCATCAATTTTCTCAATCAGTCTTGAAGCATATTCTTTAACCTCTTCTGAAGGGTCTGCAAGAGATTCTACTATTGCCGGGTAAGTTACGGGGGCATTAAACTTTTCCAGTGCCCAAAGCGAGTAAATCCTCACTGTCTCATTGCTGTCCGAAAGTCCTTTGGTCAATCCTGCAATCCCCTCTGTCATTTCAAGATTAACGAGAGTTTTAATACCTTCTATCTTTATCTTGACAGATTCTTCAGCCAACAGAGATTCTATTTCTTTACCGCCCTCTTCGCTTTTAAAGTTTTCAATTGCCCAGAGAGCCCTTATCTTAATCTCATTATTCTCGTCGGAAAGCATCTTTATGAAATATGGAATAGCCCTCTTATCATCTGTAGATTCAAGTAACCACAGACTTCTTATTCTTATTTCAGGGGTTAAACTTTTTGTTTTATCCAGAACCGGTTTAATCCTGTTTTCAGGTAGTTTTTGAAAGGTATTTCTGGCTTCATCCCCTCGCATTAAAACCAGCAGGGACCACAAAACCTTTTCGTTCACTTTTTCATTTTTATCCCGTAAATAACCTATGAGGTCAGAGACAACAGTTTCATCTCCATATTTGCCCAACCCCACAGCGGCGTAATACCTTACCTGCCAGTAGCTATCCCTCATTGCAGACTTGAAAACAGGAATCAGGTTCCCTTCACCATATTTTACCAGTCCTTTTATACCATAGAGACGTACCTGCCAGTAAGTATCCTCCAGCGCCATTTTAAAATAAGGATTACAGGTAGAATCACCTATATCTACAAGTGCAAGGACTGCTTTACTTCTTATCTCCTCATTGCTCTCATTCTGAAGGACAGCACCCAGTTCCGGAAGATATATCTTGTTTTCCGCTTTAACTATACTTTCTATGGTCTGGATTTTCTTTTCAAAGGTTCCTGACCTCAAGGCCTCTATATTTATTTCTTCTCTACCTGAAACTCCCTTTGTTAAAAAAGCAAGCATTACCACAAAAGTCACACTTCTTATGGATATCTTTTTACTCATTTTTCACCCGTTTTGTAATAGAACAGGGGAATTCCCATATCCGCAATTATCTCTCCACAATATTCTGATTCTCTACTTGTACAAAAACTTTTTTTGCAAACCCAAAACTCACTGCCAGGTTTAAACCTGCTGTATATTTATCATCAAACAGTGCACAATCTATACCCATTTTACACAAAATCTCATAATTTGTAAAGTCTTCTGTTGAATAATCGGAAATAAACCCATTTCCGTCATTATCCCCTTTCTTTTCTCCCGTATCTTTTCCAATCTTTAATATTTCTCAGATAGTCTTTCTAACAATCCTCTCGCCACCCTGTCAACAGGTCCTGCACCTATGGTAAGTACAATATCATCCTGTCTAACAATCTCATATAAATATTCAATGATTTCTTCAAAAGTGGGAAGATACAACGCCTCCTTACCGTTCCTTCTTATTTTTTCAACAAGAATCTGGGCATTGACAAGTTTTTTCTCCAGCATTGAATCTCTCACGAAATAGATATCGGGAACTACTACCTTGTCAGATTCAGAGAACGCCGCAGCAAATTCCTTAAGAAGAAAACGGGTGCGGCTGTACTGATGCGGCTGAAAAACGACAATCAATCGGGATTTTGGAAACATACTTTTTATACAGTTAAGCGTGAATTTTATCTCTGTTGGATGATGTCCGTAGTCGTCAATAACTGTGATTTTACCAACTTTCCCAAGTATCTCACACCTTCTGTGAACGCCTTTAAAACCTTCAAGTCCTTCTTTAATATCTCCCCATTCTACTCCTAAATGCCTGGCACAGGCAATAGCAGCAAGAGAGTTTTGAACATTTTGCATCCCCGATATCCCCAGTCTTACTTTTGCAACCTTTTTGCCTTCAAATAAACAGTTGAATTCAGAATGGTTTTTCACAAACCTTGCGTTTTCAGCGGTCCACTGTCCTTTTTTGAGTCCATAAGAAAGCAAATTTTTATCTTTCAATTTTTTTGTAATCTGTGAGATGTTTTTATCATCCGCACAGTATATTATCAGTCCTTTGTCGCGCACGTTTGCAAGAAATTCCGTAAACGAACGTTTAATATCTGTTATGTCTTTGTAATAATCCAGATGGTCTTTTTCTACATTTGTAACAATAGATATCTCAGGTGAGTAATGAAGAAAGGACCTTTTATATTCACATGCCTCAACAACAAGCAGGTTGCTGCTGCCGACGCCGGAATTCCCGATACCTCTAATCTCCCCTCCCAGCAAAAAAGAGGGTGAGTATCCTGCCTGCCTTAATATAGATACTATCAAAGATGAGGTTGTGGTTTTTCCATGCGTTCCTGCAACAGCAATACCTCTTCTTTTTCCCATAAGGCATCCTAATGCCTGTGGATAACTTATCAGGGGGATTCCCAATTCAAGAGACTTTTTATATTCAGGGTTATCCGGTAAAATTGCATGGGAATAAATAACCAGTTCTATATTCCTACCCACAACATTTTCAGCCTTCTGCGGATGAAAAACCTTGATGCTTTTCTTTTTAAGTTCCTCAATTACCATGGAAAGGTTGTTATCAGAACCTGAAACTTTTTTGTCCATATCCAGCAGCAACTTTGCAAGGCCACTCATCCCCGTTCCGCCTATTCCGAGCAGGTGAATCCTGCTGACCTTATCAACAATGTTTTTCTCCATTAATTTAATAACTCCATTATCTGTCTGACGTTATTTCCCTGAGAATCAGAGATAGAGGTTACTTTCAAACTTTGTTTTAAAGAGTTTAATTCCCTCAAGACTTTTTCAAATGATACAGGAAACTGTTCTATACCCTTTTGATTCTGTTCAAGTAAAATACAGCTCTTCCTTTTGGCAAAATAAAGGGCATTGTATTTCTGGTGTCCGCCGGCATAAGGATATGGGACAACAATCGCTGGTAGTTTCCACTCACTTATCTCAGCAAGAGTACCTGCACCTGCTCTGCATATAACAATATCTGCAATGCTGTACAGTTTTGCCATATCAAAATAAAAATCAAAAACCTTTGTCTGTATGTTATGCCTGCGATAAGTTTCGGCTAAACATTCATTTCCCCTGCCGGCAAGATGTATAAACTGTATTTTTTGGGCCTTAAGATAAACAAGGCTTTTCATTACCATTTCGTTGATAAAGGCTGCACCCTGGCTCCCTCCCAAAACAAGAACCGTTATATAATCCGGGGAAAAGTCAAATTCACGCAGCACCTCAGACCGTGAGAATCTTTTTTTAAAGTCACTGATAATAGGGAAACCTGTGACAACTGTCTTGTCTTTAGGTAAATTGAAAAAAAAGGGAAATGAGAGAGCAATACGGTCAGCAATAAATACAGAAAGTCTTGTAACCTTGCCCGGGAGAAAATTCTGTTCATGTACAAAAATTTTAATGCGGTACAATTTCGCAGCCAGTAAAAAAGGGACTGTTGCATAACTTCCTGTAACTACTATCCCGTTGAACCTTTCCTTTGAGAGAAACAGACATGTTCTAAAAAAAACATAAATGAATTTTACAGGGAACAGAAAATCTCTGAAAGATAATCTTACTTCAGGGATAACCGTATATTCAAATCCCTTTTTCTCCAGCCATGCAATCAGATATCTTCTGCGGGGGACAAAAAATTTTACTGTGACGACTCCTCTTTCTATAAGACCTTCTCCTATTGCCAGACCGGGGAAAAAATGACCGCCTGTCGGTCCGCTTACTACAGCAACCTTCAGTTTTCCACTCCGCATTGTCATATTATAACATAACACTTGATTTTTATTATTATAAAAAAGTAATATAATAGACTGTGGAAATTATTAACCCCTCACTGTGAAAGAGGAAAGGAGAAAAGGTTAAAGATGAAAAAAGGTCTTATTATAGTTGAATCACCTACAAAAGCAAAAACCATAGGGGAAATACTTGGCAAGGAATACAGGGTTATAGCAACCATGGGACATATAAGGGACCTGCCCGAAAATGAGATGGGGGTAAAGATAGAAAAAAACTTTGAGCCAAGATATGTATTAATTCCCGGGAAGAGAGCAATAATTGCAAATCTGAAGAAAACTGCGGGGGAACATAACGAGGTATATCTGGCAACTGACGAGGATAGAGAAGGTGAAGCCATTGCATGGCATATAACCTATGCCATAGGTAAAAAGCCTGATGAAGTGAAACGCGTGGCATTTCATGAAATAGTCCCGGAAGCGGTAAGAGACGCTTTCAATTCACCGAGAAATATTTCTATGGACCTCGTTGATGCACAACAGGCAAGAAGAATACTGGACAGGCTCGTAGGATATACCTTAAGTCCCTTTTTAGGCAGGGGACTTTCAGCAGGAAGAGTGCAGTCAGTTGCACTCAAACTGATAGTTGAAAGAGAAAAAGAAATTGAAGATTTTGTTCCGCAGGTCTACTGGACAGTAAAGGCAGAAGCAGAAAAAAAAGGCAAAACCATACTTTTTACCCTTACTGATATTGAACGTAAGAAAATAGAGAAATATGGGTTAAAAGAGGTAAAAACAGTTGATGAAATACTTGACAAACTTCACAACGGCAGACTTACAGTTACGGAGAAAACTGAAAAGATAAAACAGGTCAGCCCCTATCCTCCATTTATAACAAGCACGCTTCAGCAGGAATCTTCGATGAGACTTGGATTTTCATCCTCAAAAACAATGTTTATAGCACAACAGCTGTATGAAGGAATTGCAATAGAAGGTAGAAACATCGGTCTGATTACATATATGAGAACTGATTCACCATCTGTGGCAAAGCCAGCCAGAACTCAGGCAATACAATATATAAAAGAAATTTTCGGTAACGCATATCTACCTGCAAAACCTCATCTTTACAAGAGTAAGTCTGCCTCCGCTCAAGAGGCACATGAGGCAATCAGACCCACATCCATTTTAAGAACACCGGAAAAGACAAAAAGTTCTCTAAATGAGGAACAATATAAACTCTATAAACTGATATGGGAAAGGTTTGTTGCAAGCCAGATGAAACAATCTGAAATAAACAACACAAAACTGTTTGCAGAAAATGGGGAATACGGATTCACGGCAGAGAGTAACTCCATAAAATTTGACGGGTTTATGAGGGTGTGGGAGACAAAAATTGATAAAGGCGAGGAACTTGTGTCAGGAATTCAAAAAGACGAGGTACTCAATGTTTTACGCTACATCAAGGAAGAACGTCAGACCAGCCCCCCGGCAAGATATACTGAAGCAACGTTGATTAAAACACTGGAAAAAAACAACATTGGCAGACCGTCTACATATGCCCCTACGATTTCAATTCTTCTCAACAGAGGATATGTAAAGATAGAAAAACGGGCATTGATACCTCTGAAGATTGGCAGGGTCGTTTATGAAATTCTGATGCACTTTTTCCCTGAGATAATAAAAACTGGCTTTACGGCAAAAATGGAGGACGACCTGGACAGGATAGCAACTGGCGATAGAAAATGGACAGACGTTTTACAAAAATTTTATGATGACTATAAGCCGCTGCTGTTAAAGGCTGAGAAAGATGTATCTGAGGTGAATGAAATATTTAACAGAATTCTGGTAGGAAACAGAACCTGTCCTAACTGCAAGATACCTCTTACGGTTAAAAAGGGAAGATATGGATTGTTTCTCGGATGTCCCAATTTCCCGCAGTGTAAATACAGAGAAAATATATTGAATGCTGAACAAACTTCCGAGGACAGAATCTGCCCTCATTGCAAAGTCCCCCTTGTTGTTAAAAGAGGCAGGGACGGTACATTTCTTGCCTGTCCTAATTATCCGAGGTGTAAATATACAGAGAGGATTAAAAAAAATGTTGGTTATTCCCGCCGTAGACCTAAAAAGCAGTAACATCATAAGACTGTATAAGGGTAATTTTAACAGTGCTGTTCGTTACAAAACAGATGTGCAGGAAGTTGTGCGGAATTATTTTATTGCCGGAATAAAAAGGCTGCATATAGTTTTTCTCTGGGGGGCACATACGGGTAAACTCTCTGAGAAAGAAGAAGAGACTCTGAAGGATATAATAAAAACAAGAGATATATATTCCCCTGAATGCAGGATACAAATCGGCGGAGGTATAAGGAGATACGAACAGATTGAAAAATTCTCTGAACAGGGGATAGACCTGTTTATCCTCGGGACGTCTCTTTTGATACCCCTTGCAATGGAAGAAGGATTTACAAAAAATGAGATAAAACTTTTTTATCAGAACGGCGGTAAACAATTCAAGGAAGAACTGGAAATTCCGGACCCTGAACTGACTGGGAAAATAGATAAATATCAGAAAGACAAAATACTGGTGGCAGTAGACTACAGGAAAGGCGAAACAGCACTCAGCGGCTGGGAGGTCACCATTCCCCTGACGCCGCACTACGTAATAAAAAAACTGCTTGAAAAAGGTTATAAAAGGTTTGTCATTACCAACGTGGATAGGGATGGTACACTTGAAGGAATAGATATACAGTCAATAAAAACCATCATGGACAAGGTTTCGTACAGTCCTGAAAAGCCTGAAGAACTTATCGTCTCCGGCGGGATAACAACGGAAACGGATATTACTTCCCTGCAGACACTAAAGAACAAACCCGACGGTTTCATCATAGGAAAAGCTCTCTATCAGAAAAAGATGGATATACGCACCCTTATAAAAAAATTCCAGATATAGCGACAACAGTTATGCTGCACTTATAACAGTATGCAATGCTCATTTCCCCCTTTCAGAGGGGGAACAAGGGGGATTTAGATGCGTAAACATATACCTGTTATTCTATTGTTGCCAGCCCTCTTTTTTATTTTTACGGCACGGTCATCTCCCCAACCCTTTCAAGGCAGCATATACCCTGCTAACAACGGTGATTACAGAGGACAAATACTGACCCACCTGAAAAAAGCCGAAAAATCCATCTATATAATTATGTTTCTTGCAAGTTATTATCCTCAGCATCCAGACAGTCCTACCAACCTCTTCATAAGGGAACTGATAGGTGCAAAGAAAAGAGGGGTGGATGTTAAGGTTATCCTCAACCAGTCTGATAGTAACTATTCTTCGCATTCCACAACGGAAAATCTAAAAACAGGTGCATATCTCACAAACAACGGTATTACCGTATATTTTGATTCACCCAAAAAGACCACCCATGCAAAACTAATTATTATTGATGAAAGATTCGTCGTAATTGGAAGCACCAACTGGTCATATTCTGCAATGGCAAAAAACAATGAAACATCCGTCATAATTGACTCAACGGAACTGGCAAAGTCATACATAAAATATTTTGAAGAAATAAAAAAGGGATGTCGCCCATTTCTCCCCTCACATAAATAATTTCTGCATAAGAGCGGCAAAAGAGGAATTCCAGAAAAAATTGGTTTTTATGAGCGGCAGTAAAATTATGCTAAAATGGTCTTTGTACTAAAAAGTAAATTTGGCATAATGAACCTACATTCAAGGAGCATTTTATGGAAAATAGCGGTTTTCGTCTGCGGGCCATTGTTCTCGGAACTATCTTGTCCTTCTGCATAGGAGCCGGTAATGTGTATAATCTGATGGTTATTCAGGGCTCTTTTATGGCACTGGATTTTACCACACCTGCGGCAATTTTCTTCATTTTCTGGATAGCCCTCTACAACTACTTTGCAAGAAAGTATTTCCCGAAAGGCTCATTCTCTTACGCAGAACTTATCCTGATATACATAATGATGCTGGTCTCTTGCTCAATACCCACAATGGGGCTGAACCTTTATCTTATACCACTTATAGCAGGAACAGGATACTATGCAACGCCGCAGAACCAGTGGGATAAGATTATTCTACCGCATATAAAGAAATGGACAGTCGTGCAGGACGGCAATGCTGTGAGATGGTTTTTTGAAGGCATACCTAAAGGAGAACCTATCCCATGGAAGGCATGGTTCACACCTCTGTTTTCATGGACACTACTCATTCTCGCCGTATTTCTTGTAATGATATTCCTTATGGTTATCCTCAGAAAACAATGGGTGGAGAGTGAAAAACTCAACTACCCAATGACGAAAACACCTCTTGAACTAATCAACGCTCCAGAAAACGAGGTCTTCAAAAACAGGGTCTTCTGGCTTGGGTTTCTTATACCCTTTACAGTCGGTTGTATCAATGCCTTACACTTTTATCAGCCACTCTTTCCAGGAATAAACCTGCTGACAAACGTTCCCTTATTCAGAAGAACAGTCCACCTGCAGTTCCGGGTAAGTTTTCCTATGATTGGATTCGCCTACTTCATTAACCTGCCACTTGCCTTCAGCCTTTGGTTTTTCTGCCTTTTTACGACATTTCAGCAGGGGGTTTTTAATATTATGGGCTATGGAGTCACCGAATTTCTGCCATATAACGCTGACAGGCCCCTTCTTGGATGGCAGTCTTTCGGGTCACTACTTGTCATAGTACTGTACGGATTTTATACCTCAAGGAAGAACCTTGCCGGAGTGGTAAGAAAAGCGCTGAAGAGAGAACCTGCTCTTTCCGATGACAATGAAATCGTTTCTTACGGGGTTGCTTTCTGGGGGACTGTAGCATCCATCCTTTTTATATTTGCATGGCTCATCGTAAGCGGGCTGTCTCCCCTGCCCGCTGTACTTTTTATCTTTTTCGCATTTGTAATATTCATCGGGATAACGAGGGTTGTAGCCGAGGGAGGTCTTGCGGCTACACGCGCACCTGTAATATCACCTGTCGCTACAACATCTCTTCTGGGGTCTGAAAGAATAGGTCCTTCGGGTTTATGTGCACTGGGACTTACTTTTGTTTACACCTCTGACGTAAGGACGTTCGTTATGGCTTCGGTTGCCAATGGACTGAAGATGCTTGAGAATATCAAAAGAAACAAAAGAATGATTTTCTGGGCGATAATACTCTCCATTGTCGTAACCTTTTTTGCATCCGTATGGGCAACACTACTTCTCGGATACAGGTACGGAGCGATAAATGCCAATTCATGGTTTTTCGTATCAGGTCCCCAGTATCCATGGAAATATGCGGCGGAAAAGATAAAACAGCCTGGAGGTATTGATTCTCTCTATATTATTTTTACCGGTATAGGCGCAGCAGTTACCATTCTTTTACAGGTAATGCGTGCAAGATTTCTGTGGTTTCCGTTCCACCCATTGGGGCTTGCCTTCTCCACCATAATGATGACAAACGCCCTCTGGTTTTCAATATTCATAGCATGGCTGGTAAAAACCATGATACTACGTTACGGGGGGTCTCAGATTTACGAGAAAGGCAAGTCTTTTTTCATCGGTCTGATTGTGGGACAGTTTGTTGCTAATGGCATATGGCTTCTTATTGATTTCTTTACAGGAAAAACCGGCAACGTAATCTTCTGGGCATAGCGGATTATTGATTACGGTTAACAGCCATCTTATGAAGTTTATATTCAACGCTGTCAATCAGTGCCTTCCATGATGCTTCTATGATGTTCTCGGAAACACCAATGGTTCCCCAGGTCCCATCCTCATCCGTCGTTTCTATGACAACCCTTGTCACAGCAGCCGTTGCCTCTTCAGGATGTATTATCCTGACCCTGTAATCAGTCAACTTCATATCTTCTATCTCAGGATAAATCTTCACCAGAGCCTTTCTCAGAGCATTATCAAGCGCATTAACAGGTCCGTTACCCTCACTGGCTGTGTGCTCAACCAAATTATCAACCCGGATTTTAACTGTTGCTTCCGAAACAACCCTGTTACACCTTTTTTCCACAAGGACGCTGAATCCTTCTACAGTAAAAAGTTTTCTGTATTCACCGAGTGTTTTCCTGACCATAATGTCAAATGACCCCTCAGCCGACTCAAACTGATATCCCTCATTCTCAAGTTTTGTAACGCTGTCAAGTATTTTTTTGATACTTTCAGGGTCATTGTCAAGGTTGTAGTTTTTCGCCTTCTGAAGTATGGTACTTTTACCTGAAAGTTCAGAGAGTAAAATCCTCCGTTCGTTACCCACCTTTGCAGGGTCAATATGTTCATAGGTTACAGGATTTTTACTGACAGCGTCAACGTGGATTCCCCCCTTATGTGCGAAGGCACTCATACCTACAAACGGCTGTGAATTTGGAGGAATCATATTGGCGGTTTCATATACAAAACGGGAGACCTCTTTGAGGCGAACAAGGTTTTTGTCATTCACACATCTGTAACCCATCTTCAGTTGCAGTACAGGGATGATAGCGGAAAGGTCTGCATTGCCGCATCTCTCTCCTATCCCATTCATGGTTCCCTGTACGTGCATCACCCCTGCCCTGACCGCTGTTATGGTATTGGAAACACCCACTCCGGAATCATTATGGGCATGTATTCCGAGAGGAACGCTGACGTTAGCGGAAACCTTCTTTATTATCTTTTCTATTTCAAAAGGCAGTGAACCGCCATTAGTATCGCAGAGAACCAATTTATCCGCACCAGCATCTTGGGCAACAGTCAGTGTTTTCAGAGCATACTCAGGATTTTTTTTATAACCGTCAAAAAAATGTTCTGCATCATAAAATACTATCCTTCCGTGTTTTTTTAAGAACTTTACGGAATCCTCAATTAACTTCAGATTCTCTGCCATTGTAATTCTCAGAACATCCTGAACATGCAGGTCCCACGATTTACCAAATATGATAATGTACTCAGTCCCACTTTCAAGAAGTTTTTTCAAAAGCAGGTCTTTGTCTGCAGAAAAGTTCTTCCTTCTGGTACTGCCAAAGGCTACAATTTTTACATTCCTGAATTTTCTGTTTTTAACCTGAGCAAAGAACGAAATATCCTTTGGATTTGAGCCCGGCCAGCCACCCTCAACAAAGTCAATACCGAACTCGTCCAGTTTCTCCGCAATCTTAATCTTATCTTTTATGGTAAAGGATATAGACTCTCCTTGAGAACCATCACGCAGTGTCGTATCATATATTTCCACTTTTTCCATTTTGCGTCTCCTATATACTGTAAATTATACTTCCTGTACTCTTTACTGTCAAAAACAATTACCCAGATATGGAATATGTGGTATTATATGAGATGTGAAATGCGAGGCTTAAAATGAAAAAAATACTCTTCTGTTTATACCTGTTTCTGTTATTCACCCATGGACTGTCAGATGCAAAACAGAATACTGGATATATGCTAAATGTAGACAGTGCCATAGGCCCCATCACCTATTACCAGATAAAAAACATTCTAACGCTCGCAAGGAGGAACGACGCAGACTTTGTAATCCTCACAATAGACACTCCAGGGGGTTTACTATCTTCCACAAGAAAAATAGTTCAGGAGATACTGGCATCCGACATTCCTGTCATAGGGTTTGTCCATCCCAAGGGTTCACAGTGTGCCTCTGCCGGAGTATTTATTGCACTTTCCTGCCATATTATTGCTATGTCCCCCGCCACCAACATAGGTGCAGCCCACCCGGTAAACCTCGGGGGCAAGCAGGATGAAATAATGGAAGAAAAGGTTATAAATGATACGGTAAGTTTTATAAAAAGTATCGCACGCCACCGCGGCAGGAATACAAAATGGGCAGAAAAATCTGTGAGGGAAAGTATTTCTTCAACCGAAACTGAGGCACTGAATGAAAGGGTTATAGATGTAATAGCAAACGATACAGGTGAACTCTTAACCGCAATAGACGGAAAGACCATAAAGATAAATGACAGAGAAAAGGTTTTAAACACAAAGGATGCACGATTATTAACACCGAGGGAGAGTTTTAAGGAAAGGGTTTTAAAAATTATTGCAAATCCAAATATTGCCTATATACTGCTGACGCTCGGCACACTGGGCATACTCATGGAACTGTACAACCCTGGACTGGGAATCCCCGGAATTGTCGGTACAGTATCCCTTATCCTTGCATTCTTCGCCCTGCATACCCTGTCCATAAATGTCTCTGGTTTATTACTCATTGCAGTAAGTTTTGTTTTCTTCGCCATAGAAGCAGTAACCCCTTCATTTGGACTATTTATCATCTCAGGCATAATAACGCTTACGCTCGGTTCATTCTTTCTTTTCCGTCCGATGTCCGACATCAAGATACCCAACACCCTGATAGTCGGGGTTGTAACAACTGTAGGAATTATACTATGGCTCGCAATATGGTTTCTATGGAGGACAAAAAGCAGGAAAATCACAACCGGTAAGGAGGGACTGCTCAGTGAGAAGGCAAGGGTTGTCAAAACACTGAACCCGGAAGGAACTGTTTTCATACAGGGGGAGTACTGGAAGGCACGCAGTGAAACCGGCGAAATCCCGAAGGACGCAACGGTGGTTGTAAATGCATACGACGGCTTCACACTTATAGTAAAGGAGTCAGAGCATGACGGAACGGAAGTAAAATCCTGAAAAGGAGAAGAGAGGTTAACAATGAATGAAAACCTTTATGAGTCTGATGTATGGAGAATATTCAGGATAATGGCGGAGTTTGTAGAAGGGTTTGAGACCCTTGAAAAAACCAAAAACGCGGTAACGGTCTGGGGTTCAGCAAGAGTCAAAGAAAATGACGAGTGGTACAAAAAAGCAGTCATAGCAGGAAAACTTCTTGCAGAAAAAGGATATTCAGTTATAACCGGCGGCGGCCCCGGTATTATGGAAGCCGCAAACAGAGGAGCATCGGAGGTAAATGGAGACTCCATAGGAATAAACATTGAACTGCCGCATGAACAGAAACCAAATCCATACATAAAGACGCTTATATCATGCAGGTATTTTTTTACAAGAAAGGTGATGTTCGTTAAGTATGCAAAGGGGTTTATTATCTTTCCCGGAGGATTCGGCACACTTGATGAGTTTGCAGAGACAGTAACACTTATCCAGACTGAAAGGATACACAAATTCCCTCTCGTGCTTATGGGGAGAGACCACTGGAGAGGACTGGTTGACTGGTTAGAAAAAAAGGTGATTCCAAAAAGTTACATAGATAATAAAGACCTGAATCTTTTTACCATTGTTGACGAGCCTGAAGATGCTGTGGATTGTATAGAGAGGTTTTATAAAAAAATACCGGACAACAATACAGAGTAATCTTGAGAATCTGGGGATAGTTTTACCTTACAGGAGAAGATAGATGGCTAAAACAAAAAAGAGACCTGATGTATTGTTTATAATCACTGATGACCAGCGTTTTGACACCATCAACGTATTGGGCAACAAGGATATTATAACACCCAATATGGACAGTCTTGTAAAAAACGGAGTATCCTTCACCCACTCTTACATACAGGGTGGCACTGTAGGGGCAGTGTGCATGCCGAGCAGGGCAATGTTACATACAGGCAGGTCGCTGTTTCGCATTAAAGACTCAGGTCTATCTATTCCCCAAACCCATACTTTGATGGGAACTGTTTTCCAGAAAGCAGGCTACCGGGTATTCGGAACAGGCAAGTGGCACAACGGGAAAAGTTCTTATGCAAGAAGTTTTAGCGACGGGGCGGAGATATTCTTCGGAGGAATGAGTGACCACTGGAATGTACCTGTATACGATTTTGACCCTGCAGGTAAATATGAAACAAAACTGCCGTTCTGTCCCAACGCTGGTCTTTCCAATAAAATAGAGTATAGAGACTGCACACATATAACAGCAGGGAAACACTCAAGTGAATTGTTGTGCGATGCCGTAATAGACTTCATAAAAAAAGACAGAAGAGATAAATCTTTGTTTCTTTACCTTTCCTCTTTAGCACCACATGACCCCAGAACAATGCCTGAAAAATACCTCAAGATGTACAATTCAGAAAAAATTACTCTGCCTCCTAATTTTATGGGCGGTCATTCCTTTGACAACGGAGCACTCCATATAAGAGATGAATTGCTTGCAGGCTTTCCGAGAACACCTGACGAGATAAAAAGACACATATCTGAATATTATGCGATGATAACCCATCTTGACGCCAATATAGGCAGGGTAATAAAAGCACTTAAAGAGACTGGCAGGTTTGAGAATACCATTATTGTATTAACGGGAGACAACGGACTTGCACTGGGACAGCATGGGTTAATGGGGAAACAAAATATGTACGAACATAGTATTCATGTGCCACTTGTTATGTGTGGACCGAAGTTACCGAGGAACGAAAAGAGGGATGCTTTTGTGTATCTTTTTGATATTTTTCCTACCCTGTGCGAACTTACAGGTCTTCCCATCCCAAAATCAGTGGATGGTGCAAGTCTTGTACCGACCCTGAAAAACCCATCTTATAAGATACGCAAAGAGATGCTTTTTGCATACACCCAGTTTCAGAGGGCGGCACGCGAAGAGAGATTTAAATTGGTTGAATATAAAGTTAACGGGGAAAGAACCACCCAGCTATTTGACCTGCAGGAGGACCCCTTTGAGATGAATAATCTTGCTTCAGAGAAAAGTCAGAAAAACAGGGTCTCAAGACTGCGCAATCTTCTGGTAAAAATGAAAAAGAAATACCATGACTCCGATGTAAGATGGGGCAAAATTTTCTGGGATGGTTGGAAATAAAAATTGTTACTCACGATGGTAAAAGTGCGGCGAACTCGGCGAGGTAGCGCTCGGCCATTTCCCTGTTTTTACCTTCAACGTAAAGTCTTATAATAGGTTCGGTACCTGATGCTCTGATATGTATCCATCCGTCTTTTCTCAGTATTTTCATACCATCCTCAAGACTAACATTTTCTTCCGTTGATGAATATTTTATTTTCAGTTCCTCCATCAGATAATCTTTCTGTTCAGGAGAAATCCTTACCTTCTTTTTGAACATAAAAAATTCAGGCAAGCCTTCCGTTTCATCAGAAACTTTTTTACCTGTCATAGCAAGATATTCCAGTATAAGTGCCATCCCCACAAAACTGTCCCTGCCGTAGTGAACCGCAGGGAATATAACACCCCCGTTGCCTTCTCCTCCTATGACCGCACCCACCTCTTTCATCTTTTCTACAACATTAATCTCTCCTATTTTTGTCCGATAAACATCCACACTGAACCTTCGCGTTACCTCTTCCACAAGTGCTGTTGTAGAAAGATTAACGACAACAGGTCTCTTTCCAGTACTCTTTTCAAGAATATTTTTTATACCTAATACGAGTGTGAGCTCTTCCCCGGGTATCGTACCATCTTCACAGACAAAAGCAAGTCTGTCACAGTCAGGGTCCTGGGCAAATCCTATATCCGCTTTTTCCTCAACAACCTTAAGTGACAATTCTTTAAGGTTTTCTGGGAGAGGTTCAGGATTGTGAGAAAAAATACCTTGTGGTTCGGCATTTATAACCGCAACCTCACACCCCATACCCTCCAGAAACCTTCTTGATAAAAGTGCACCGACCCCCTGGCATACATCAACAACAACCTTGAATTTTTTCTTCCTGATTCTCTCAATGTCTATTGTGCCGTATATACTGTTAAAATATTGTTCCGTATAATCCTCAGAAGAAACAAATCCGGGATTTTTCACAACAGTAAAAGACTTTTTATGATAGATATCAAGCAGTTTTTTGCCTTCTTCAGCATTAAGAACCACTCCTTTGTCGGAGAAAAACTTTATACCGTTATACTCCTGAGGATTATGACTGGCAGTAATAACAACGCCTGAGGACGGCTCTATCTTCTCTATTATGTATCCCATTTCAGGAGTTGGAGTAATACCGAGGTCAACAACGTCCTTTCCTGTACAGAGCAGGCCGGTTATCATTGAATTCTTTAAGGAATCCCCGCTCACTCTCGTATCCCTGCTTACAAAAACCTTCTTTGTCTTAACATAACTTCCGAAAACAACACCGAATGTAAATACAACATCGGAGGTTAGAGACTCTGGATAAATTCCTCGTATCCCTGAAACACTTATCTGTAGTTTATCTTTCATTTTTTAAGAGGAGCGGATTACACGCTTTTTGTAGCACTGACATTTATTCCACCTATCGGAATTAGACAGTTTTCTATTCCTTTTTTTTCTATATCCTCAAGAGTAAAACTCTCATCTAACCTGTAATCTCCCACCCTCGTTCTTTTCAATTCTGTTTGGGTACCTCCGCATCCGAGTGCATTTCCTATATCCCTGCATAACGCTCTTATGTATGTCCCCTTTGAACATACCACCCGGAAATCTATAAAAGGTATTTGCAGACTCAATATCTCTATTTCTCTAATAAAAACTTTTCTTTGACAGGGAGCGACTACCACCCCCTGTCTGTGTAGTTTATAAAGGGGCTTCCCTTTATGCTTAATGGCAGATACCACAGGTGGAACCTGCTCAATATCACCGATAAAACTGTTGATAACTCTTTTTACCTCTGTTTCATCAACATTAACAGGCTCTTTTTTTATTATTTCTCCTTTAATATCATCCGTATCTGTTATCACCCCGAGCAGCATTCTTGCTACGTATTCTTTTTCCATTCTCATAAAAGTGGAACTGAGTCTGGTTGCTTTGCCCAGACATACTATGAGTAAGCCCGAGGCAAGCGGGTCAAGGGTTCCCGCATGACCTATCTTATCCTGCAAACGGAAGGTCCTCTTGAAAAATCTTATCACATCGTAGGATGTAATTCCCTTGGGTTTGTTTACGATTACTACTCCATTCATCTTTTGTTACCCCTCCATCCTGATTCCCCACCCGAGAAAGAAGAACCTAAGAGGTGGACCTGCGAATAGCAGCAAGTATCTTCTTTTCTGCCTGTTCAATCGTAACGTTTTCAAAATAACACCCTGCCGCTTTTTTATGTCCGCCGCCACCAAACTCAGCCGCTATTCTCTCCACGTCAAAATTCCCCTTGCTTCTGAGGCTGGCCTTAATCCTGTCTTTCCCTTCTTTCAGCAAAAAAACAATGCCTGCCTCTTTAATCTTTATAAGAATATCTATAAAACCTTCAGTGTCCTCCTCTTTCGTTCCTGTACTGCGGTACATATCTTTATCCACCTTCATCCAGCAGACCTTTTCCTGTCTGTTAAACTGCAGGCTGTTCAGAGATAAAGAAAGTAGTTTAACCGACCTCAGTGGCCTTTCACAATAGACTTTTCTTGCAATCTCTTCAGGTTCAGCTCCTGAGGCAACCAGATTTTGAACAACATTCATTGTATGCTGGCTGATGTTATGGACGAAGCCACCCGTATCGGTAAGTACAGCAGTGTAGAGACAGTTTGCTTCTTTCTTTGTAAGTGTTCTTCCGTCAAAAGAAAGTATGAAATATACCATCTCGCCTGTTGCTGAAAATCTGTGGTTAATCCAGTTTATATTCGCAAATCCTGAGTTAGAAAAATGGTGGTCAATATTGATAATAAACTCCGCCTTTTTTATCAGGCTGAAAACCTTCCCTGTCCGCTCCGGGGAACCACAGTCAATTACAATACTCACATCAGGCTTTATTTCGGCATCAACAACCTCACCACAAAGCTTAACCTTTCTTGTATAAGGCAAAAATCTGTATATGGCAGGTGTTCTATCCTGATTAACAATTACCACTTCTTTCCCCATAGCCCTTAACATATCATACAGTGCCAGTTCACTACCTATGGCATCACCATCAAGGTTACGGTGGGTTGTTAAAAGAAATTTTTCCTCTCTGTTCAGAACGGATAATATCTCCTGAACTTTTTCCCTATCATCTGGATGTAGTTGCATCTCCATACAAGAGCCTCCTTATAGATTCTTTTAACTCACCAATCCCTTCACCTGTGAGAGCAGAAGCGAACAGCCCGTTAGGATTATCACTTTTAATTATGGATAATTCTTCAGGGCTCAGCAGGTCTATCTTGTTAAAAACATCTATATGAGGTTTTTCTTCCACCTCCAGTATTCTAAAAACCTCTGACATGGTATCTCTCTGCCTTCCCATACTGAATGCAGAACTGTCATATAAACAAATAATAAGGTCACTGAACCCCACCTCCTCAAGCGTTGACTTAAATGCCTCTATCATATGATGAGGTATATTATATAACAGCCCTACTGTATCACTTATCAGGCATAACCTGTTTTCTCCGACATAAACAGCCCTCGTTGCAGGGTCAAGAGTTGAAAACAACTTGTTTTCCACCAGCAGATTTGCGGCACTCAGTTTATTTAAAAGACTGCTTTTACCTACGTTTGTATATCCAAGCAGGGTGACAAGCGGAAAGTTCTTTCTTTTCCTTGAATTTCGTATGACCTCTCTGTGCTTTTCCACATCTTTCATTTCTTCTTTCAGTCGGTATATTCTGTCCTTGATTCTCCTTCTGTAAACCTCAAGTTTCATCTCCCCAGGACCTTTGGTCTCCAGTCCTCCCCCAACCCTTGAAAGAGATATACCATATCCTGTCAGCCTCGGAAGGAGATAAGAAAGACGTGCAAGTTCAACCTGTATTTTTCCTTCCTTGGACTTTGCGTGCTCGCCAAAGATATGCAGTATAAGTTCTGTTCTGTCTATAACCCGTACACCTAATATCTCCTCCAGATTTCTCTGTTGAATAGGGGTAAGTTCTATGCCGAAGATAACGAAGGAAGGTTTTTCTCTATCTGAATGCTCTTTTATTTCCTGAACCCTTCCCTTTCCTATGTATGTTGCAGGATGAATAACGGTTGGTTTGTAGACGAAACCTTTAACGACCTTGAGTTTGAGGGTTTTACACAAAAATTCAAGTTCTTTTATAGACTCTTCCGTATCACTTTCTTCTCTTTCCCTGAATCCAATAAGAACTGCTTTCCTGCCTGCGAAACTCTGCTCTGCAACCTCTTTTAGTCTCTTCACTTTTGTATTATACTTGCCACCTTCAAAGTCATCAATCTATCTCTATGACCATACCCCTTTTTATAACCGGTCTTCGGTTTTTTCTTAAAAGAGTATATCTTTTGGCCTTTTCGCTCACTCAGGATATCACAGACAACCTTAATACCTTTAAGTTTTTTCTCATCAACAATAATATTATCCCCATCAATACAACATACAGGGCTGAGCTCCACCTTATCCCCGACCTTTTTACCTTTAAGTCTAAACGTGCAAAATTCCATCCCTTCAGTAACCCGTATCTGCTTACCGCTCATTTCAACAAATGCATCCATTGTTCCTCCCATCATTCCTCTTTAATCCTCCATGCCCCATTTCACCACTCTCCTCTCCCCTTGGGGGAGAGGATTAAGGTGAGGGGTACTTTTATACCTTGCCCCCTTTGGAAAAGGGGTCTCCTCTCACTCTCTCCCCCTTTGAAAAAGGGGGATTAAGGGGGATTTAAGGTAACTATTTAGCCTGCAAAAATTCTATATCCTTTTCAAGGTTGTCTATAGACTCTTTGAGTTGTCGCTGTTTTTCTCTTTCCTTCTCTTTCACATCTTCGGGTGCCTTTTTTTCAAACTCGGGGTTACGCAACTTCTTCTCAATCTTTTCCAGATACCCTTTCAGTTTCTCCTGCTCTCTAAAGAGTTTACTCAGTTCCTGCGAAATGTCTATTATACCCTTAAATGACACTCCAAGTCTACCCTGTTGAAGGTTTTTTATCAGGATATTTTCGGCATCCTGCGGCAGAGCATCAAAAGAGAAAAAATTCCCCACCCCAGCCAGTCTTGATATGAGACCGCTAAATAATCCCTCAGGCACCTTGTCAAAATAGCAATCAATTGGTTTCACAATCGGGATAGAAAACCTTGTCTTTATATCCCTTATCGTTGTTACAACCTCAATAATACTTTCCATGCTCTTTCTCTCTCTTTCTTCTTTTCCCTTCTCTATCCGTGGAAGAAGGGCAGCAGGCCAATCACTCATCATAATACTCTCCGCTCCGACAACACAGTAGTTAGAAAAAATCTGCCATATCCTTTCCGTGACAAACGGGATGAACGGATGCAGCATCTTCATTACCGTCAGGTGTACGTAAAAAAGTAAGGGCACAACCTTTTCCTTAAAATACCCTGTGTATTGTTCTTGATAAACCTTGGATATCTCAAGGTACCAGTCGCAAAAAGTATGCCAGAAAAAGTCATACAATGAATTCAGGGCCTCATTCAAACGAAAAGAATCAAGTGCTCCTGTCACCTTTATAATAAGACTGTCAAGTTCTGATAGAATCCACAACTCAGGAAATTTTAGACCTTCAAAATTTTCTGGTAACTCAACCCTTTCCACCCCTGCCTTTTCTGCTCCGGAAGATATAAATCTGGAGGCATTCCACACCTTGTTCATAAAATTTCTCCCCTTGATATAAAAGGTGGGAGAAAGAAAAACATCCTGTCCGGATGCAGTCATAGAAATCAAACTGAATCTCAAACTGTCAGCCCCATAGTCTTCAATAATCTTTACAGGGTCTATCACATTACCGAGAGACTTGCTCATCTTCCTGCCGGTCTTGTCTCTTACCGTACCGTGTATCAATATATTTTCAAATGGTTCTTTCCCTATAAATTCATATCCTGCCATTACCATCCTTGCAACCCAGAAGAAAAGAATCTCCTGAGCGGTAACAAGTGTATCGGTAGGATAATATACCTCAATGTCCTCTGTTTTTTCAGGCCAGCCGAAGACAGAAAACGGCCACAGCCAGGATGAAAACCAGGTGTCAAGAACATCCTGGTCCTGATAGATATCTTTACTTCCGCAGTAAGGGCAGGTTTCAGGTCTGTCCGCAGAAACAAAGACTCCACTCTGTTTACCATCCTTCGAACCTTTCTCTGCACATCTTCTGCAGTACCATACAGGAATCCTGTGTCCCCACCATATCTGCCTGCTTATGCACCAATCCTTGATATTGTACAACCAGTTCAGGTATACCTTCTTCCATCTCTCAGGATAGAACCTCAGAATATCGTCTTCTGCTGCTTTTATCGCAGGTTCTGCAAGCGGCTGCATCTTCACAAACCACTGCGAGGAAAGATACGGCTCCACCACACTGCCGCACCTGTAGCAACGCCCTACCCTGTTTGCATAAGGCTCAACTCTGGCAAGAAGACCCATCTTTTCCAGTTCTTTTACTATCTCCTCCCTGCACCTGAACCTGTCCAGTCCCTTAAACATACCTGCGTTTTCATTCATCACGCCTTCCTCGTCAATGACGGTAACAAAAGGAAGATTGTGCCTTTTGCCAATATCAAAATCCGCAGGGTCGTGGCTGGGAGTAACCTTTACCGCCCCTGTCCCAAAATCCTTCTCAACCTTTTCATCCGCAATCACCGGAATGACTCTGTCAACAAAAGGCAGATTCACCTTCTGCCCCAGTACCTTTTTATACCTCTTATCAACAGGATTTACGGCAACAGCAGTGTCACCGAGCATTGTCTCAGGCCTTGTCGTGGCAACCTCTATAAAACCGCCGCCGGTAAGTGGATACCTTATGTAATACAAAAATGATTTTTCATCTCTATACTCCACTTCCTCATCAGATAAGGCAGTACCACATCTTGGACACCAGTGAATGATTCGTTCTCCTTTATAAATAAGTCCTTTGTTGTAAAGGTGAACAAAAGCCTCGTTTACTGCACGGGACAGTTTTTCATCCATGGTAAATCTCTGCCTGGTCCAGTCACAGGATGCACCCAGTTTTTTCAACTGGAAGATTATCCGTTCGCCATACATATCCTTCCACTTCCACACCTCTTCAATAAACTTTTCCCTGCCGACCTCTTTTCTGCTATATTTTTTTTCAGCCAGCAGTTTTTTCTCAACGACGTTCTGGGTTGCTATACCGGCATGGTCGGTTCCTGGTATCCACAGTGCATTGAAACCCGCCATCCTCTTCCAACGTATAACAATATCCTGAATAGTATTGTTCAGGGCATGTCCCATATGCAAGAAACCTGTGATATTCGGGGGCGGAATCACAACAACATATTTCTTTCTACCTTTCTTATGACCTGCGGTAGAAAAATAACCCTTTTTCTCCCAGAATTCATACATACGGTTTTCTATACCTCGGGAGTCATACTGAGGTGGGAATTTTTCTTCCATTCTCTTTCCTGTTACATCTGAGGCTTCATCACCTGAGATATGGCGTTTCTTAGATAGTCTATCTTCACTCCATCTTTAAACTCAATGGTTACAACGTTATCCTTAATCTTATTTACCACACCCATTGCTCCGCCGACAGTTACGATTTTATCTCCTTCTTTCAGTTCATCCAGCATCTTTTTATGCACCTTCTGTTTCCTCTGCTGCGGCAGAATTAAAAGAAAGTAAAAGACAAAAAATATCAGAATCAGCGGTAATAGAGCGCTTATTGCTGAACCTGCCTGAGCCGGTTGTGCCTGTGCAAATATCATATATAGCCTCCCTTTTTAATCTTATTTCCCTATATTATACTTCATTTCAAACTCTTTGCGAAATTCTCCAAACCTGCCCATCTCTATTGCTTCCCTTACGTTTTTTATAAACCTGAGCATAAAATAGAGATTATGGTAGGAATTTAGGTGCAGCCCAAGTATCTCACTGGTATTAAGAAGGTGTCTTATGTATGCCTTTGAATAGTTCCTGCATACAAAACAATCACACTCCTCATCAAGCGGTGAAAAATCCTTTTTATATCTTCCCGCCTTTATGTTTATCTTCCCTGCTGATGTAAGGGTGGAACCGGTCCTGGCAATATGTGTGGGCATACCACAGTCAAAAAGGTCTATCCCTTTCTCTATCATATCAAGAATCTGCAGTGGCATACCCAGACCCATAAAATACCTGACCTTATCTTCAGGGATGTTCTTAACCATAAATTCAACTGTTTCTACAGATTTTTCAAAGGGCTCTCCTATACTTAGACCTCCAAATCCAAACCCCGGGAAATCCATACCTCTCATCTTTTCTATGCACAATTCTCTAAGGTCCTGGTATATCCCTCCCTGTAGAATTCCAAATAGATGCTGTTTTCTCCCTTCAAATACAGACAGACATCTTTCAGCCCATCTTACTGTCATTTCAGTGCTTAGTTTTACCTCGTCATAGTTATTCCATTCTCTGGGGCAGTAGTCAAACGCCATAATAATATCAGCCCCTATGGTCTTTTGTATCTCTATAGAACTTTCCGGAGTGATGAAGTGAGAGGAACCGTCTATCTTTGACCTGAAATGTACGCCATTCTCCTCAACCTTAACGTTTTCAAGACTGAATATCTGGAAGCCTCCGCTGTCAGTCACGACAGGCTTGTTCCAGTTCATAAACTTGTGTATAGAACCTGAACTTTTAATTATATCCAGTCCTGGTTTAAGATAAAGGTGATAAGCATTTGCAATGAGCATCTCCACACCAATCTCATTCAGGTCTTCTGAAGATAATGCCTTAACAGAACCGAGTGTAGCAACGGGCATAAAACAGGGAGTTTTCACCACACCATGGGGCGTCTCAATCTCACCGATTCGCGCATCCGTCTCCTTATCCTTTTTTATTATCCTGAACATTTTAACATCCCAAAACAGCGTCTCCGATTATAAATGGGGACTGACTCCTAATGTTTTCTATGAGGTGCCTGTTCCCATTTATAAAAAGTAGATTGCCCCCTTTTTCAGATTATCAGCATAGAATCACCGTAGGAATAAAACCTGTATTTTTTATCCACTGCAATCTTGTAGGCATTTTCCGCTATATCAATGCCTGTAAATGCACACAACAGATACAGGTGCGTTGAACCCGGAAGGTGGAAATTTGTTATCAGGTGGTCAACTATATGAAATACAAACCCTTTCTTTATAAACAGTTTTGTATATCCCGACTTCGGTACAACCTTCCCTTTATCCACTGCACTCTCCAGGGTTCTTACAACACTTGTCCCGCAGGCAAAAACTCTTCCTCCTGACTCTTTCGCAGAATTTATAATATTGGCGGTCTCTTCAGGAACCTCCATATACTCCTCTCCAACCGTATTTCTGTTGCCTCTTAACATTTTAAAAGAGGCCCATCCGATATGCAGTGTGACACAGACAATCTTTACACCCTTATCTTCAATCCTTTTTAATATACTTTCTGTAAAATGCAGTCCGGCGGTAGGAGCTGCCACTGCCCCTTCTTTATTCGCATAAACAGTCTGGTAAAAATCTTTGTCTCTGTCAGTGGGACTTCTCTTTATATATGGCGGCAATGGCGTCTCTCCAAACCTGAATATCCTCTCTACACTGTCAGTATGAAATTCAGCGATGTAACTACCTGACTCTGTTCTCTGTATCATCTTCACACCCTCTGAGTCTCCATCTTTTTCAATCCGGCAGGTCTGCCCTACCCTTACATTTCCACGCAGAAGAACCTCCCACCTGTAAGGCTCAGTTTTCTTCAACAGGAATATTTCAACCCTTCCCCCTGTCTCCTTTTTCCCCTTCAGCCTTGCAGGTATAACACGCGTGTCATTCAAAATCAGAACATCACCACCATTGAAATAATTCTCTATATTGCTGAAAACATCTTCCTCTATCTTCTTCTCTCCCCTGTGCAGAACCATCATACGTGCCTTTTCTCTCTCCATCAGAGGATACTGTGCTATCAACTCCTTCGGAAGGTTGTAGTTGAAGGTCTCTCCCATCATTCCATTTCCTTCTCAAAGACAACTATCGTGGGATTAAGATATATCAGGTCTTCAGGTAAAATATCCGTCCTGAAGGTAAATCCAAGGAACTGCGGAAACTTTTGAAATCTCTTCTTCTCTCTATAAAGTTCTGAAGTTCTGAACTCTTCCCAGAAATCGACGCGTTCCTTCTGTAACCTCAATGGATATGGAGGCAATTGGGCTTGATAAGAGGATAAAATAAAATAATCCGGTTTTCTTTCTTCTGCTTTATCAAAATCATACCCTGTCACAACCACATTATACCTGTAATAGTCAAAGGGCGGCATCTGAAACTGCCAGGGCACCTCAGTCACCCCGATACTGCTTCCTGCAGGAATGTTATCCTTAATCCACACTCCCGCTTCAGTTCGGATATTTTCCTTTATAAAAAGCGTCTTGTAACTCATCCCGTAAACAAAAGTCCATAATATTGTGAGAATAAAGCCAATAGATAAAACTCTCTTGAGAGGAAGACGCATCTTTTCATAAATACCAAACCACCCAATACATCCAAGTATAATCAGTGACGGAACCGCAGGCAGGATATACCTGGCAAAGGTTTTTGCGAAGAGAGAGATAAACAGAAAAAAGAAAAGCGTCCACGATAAAAGTAAGACAGTCGTTTTTCTCTGAAATCCATTTTGCCTTTTCATCAGAATAGACGCATTAACAATACCTGTGAGGCAGAAGAGAAACAAGAACATTCCGAGTCCATGAAACAAAGATATTAGGTAAAAACCACCGCTGAATACCCGTCTCGTATGCTGGCCAAGTTCAATCAGGGGAGCAGGAAAAGTAATAAAAAAATACGGATTGGTCACGAAAAATGCAACAAAAAATCCTGCAAATGCAATGGTACTTCCCTTAATGAAATCTTTCCAGTTGCGAAAAA
>CAYOYL010000037.1:0-3380 GCA_964408175.1 uncultured bacterium
CCTCCCTCACGCTCCCTCAGTGTGCTATGTCACGTTTTCAAATGAAAGTAGATTTTTCAGAGAGCACACTACGGTGAAATCGTCCTCTCGGAGAACTCACCCTCCTATTCGGAGGGTTCAGACAGCTCCGAGTAAGGTAATCGTCCGAACGCTTACGCTTTTCACCTTGTCTTATTGCTGCCCTTCCGCACTCGCTCCTCATACTTTCCTTTTCTCTTCCCTCACATTATAAATTTTTCTGTCGGGATTTCAGTTTTTAAGAAACTGTTGGTCAGATGTGCCTGAATGTGTTACAATCAAGGATAATGGTGAAAAAAATAAAAACAATAGAGGTGGGAGCCAGTCTTTTGAAGGAGAACGACAGCATTGCGGAAGAAAACAGTCTCCTTCTGAAAAAAAACGGGGTTTTTGCCCTGAATGTAATGGGCTCCCCGGGTTCAGGGAAAACAACGGTCCTTGAAAGAACCATCAAGCATCTGCAAAAAGACTTTTCCCTTGCGGTTATAGAGGGTGACATAAAGAGCAGTATAGACGGAGAGCGGATTGAAAAATTCGGAATACCTGTCGTGCAGATAAACACCGGAGGTGCCTGCCACCTTGACGCAAATATGCTGAGGAGAGGGCTGGGAAACCTGCCTTTGAAGGATATAGACTTCCTTTTTGTGGAAAACGTTGGTAATCTGATATGCCCTGCGGAGTTTCGTTTAGGGACGAATGTGAACATTGTTATCTCAAGTGTCCCTGAAGGTGAGGAGAAGCCTTTGAAATATCCCCTGATGTTCTACATATCAAGGCTCTGTATTTTAAACAAAATAGACATAGCAAAATATACAGAATTTAGTTTTTCTAACTTTACCAGAAATCTGAAGTCCACGGCACCTGAAACAAAGATTATACCCCTGTCCGCAAAAACAGGAGAGGGTTTTGAAGAATGGCTTTATTATTTCTCTGTCTCTTTTGCCTCCTTGCCAGAACTGGGACTGAATGGACGGGTGGTAATCGTGGGGCTGGGCGACAGGCTGAAGGGAGATGATGGTGCAGGTTGTGAGGTAGCGGAGAGACTGCTCAAGGCAAAGCATGAAGACAGGATTAAGGTAATAAATGCAGAAAATGCCATTGAAAACTACCTCGGGGTTATAAAGAAATTCAGGCCGGATACCGTAGTCTTCATAGATGCAGTGGACTTCGGCGGCATTCCCGGAGAGGTAAGGGTAATAAAGCCGGGAGAACTGAGGGAGACCACTGTATCCACCCATACCTTTTCACTGCCGGTTATCATACAACAGTTGCAGTCGGAGACAGGGGCCGTATGTAAGATACTGGGCATACAGCCGAAGACTACGGCGTTTTCTGAAAAACCTTCTCCCGAGGTAGAGAAAACTGTTTCTCTGCTGGCAGAAACACTTTTGATGTAATACAGACGCAGTAAATTAATTGACAATCTGGAATTTTAGATTTGATGACAATTCAAGGTGCGACTGAGTTCCGATACTCAACGGTATCGGGATAAGGAGCAACACAGAAGTGTCGCAAATATGTGCTTCCCCTCAAGGGGAAGGGTTCTTCAGTCCGGTTTGAAACCTTAAACAACAACCCTGAATATTTAACTTGACATATTATATTTTCAGGGTATAATATTTCTATGTCCTATACAGAGAGAACCCTTGCAATACCTCTTAATAAGTCTTTGGAATCTTTTCCTGCCATTGTTATCACAGGCCCCAGACAGTCAGGGAAAACAACTATGGTAAAGCATCTGTTGGGAAAAACCCATATGTATATTTCTCTCGAATCTCCTGACGTAAGGATGCGTGCAAAGGACGACCCGAGAGGTTTTCTGGAAGATATAGACTCACCCGTCATCCTTGATGAAATTCAATACGTCCCCGAATTACTTCCATATATCAAAACCTCCATAGACGAAAATAGAAGACCGGGGTTCTGGGTACTGACAGGCTCTCAAAATTTTACTCTTATGCATGGGGTAAGTGAATCTCTTGCCGGAAGGGCTGCCGTATTATCTCTTCTGCCCTTTTCCTTTGGTGAAAGGACAGGGAAAGGCAATAAGGTATGCGATGTCGGCAGACTCATCGGCAAAATATCCGAGGCTCAACCCGTTGTCAAGAAAACGTCTCTCCCCGAAGTTTTACTGAAAGGCGGTTACCCAGAAATAGCCCTTAATTCCTCCGTTGATAAAGACCTGTGGTGCGGTTCCTATATCTCCACTTATCTTGAACGGGATATCAGGAACCTTGCTCAGGTGGGTGACCTTAATCAATTTGAGAGATTTCTGAGACTATGTGCAGGAAGAACAGGACAGATTTTAAATCTTACTGAACTGGCAAGAGATATCGGCATAGCAGTTCCAACGGCACAACGATGGCTCTCTTTTCTTGAAACAGGTTACCAGGTTTTGCTTCTATACCCATACTATAAGAACATAGGCAAGCGTCTTATAAAAAGGCCCAAGTTATATTTTACAGATACATCTCTGGCCTGTTATCTTTCAGGCATAAGAAATGAAGAAACCCTTCTTCACAGCCCCCAGTTTTCCTACCTATTTGAAACTTTTATCATTGCCGATTTCTGGAAACGATTCCTGCACTTCGGACAGTTATCCTCAATCTACTATCTGCGTACGCAGGACGGACTGGAAATTGACCTTGCCCTTGAGATAAACCAGAAATTACACCTATTTGAAATCAAGAGTTCCTCCACCATAACGTCTAAACATGCAGGCTCTCTTGTCAGAATGAAAAACGACCTGCCGGACATCATAGGCTCAACCAGTATAATTTCCCGTGCACCGTCATCTTTTCACGTTTACAAAGGCATCCACAGTTACCCTTGGCAGTATGTTCTTTCATTGTAACCTGACAGCCGGCATCCTTACCGTTGACAGGGGAATAACCATCAGGTAAAATTGTATTAGAGAATTAATACAACAGGTTAATAAATGTATATAAAAATAAATCCTGAGAGCGGACTGGCACCCTACCTGCAGATTATGAAACAGATAAGGTATCTGGTTGCCTGCGGTGCTTTAAAATCAGGAGACCAGTTGCCTCCTGTCAGAGACATGGCTATGCAGTTAAGGATAAACCCCAATACCGTTGCACGTGCCTACAGGGAACTGCGTTACGAAAAGATAATAAACAGTAAATGGGGCGGCGGCACCTTTATATCTGATGAGGTCAAACAGATAGTTGAATCAGAGAGAAAGAGGATTATATCTGAAAATTTAGAACAGGTGATTCATCAGGCAATCAGTCTGGGATTCACCGAGGAGGGAATCACCCAACTTCTTGCCAACCGGTTGAAAGCACATAAAGGGGGCAACAAAAAATGAAAACTTTACTATGGAAGGAATGGCGGGAACA
>CAYOYL010000038.1:0-2794 GCA_964408175.1 uncultured bacterium
GACAACAGCCATAACCTCATCCTCCTGGCTGAGAAAAGCATCCCCCAGTCTTCTTGTCTGGTCAATCTTTTCACTCAGGGCAAACAGGACGTCCGGGAAGTTACATAGTGACTTAACGCTGGTGTCCCAGTCCTTATCCATTAGAGCATTGTATAACGCATCACCCTTCAGTTCTTTGTATCTGTGCAGCCATCTTTCGGCCTCTACAATCTCAAGTGGATATGTTGATGCCATTAGTATCTGGGCAAGGAGTGAATCAGGATACAGGGCTATAGGGGCAAGCATCTGGGTGAGTTCTTCCTTGCTGAACCTGTTGTATTGCTCCGTTTCCACGTATCCCTGAACAGTAGTTACGGATAAAACCATAAGGAGAGAAATAATAATGAGTGATGTACACCGAATAAGAGTCTTTTTTATTTTCATAGCAACCCCCTTTTTTTCCTTTATTATTTTGACTTCTGCGGGCAAAAAAGGTTTACTGCAAGAGTCTAAGGTTAGGGGAAACATAGGTTATGGTTTCCCCACAAAAAATTATTTCAGGAGGGGCTCAATAATTTCTGGTTTATATCTTCCTGAATGTCGGTATAAACCACAGTGTCCCTCTCTACTGCAAAAAGGGTTATAATAGTCCCAGACAATTTCTTTCTCTTCCGTCACCTCAAAGATTCGTCCCTGTCCCCCACTGCATATAAGTACGTTCCCATTGGGTAGTTTCTGCTGGTTGGAGACATAAGGAGAATAAAAACTTTCAGGTGGTGAGGCCTTATACTCCCAAACAATCTTTCCTTTCAAAGGGTTGACTTCCAGAACCCTTGAGTATCCTCTTTGTTTTTCAGGGGTATGGCATCCATTGTCAAACAGAAGGATATTACCATTTTTTAGCATAACGGGTTTGTGCTGTCCGAGTATTTCTCCAGGGCCCCATGCCCATACTATCTTTCCTGTTTCTTTTTCTATTACCCCGATGGTATCCATCTCCCTGTAACTGAAGATAATATTGCCTTTTTTAAATCTGGGGTCTGATTTCCCGCTTTCGTTTTCAGGCAGGGGCGAACAGGTATTGCAGTGTGCCCAGTCTCTATCCCTGTCAAGTTCGCTTCCGTCACGCGGAAATTTCAGACCTACAATCTCTCTTAATTCCTTTACATGTTCACTTCCGTGCCATTTCCACTCTACCTTTTTATCCCGGGTTACCTCAAGCATATACGGAGAAAAAGCAGCACGGTAATCAGGCCAGAGTGCTTTTCTTACACTCGGGTCTATTATCTCTTCCCTGCACAGTATCAGAATATTTCCATTTTCAAGTAGGATGTGGTCGTGGTCAACCGGACACCCGTAATACCAGACGAGATTTCCTTCCCAGTCTAACTCATAAATGCCCCTCCCTTTTTCTATAGACCTGTCCGTTGTGGAATAGAAGAGATGCCCTTCCGGTGTTAATTCACCAAAATGGATGGATGAATTTTTTATCTCCCATTTATGGACAACCTTTCCTTTCATATCAATCAAATAAAAATGGTTGCCTGAACCTCTGCAGAAAAGCGTATAGCCGTTAAAAAATTTTCCAGGATTATATACCTCTACTCCTTTGGTATTATCTTTCTCATCAGGCGTATTAACCTTTCCTGTATTGAAAAGCGAGCCATAAGAGATAATGTCATTTTTCATTTTTACACCCATCTTTCAGTTGTTTTCTGCCAGATTTATCTTTGCTTTTGTTATTTCTCCCTTCTTTTTGCAGATGCCCATCTTAGTCAACGCCTTCTTGTTTCCACAGAACAGTCTTCATTTTAACTATCTTATCCTTGGAACTGACTTCCACATATCTGGATTAGGACCGAGGGACGCTTTCAATTTTTCTGTAACCTTGTCCAGTCTGGAAATAACGTCTTTGGGCAGTTTCAGGCTTCCTGCCTTACTGTTCTGGATTATCTGGGAAGGTTTGCGTGCGCCGGCGATGACAAAAGAGACGCCCTTTCTGGCAAGCAGCCAGGCAAGGGATATCTCAGCCATAGATATGGAGAGTTCATCAGCAATCTCACGTATTGCCTTTATTGTATTAAAGGTAAGCGTTTCAGCACCTTCTTCTTTATGTCTTGTCTGGGCTCTTGACATGGAGAAGTGTCTCGTCCTTGCTCTTCCCTCAGGAACATCCTCCGGGGATGAGAATTTTCCTGTCAGAAGCCCCTCTGCAATTGATGAATAACAGGCAATCCCCACATTCTTTTTTGTGCACTCAGGCAGTATTTCAAACTCCACAGCACGAAAGAGCAGGTTGTAGGCGACCTGGTTTATTTTTATGTCATAATATTTCAGGACGTCATTTATGTCATGTCTGCCGAAGTTGGAGACTGCACACATCTTTATCTTACCCGCTTTCTCCAGTTTTTTTACTGTACCAACGGTTTCTTCCAACGGTATATTCCAGTCAGGCCAGTGTAGATAATATATATCTATGTAGTCTGTCTTCAGACGTTTCAGGCTTTCCTCACACCTTTTTGTTAACTCATCAGGTAATAGCCTTGCTGTTTTTGTTGCTATTACCACCTCTTCTCTCATCCCTGAAAGTGTTTTGCCCAGGAGTTCCTCTGAGTAGCCGTTGCCGTAAGCCTCTGCAGTATCAAAGAAGTTTATCCCGTTGTCAAGAGCAGTTTTGATTGTTTCTATGGACTCTTTTTCGTCCTGCGGTCCCCATGTGGCATCCCCCACTATGTTCCAGCAGCCCATACAGACTCTTGAAGCACGCTGTCCATCTATCTTGATATATTCCATATCTCCTCCCTCTAAATCCTCC
>CAYOYL010000039.1:0-2763 GCA_964408175.1 uncultured bacterium
TATCCTTTTATCAAAACTCTTAATACTGTCAACGTCCACGTGTCCGGGGCTGCCTGAGAGAATAACTGCCTTCACATCCTTTGCTTTCAGAGTATCAAAAGAGACAGTAAAGGGAAAAATCTCACAGTAAACCTTCAATTCCCTCACCCTTCGCAAAATCAACTGGGTGTACTGCGAACCGAAATCAATGATACCTACCATAATTTTCCCCTCTTTGTTCAACTGTTCATTCGTATGTTGAATAATAATAGGGGGTGTATGCCTCAAACTCCCCCGCACATGTATCCACAAGTTTATAGTCCGCTACTATCCCATACCTTTCTCTCATCGCCCTGATTGCCTTTTCCTCACGCCTCCCGGTTAACGCCGCTATCTGCCTGTCTGAAAAACCGTACTCCTTGGCTTTCCTCAGAACGGAGCGGGGAATCTTTCTGCCCTTATATCTTCTTATCTCCACCTCGGCATCAACAATCTCTTTGAGATTGCACAAAAACCACCTGTCAATCTTTGATATCTTCGACATCTCATCAATAGACATCCCTTCGTTGAACCCCTTCTTCAGATAGAAAAGCCTCTGGGGACCGGGCTTGCCTATGCCGAAAACGGTTTCCAGAGGGAGGCTGATATCCTCAAACCCGGAAAACTTCTCCTCAAGACTTCTCAGTGCCTTATTCAAAGATTCTCTGAATGTTCTTCCAATTGCCATAACCTCACCCACTGATTTCATTGAAACCGACAGAAAAGGCTTCGCAAGCGGGAACTTCTCAAAATTGAACTTGGGTATCTTCACAACACAATAGTCAATCGCCGGTTCAAAACAGGCCGGGGTCTTTCTGGTAATGTCATTGGGTATCTCATCAAGGGTGTATCCAACCGCAAGTTTTGCGGCAATCTTCGCAATGGGAAAGCCGGTAGACTTAGAGGCAAGCGCCGAACTTCTTGAAACACGAGGGTTCATCTCTATGGCGACCATTTCCCCGTTGTCGGGGTTCACGGCAAACTGTATGTTTGAACCGCCCGTCTCAACGCCTATCTCTTCCATTATCCTTATTGCAGCGGACCTCATAGATTGATACTCCCTGTCGGTGAGAGTCTGCACCGGCGCAACGGTAATGCTGTCCCCGGTGTGCACACCCATAGGGTCAAAGTTCTCTATTGAGCATACAACAACCGCGTTGCCCTTTTTGTCCCTCATTACCTCAAGTTCAAATTCCTTCCAACCGAGAACAGACTGCTCAATGAGTATCTCACTTACAGGGCTTGTTTTGAGTCCACTGTCAGCCATCTCCTTAAATTCTTCAATATTGTAGGCAATACTGCCGCCGGTTCCTCCGAGGGTATATCCAGGCCTTATGATAAGAGGGAAACCTATCCTTTCCGCAGTATCCACTGCATCATCCATGTTATACGCCACACCGCTTTCGGGAACCTTGAAGCCAGAGTCATTGACCGCCTTCTTGAAAAGCCCCCTATCCTCAGACTTCCTTATGGAATCATAGTTTGCACCAATAACCTCCACGCCGCACCTCTTCAAAACGCCCATTTCCGTCAACTGCACCGTAAGATTTAATGCGGTCTGCCCGCCGACTGTCGGCAGAAGAGCGTCGGGCCTCTCCCGTTCTATTATCTTTTCTGTTATCTCCGGGGTAAGCGGTTCCAGATATGTTCTGTCAGCCATATCAGGGTCAGTCATTATTGTGGCAGGATTGCTGTTGACCAGCACAACAGTGTATCCTTCCTCCTTCAATGCCTTGCATGCCTGCGAACCTGAGTAATCAAATTCACATGCCTGACCTATCACGATAGGACCCGAACCTATCAGCATTATCTTTTTTATGTCTGTTCTCTTGCCCATTTGTTCTGTACCTCTCACCGAAATCGGAACCACTTCCCTTTCTATGCCCCTTTCTCCATAACCATCTCCGCAAACCGGTCAAAGAGATAAACTGCATCAGGAGGGCCGGGCGCATGCTCAGGGTGGAACTGTACAGCGAAGACCGGCATCTTCTTGTGCACAATTCCTTCAAGCGTATTATCATTCAGATTCAGGTGCGTCATCTCAATCTCGTTTGCATCCAGTGTGTCCATATCCACGCAGAAAGAATGGTTTTGAACTGTAATGTATATCCTGCCTGTTTTAATATCCTTCACAGGGTGATTGGCACCGTGGTGCCCGAACCTCATCTTGTAGGTCTTCCCTCCGAAAACCTGCGAAATAACTTGTATCCCGAAGCAGATGCCGAAGACAGGATACCGCTCTATCAGGTTGGAAAGGTTCTCCACTATGTAAGGCACTGCCGAAGGGTCCCCGGGACCGTTTGATACCAGTATCCCGTCGGGCTCTTCCTTCACAACCTCCTGCCACGGTATACCAGCAGGCAGAACAACCACCTTCATATTCCGCTCGGCAAGAAGACGCAGGGTGTTATACTTAACCCCGCAGTCAAGTACAACAACCTTATATCTCCCTTTATCCGACCAGACATATGGCCTGTCAACAACCTCCCTCACAAGGTCCACTCCCACGATACTCCGGGAACCTCTGACCTTCTCCACCATCCTTTTAGGACTGTTCTTCCCTGTAAAGAGCCCTGCCTTCAGTGCCCCTTTCTCCCTGAGCAGGATGGTCACGCGCCTCGTATCAATCCCTTCTATCCCTATCACTCCCTGCTCATAAAGCAATAAATCAAGGGGCTTTGTTGCCCTCCAGTTACTGTAAAGTTTACTTCTTTCTTTTATTACAAACCCCTCAAGATGCACCCT
>CAYOYL010000040.1:0-12301 GCA_964408175.1 uncultured bacterium
TCTCATAAATTTCTTTACTTTTGCTGTATTTTCGTTACACGACACTTTTAGGCAGGGGGCAAGCCCCCTCCTAACGTCACAGAAACCGTTCCTGTTCTCCCCCGGACGTGAGGGAGATTCTCCCTCACTCTCCCTCAGTGTGCTGGGCTGAGTTTTCAAATGTAAAGATCTGTTGGAAACAGCACACTAGCAAGTATCTGACAATATTGGGTTGAAAACTTTCATTACCATCTGTAATGAGCAAAGGCCCTATTAGACTCTGCCATCTTGTGAGTATCCTCTCTCTTTTTAACGCTGGGACTCTCACCCTTCGCCGATTCAATGAACTCATCTACTAACCTTTCAGCCATAGATTTCCCTTTTCTTGCTCTGGCAGATTTTATCATCCATCTCACTGCAAGAGCCAGACTCCTTTTAGAAGGTACTTCCACAGGAATCTGATATGTAGCACCACCAACCCGTCTTGCACGGACCTCCACTCTGGGTTTAACATTGCTCAATGCTTTTTTGAAAACAGAGAGTGGTTCCTCATTTGTTTTGCTTTTTATTATATCCATAGAATTGTAAAACATCTTGTAAGCCAGGTCTTTTTTGCCGTCCCACATAAGCAGATTTATAAATGTAGACACCTCATAATCGTTGTATTTCGGATCACCAGAAATCTCTTCACTCCTACCCGTTCTTTTTCGTCTCGGCATATTTTAACCCTCCGCTTTCTTTGCACCTTTCTCTGCAGGTCTTTTAGCTCCGTATTTAGACCTTGACTGTTTTCTTCCTTCAACACCACCAGTATCAAATGTTCCTCTCAAGATATGATATTTAACACCAGGAAGGTCTCTTACCTTTCCACCCCTGACAAGAACAATAGAGTGTTCCTGCAAATTATGCCCTATACCTGGTATATAAGCAATTACTTCTTTTCCATTGGTAAGTCTAACCTTGGCTATTTTCCTCAAAGCTGAATTGGGTTTTTTGGGAGTCTGTGTTTTAACATACAGACAAACTCCTCTTTTTTGCGGATTACCGCCAAGAGCTGTTGATTTCAAATTCTTCCTTTTCTGTTTCCTCTTCTTTCTTATAAGTTGGTTGTAAGTTGGCATTATTCTCTCCTATGTTTTCTGACCTTGAACTATTATTTCTTTCTCTTTTTCAACGACAGTAACAGATTGCTCCTTATGAACCTCCTTAAACATTCCAGTCCCAGCAGGTATCAGCCTACCCAAAATAACATTTTCCTTGAGTCCTTCAAGATAATCTTCCGCTCCCAGCAACGCAGCAGACGTCAACACCTTGGTCGTCTCCTGGAAAGAGGCTGCGGAAATAAAACTTTCACTGTTCAGTGCAACCCTTGTTATCCCCAGAACCTGCGGTCTGAAAGTCGCCGACTTTTTATTTTTAGGAAGCGCATCGTTAATCTTTTGCATTTTAAATCTATCTATTTCTTCTCCTTCAAGCAAATACGTATCCCCAGGATTCTCAACCCTGACCTTGGAAAGCATCTGCCTGACTATCACCTCTATATGTTTATCATTTATGGAAACCCCCTCAACGCGATAAACACTCTGTATTTCGTTCAGCAAATACTCCTGTACTTTTTTCTCCCCTTCTATCTTCAATATATCCTTTAACACCACATGCCCATCCGTAATTCTCTCACCAGATTTTATCCTATCACCTGTACTTACCAGAAGGTGTTTCCCCGCAGAAATCTCATATTCTTTCTTGGTATTTGTTTCTTCATTGGTTACCACAACCTTCCTTGTACCTTTGGCAGCCGAAATAACCTCAACCAGACCTTCTATTTCACTGAGTATGGCTGGATTCTTGGGATTCCGTGCTTCAAAGAGTTCCGATACCCTCGGTAAACCACCCGTAATATCCTGAACCCTCCTTTCGGTTCTGAATATCTTTGCAAGAATATCTCCTGGTGCCACCTTATCCCCTTTTTCCACCATAATATGCGCACCCTCAGGGATATGATAAACACCAAGAATGTGCTTTTTATCGTTGAGTATTAAAATCTGTGGGTCCATCTCCTCTTTTTGTCTGATTATAACCTTCCTTCTTATGCCTGTTGTAACGTCAACCTCTTCTTTAGCCGTCTTGCCTATTTCTATATCTTTGTAGTCCGCAGTACCTTCAGCATCGGATATAACAGGTATTGAATAAGGGTCCCATGTAGATATTGTTTTTCCGGAGATTACCTTTTGTCCATCTTTTATGAGTATCTCAGAACCGACTCTCAAGGTATAGGTATCTATTTCCCTGTCCCTCTCGTCATAAAGACCTATCTTCCCCTCTCTCTGGATAACCACATCTCTACCTTTTCTGTTCTTAACCGTTTTAAGATTCTCAAGATACCTTACAGTGCAATCCTTTTGAGCCTTGTAAGCAGAAGATCCAACACTTCTTGATGCCGCACCTCCTGTGTGGAAAGTTCTAAGTGTGAGTTGAGTACCCGGTTCTCCAATGGACTGTGCTGCTATAACACCCACCGATTCTCCAATGTTAACCATCTTTCTCTTTGAAACATCCCACCCATAACATTTTGAGCATACACCTTTTTCTGCCTTGCAGGTGAGTACTGACCTCACCCTCAATTTATTTATACCCGTGTCAACTATACGTTGAGCCTTGTCTTCATCTATGACTTCACCTGCCTTAACTATAATACTGTCTGTAACAATATCAACTACATTGTCGAGGGCTACCCTGCCGATAATCCTGTCTTTTAAAGACAATATCTCTTCATCTCCAAGAGTCAGTGGACTGATAAGCATCCCTTCAAGGGTTCCACAATCCTCCTCCATCACTATGACAGAATGAGCAACATCTACCAGCCTTCTGCTGAGATAGCCTGCATCGGAGGTTTTCAGAGCAGTATCAACAAGTCCTTTTCTACCTCCGTGTATGGATATGAAATATTCAAGGAGTGACAACCCTTCCTTAAAGTTTTTCTTCACAGGCGTTTCTATTATCTCCCCTATCTCTCCTGTAACCTTCTTGGGTTTTATCATCAGACCTCTCATCCCCATCAACTGGTTTACCTGAGACTTATTTCCTCTTGCTCCGGAAGATACCATAAGATAAACAGAATTTATTCTGAATGGTTCTATTGAAGTATCCTCTCTGAGAGTATCCATCACGGCTCTACCTATCTTATTAGTAGTGGATGTCCAGAGGTCAACAAGCTTGTGATATCTCTCACCCTCGGAAATAATTCCTGTTTTGTAATTTCTGCGTATTTTATCTGTCTCTTCATTGGCCTCTCCCAAAATTTCATCTCTGCTTGAAGGTACTTTCAGGTCATCTATACCTATGGTTATACCACCTATGGTAGCATAGTAAAAACCCAGGTTTTTAACCTCATCAAGAAACTTCACTGTAGCCGCATATCCGCATTTTTGCAGTATCTCCCCTATTAATTTTTCTACACCTGAACTCTCAAACATTTCATTTTTAAACGGTATTTCAACAGGGACTATCTCATTAAAGATTATCCTGCCTGCTGTCGTAGTGAGCATATTACCCTTGTTATCTCTTACCCTTACAGGTCTGTGCAACTCAAGCATATTAAGATTATAAAGGTATATGGCCTCATCAAAGCTTGAAATAGGTAAAGGATATTCTTTTTCCTCACTCTGGAATGTCAGATATGCAAACCCCATAACAATATCTCTTGTGGGAGATACTATAGGCTTCCCATTAGCAGGAGAAAGTATATGCGTCGTGGATTTAACAAGCAATTCCGCCTCAAGGCATGCTTCAGGAGTAAGTGGCAGGTGAACGCTCATTGTATCACCATCAAAATCCGCATTGAAGGCTGGGCATACAAGTGGATGTATTTTTAAAACATTACCTTCAATTAATCTCGGCTCAAAAGCCTGTATGCTTAATCGGTGCAGGGTTGGCTGACGGTTTAAAAGTACAGGATGATTTTTACTGACTCTTTCAAGCACCTCCCAAACCTCCGGTCTGTTTTCCCTGATAGCCCTTTTAGCACTTCCCAAAGTGTGAAAATACTCTCTCTTCCGCAACTCCCTCAGGACAAAAGGACCGAAAAGTTCAAGAGCCATCTCTTTAGGAATTCCGCATTCATGCAGTTTTAATTCCGGCCCCACTACAATAACAGCCCTACCGGAGTAGTCAACACGTTTACCCAGAAGATTCTGTCTGAATCTCCCCTGTTTTCCACGGAGAGCATCCGCCAGAGACTTAAGGGGCCTTCTGCCTTTACCCAGAACAGGATTACCACGTTTACCATTATCCATCAAAGCATCAACAGATTCCTGTAGCATTCTTTTTTCATTTCTTACGATTATATCCGGAGCCTGCAGTTGAATAAGTTTTTTTAAACGGTTGTTTCTGTTTATCACCCTTTGATAGAGGTCATTCAGGTCAGACGCAACAAACCTGCCTCCATCGAGAGGAAGCAAAGGTCTCAAATCTGGCGGCGTTACAGCAATGATACTGGTTATAAAATATTCTGGTTTAACCTCAGTTTTAATTAATCCCTGAACCATCCTGAGTTTCTTTATCAGGACTCTTCTTGCCCCATATGTTTTTTTCTTCTTACTCCGCAACTGCTGTATTATGGTATCCTCAACCTTATGCAAATCTATCTTTTTCAATAACTCCTTAATTGCATCCGCTCCTATACCTGCCCTGAATTTATTGCCGTATTTCTCAAGATTTTCATGGTAATCTTTTTCGTACAAAAGTTCTTTTTCCTTCAGGTGCGTCGTTCCCGGGTCTATCACTATATACCTTTCATAGTAAATCACCATTTCAAGTTCAGACTGAGACATATCAAGCAAAATTCCGAGCCAGTTAGAAGTACTTTTAAACAACCAGACATAGGATACGGGGGTCGCAAGTTCTATATGTCCCATCCTTTCACGTCTGACTTTTGAGGTGGTGACTTCAACTCCACATCTGTCGCATATTATCCCTTTATATCTCAGTTTCTTATACTTACCGCATGAACACTCATAATCTTTCACAGGACCAAAGATTCTCTCGCAAAAAAGACCGTCCCGTTCTGGCTTAAATGTTCTGTAATTCAAGGTCTCTGCCTTCTTCACCTCTCCATGGGACCATGAGTGCATAGTTTGTGGGGAAGCAATCTTAATACTGGCAACTTCTTTATTTTTACCATTCACTTTTACGTTCTCAACCCTCAAATCAAGACCGAGCCCCTGGAGTTCTCTTCTTAAAACATGGAAGGATTCAGGGATGTTGTCACCCCGGTAATCAATACCCTTCGCGATGCTTTCATACATCATTTTTCTGCCCTCGGTGTCATCACTCTTTACCGTCAGCATTTCCTTCAATATATGTGCGGCACCGTAACCCTCAAGCGCCCACACCTCCATTTCTCCAAGTCTCTGTCCTCCAAACTGGGCCCTGCCGCCGAGGGGCTGCTGGGTTACGAGAGAATATGAACCTGTACTTCTTGCATGAATCTTTTCATCAGCAAGGTGTTTCAATTTCATCATATACATATAACCTACCGCTATGGGTTGGGTAAAAGGCACCCCTGTCTGCCCGTCATATAAAACATCCTTGCCATCTTCAGAAAACCCTGCCTTTTTAAGAAGGTCTTTTATTTCCCACTCTTTTATACTTTCAAAAATAGGAGTTTCAGTAGTGTACCCGAGAGTCTTTAGAGACCTGCCCAGATGCATTTCAAGAACCTGTCCTATATTCATTCTTGAAGGAACGCCCAGAGGATTAAGAACCACATCCACAGGAGTACCATCCTTGAGAAATGGCATATCTTCTTCAGGCACTATCTTGGAAACAACACCCTTGTTGCCATGCCTGCCGCTCATCTTATCCCCGACGTCAACCTTCTTTTTAATTGCCACCTCTACAACAACCTTGCAAATTACATCAGGGTCCAGTTCCGGCCCTTTCTTTATCTTCAAAATCTCATTTTTCCGTTCCTTATCAAGTGCCTCCAGCTCGGTTTCCCCCAAATTCACGAGTTTTAGTGCACTGTCCTTGTATTTTTCAGAAACCTTGTTCAAAAATTTATGCCAGCCTTCAGGAGTAGGCATAACTTTATGCTTTATGTTGTGTGCACTGGCAATCTTTTTCAGTTCCTCTGTTATAACCTTTTTTATTATTTTCTCTTTGGCAAGATATTCTGCTTTCAGTTTTCTTAAATCCCCAGATATTTCCTGCTCGGACATATTCTCCCTGCGGGTATATTTTTTCACATTGATAACAGTGCCTTTTGTACCCGGAGGAACCTTCAAAGAAGTATTCTGGACATCCTTTGCTTTTTCCCCAAAAATAACCCTTAACAGCTTCTCTTCAGGGGTAAGTTCAGACTCTCCTCTCGGCGTAACCTTCCCGACCAATATATCATCCGGTTCAATTTCAGCTCCGATAATTACAATCCCCTCGTCATCCAGATTCTTCAGTCTTTCCTCAGGAGTATTGGGAAGGTCAGAGGTTATCTCTTCAGGACCGAGTTCGGTCTCTCTCGCCTGTACCTCAAATTCTTTTATATGTATTGAGGTGAAAAAATCCTCTCTAACAAGACGCTCACTTAAGAGTATTGCATCCTCGTAATTGTATCCATGCCAGGGCATAAATGCTGCCAGAAGATTTCTTCCGAGAGAAAGCTCCCCACTTTTTGAAGCCGCAGGTCCGTCGGAAATAATCTGGTCTTTTGAAACCTTATTACCTTCACTCACAATAACTCGCTGGTGAAAAGATGTATCCTGATTGGTACGGACAAAATTTTTCAGATAATATATATCTTCTTCTTCCCATGGAAAAATTCCCTGTTTATCTCTCTTTATAACTATTTTCTTCCCATCAACATAAGTCACCACTCCATCATTCTTCGCCTTCAAAACAACACCGCTGTCTCTTATAACATATTTTTCCATACCGGTTTTTACAAGAGGAACCTCACTCTTAACCAGCGGGACCGCCTGCCTCTGCATGTTAGAACCCATCAAAGCTCTATTAGAATCATCATGCTCAAGGAATGGTATCAGAGAAGCACTTACACTTACTATCTGAGCAGGAGATACCCCGATATAATCAACTTTTTCGCGAGTCATATCTCCAAAATTTCCTCCTCTGGTTCTTACTATCAGTTCTTTAGAAACAATCATTTTTGTCTTAGGGTCAACAGGGGTGCCGGGAGGAGCTATCACGCATTCATCTTCTTTATCGGCTGCAAGATACTCAATATGGTCTGTTACTATACCTTTTTCAACCTTATAATACGGTGCCTTTATAAAACCGAGTTCGTCAACCTTGGAATGTATTGTAAATGAATTTATCAAACCGATATTCGCACCTTCCGGAGTTTCTATGGGGCACAGTCTGCCAAAATGGGTATAATGGACATCCCTTACCTCAAATCCGGCTCTTTTCCTTTCTTTTACTATAGCAGCAACCCTTCGCTTATGGGTTATTTCTGCAAGTGGATTTATCTTATCCAGAAATTGCGACAACTGATTTCTGGCAAAAAAGTCATTGACCACAGTCATAAAAACCTTTCCGTTAATCATATCCTGTGGTTTAATACTGAAAAATTTTCGTTTATCTACCAGAGCCATTTTCTCTTTTGTAAATTTTACAAGGCGTATAAGTCCCTCATAAACGTATTCCTGTATAATTTCTGCTGATACACGGACTCTTTTATTCCCGAGATGGTCAATATCTTGGGTTTCACCCTCCCCTTTCTCCAGAAGATTCAACAGGTATCTTATAGATTCAATTATATCCTCTTGTCTCAGGCATCTCTCTTTAAAATCTAAACCCAGTTTTTTATTTATCTGGTCCCTGCCTGCTTCTGAAAGGTCGTAAGTTTCCTCGGAAAAAAACAGAGAATTAAAAATTTTTGTTGCCTCTCTGAGATTGGGAGGGTATCCGGGTCTTACCTCAGCATAGACTTTTTTCAATGCCTCTTCCCTATCCTTAATATCATCTCTCGCCAGAGTAAAAGCAAGATATGAATCGGATTTCATGTCAGCGGGATTCTTATAAAAGGTACCTATTATATCTTCGTCAGTATATCCCATAGCCTTAAGGAAGGTTGTAAGATAGATTTTCTTCCTTCCCAGATAGACGATGAGGCAACTATGGTTATCAACATGGAATTCTATCCATACACCACGTGAAGGATATATTTTGGCAGAATAAAGGGTCCTCTGCCCCACTGCCTCCTCTTCTTTAAAATATACGCCAGGGCATCTCAACAGTTGGTTAACTATAACCCTCTCTATTCCATTTATGATAAAACTACCGTTATCGGTCATTAACGGTATACTGCCTATGTAGATATCCTGTTCCTTTATGCCTTTTACCTCAAACTCTTTTGTCTTCTTGTTCTGTTCTTTTATCACAAGACGCAGTTTCACCCGCAAACGCGATTCATATGTCCCCTTTTTTTCAACACACTCTTCCATGCTGTCTACCGGGTCATCCAGTGTATAGTTAACGTATTCCAGTTTAAATATCCCATCTTCACTTTCAACAGGAAATACCCTGTGGAAAAGTTCCTCCAACCCTTTTTTCTCTCTTCTATCGGGAGGGACATTTTTTTGCAGGAAGCTAAGAAACGGACCTTTTTGCACCTCAAGCAAATCTGGAATTTCCGCCATTTTCATTTTTCAACTCCCCCGGAGATCTATACTACTTTGTCTCAAAAATAAAACTGCGCTGATTTACATCATTTTCACTTGATTTCTACTTCCGCTCCAATAGCAGCCATCTTCTTTTTAATATCTTCAGCCTCTTCCTTTTTAATCTTCTGTTTGATAGGTTTCGGCAGAGATTCTACAAGTTCTTTCGCCTCCTTCAACCCAAGTTCTGTCATTGCCCTTACTTCTTTTATCGCCTGGATTTTGTTGCTTCCAAAACTTTTAAGGATTACATCAAAGGTTGTTTTTTCCTCTTCCTTCTGTTCTCCTGCTGAAGGCTGACCGGTTCCTACTGCCCCTACAGCACCCACAGGAACCATCATCCCCTGCACTTCAAACTTCTCTTCCAGTCTTTTAGCCAGTTCCGACAATTCAAGTGCAGAAAGCCCTTCTACCTTTTCAACAATTTCATCCAGCACATTCTTTTCATCTTTAGCCATCTTTTTCATCTCCTTTACCCCGAACTCTTCTTTGATGCGCTTTCACGGTGAGGGGTTTTGATTTTGTCTCTTTACTTTTTAGATTCTCCAATCTGTTTAAAATCCTGAATTACTCTCATCACAGGATATTTCAAAGAATATACAAGTCTTAAAAAGGGGGTTTTCAAACCCCACACAATTTTTACTTCTATCTCTTTTTTAGTGGGTAATTTTCCTATAGCCTCAAGGTCCCTTGACGAAAAAAATTTATTGTCTATGATACCTGCCCTGATATCAATCTTCCCTGCTTTTCCCTTGAATTTAAAAAGGGCTTTTACAACTCCTATTTCATCCATGTCTTTAGCCCATATGATAAACATCGGGCCTCCAATCTCATCAGACATTTCATCAAAACTTATGTCTTTATAAACCCTTGACAGCAGGGTATTCCTGACAACCATCATTTTACAGCCAGACCCCTTGAGCTCTTCTCTCAATTGCTGTATTTCCAGAACGGAAAGCCCTGTAAATCTCACCAAAAGATTCAGGTCATTTGTCTTTATCTCATTTGCGAGCATTTCCATAAACTCTTTTTTCTTTTCTTTAGTCAATATTTTCATTGGTTCACTCCCGTTCTACATCAAAGTGCTGAAGGTTCCTGAAATATCCTGCCACACTCAAGTTTTACAGAAGGTGACATTGTCAGAGATAGAGATGCGGAACTTACATAATTACCCTTTATTGAGGAAGGTCTGACTGCAAGGACAGAGTTTAAGGCCGCATTTATATTTTCAACCAGTTTCTCTTTATCAAAGGAAATCTTCCCTACAGGTATTTGCAGATTACCATCCTTGTCCATTTTAAAATCTATACGTCCTTTTTTCAGTTCGGAAACTATGTTTTTTAAATCTTTGGTTACCGTCCCATTCTTAGGATTGGGCATAAGTCCCCGGGGACCCAGTATTTTGCCGAGAGGCGATACTATTCTCATCATATCCGGAGTTGCCACCACACTATCAAAATCAAGAAAACCGTTTTTTACTTTCTCTACTATCTCCTGCCCACCAACATAATCCGCACCTATCTGTTTTGCCTTATCAACATCTTCACCTGAAGCAAAAACAAGAACCTTCACTGATTTCCCGACGCCATTTGGAAGAACCATGGAATTTCTCACCGGCTGTTGCAACTTTTTCACGTCAAGGCCTAAATGTATTGACAGCTCAACAGTTTCATCAAATTTGGCTTTATGAAAAATTTTCAATTTCTCCACCGCATCATCAACACCATAGGTCTTATCTTTTCCTTCTCCAATCTCTTTCAAAAGTGCCCTGTATCTTTTACTGGATTTTTTCACTCTTTTCTCCTTCAATCAACAACTTCAACCCCCATGCTTCTTGCAGTTCCTTCAACAATTTTTACTATTTTATTTACGTCTTTCGTGTTCATATCAGCCATCTTAATCATGGCAATTTCCTCAATCTGTTTTCTATTAATCCTGCCTACCTTTTCTCTATTAGGTACACCTGAACCTTTCACTATGTTTATATTTTTCTTTATCAATTCAGAGGTAAGAGGAGTTTTCAGTATATACTTAAAACTTCTATCTTTATAAACTGTCAGAACCACTGGAATAGTAAATCCTTCTTTCCCTTTAGTTTCTGCGTTAAAAGATTTACAGAACTCCATTATGTTAACTCCATGCTGTCCCAGTGCAGGACCGACCGGTGGCGCAGGGGTCGCCTGTCCGGCAGGAATCTGTAATTTCACAACTGCCTCAACCTGTTTTTCAGCCATGTTAATAACTCCTTTAAATTTTTTCAACCTGCCAGTAACTTAATTCCACAGGGGTAGCCCTCCCAAATATGGAAACACTTACCTTCAGCCTCTCCCTGTCTTGATGTACCTCTTCAACCACACCTGAAAAGTTCACAAAAGGACCATCGGTAATTTCAACCTTATCTCCCACGCTAAATTCAATCTTTGGGGTAGGCTTGCTTTTTCTTTCTTCAACCTCACTGAGTATCTTTGCAGTCTCTTCTTCCGACAAAGGAACAGGACTCTTCCCTGCTCCTAAAAAACCGAGAACCCCGGTAGTTTTTCTTATCATATGCCAGACCTCTTCATTGTTACCCTCGTCATTTATTTCAACCAGCATATACCCCGGCCAGAATCTTCTGCTTTTTATCTTCTTTTCTCCCTGCAATATCTCAGATACTTCTTCTTTTGGTATAACAATCTGTTTAATCATACTTACAACACCTTCCTCTTCTTGATTCAGTAACATTTTTTTTATCTTTTCTTCCTGTCCTGTCCTCACGTGCAGAATGTACCATTTACTCATTGTTTACCCCAGAAATAGTCTTACTATCTTTGAAAAAACAATATCAACAATTCCTATGTAAAGTGCAAAGATGAGCATAAAAAAAACTATTACCCCTGTTGTTATCTTCAAAACCTTCTTCTCTGGCCAGGAAACCTTTTCCATCTCTATTTTCACTTCATGTATAAAATTCAAAATTTTCTTCTTCATTTATTCAGAACTCCTTGCTGCGGACCCTTAAATACATCTTTTATCCCCCCTACTTGAGGGGAAGCCAATCAATGAACTCAATTACTGTACGCAGGCCTGGGAGGATTCGGCTCCTCCGCACTCTGTGCTCCGGTAGGCCACTCGCCTATTCCTTGCTCTTCCTCATCGCAAATCATAAGCAGGCTCCATTCGAATCCTGATATACAAGTTCAGAAAAGTTCTACTCCCCTTGCCAATCAATGAACTCAATTACTGTACGCAGGCCTGGGAGGATTCGAACCTCCAGCCCACGAATTTGGAGTCCGTTGCTCTGCCAGTTAGAGCTACAGGCCTAAATTTTAAGGTCAAAAATGGATATTGTACCACAAATTTAAAAAGATACAAACTCTTTATATGAAAAATTTGATTTATTAAGATTTCCCTTCTTTATGAATTGTATGTTTATTACAGGATGGACAATACTTACTCAGTTCTATCTTCTCTTTTTTGACCTTTTTATTCTTCGTCGTGTAATAATTTTTGCTTTTACACTCATCACAGACCAGAGTAATAATATCTCTCATCACTCCTCCAACCTTCAAATTTTTTATTCAACTATTTCCGTTACGGCACCGGCCCCTACAGTTTTGCCTCCTTCTCTAATGGCGAACCGCTGCCCCTTCTCAAGTGCTACAGGA
>CAYOYL010000041.1:0-5547 GCA_964408175.1 uncultured bacterium
AGTCCTGTCTCCATTACGGTCATTGACAGGGATGAGATAGAAAAATCCGGGGCACAAACACTCTCTGACGTTCTCTCCGGGGTACCGGGCATCTTCGTCCACAAAACAGGTATGTTTGGAAGGACTGACCCTGAGATAAGAGGGATAGGAGAAAGGGGAAGAAAGATAGTGATACTGATTGACGGTGTTCCTGTTAAGATGAGTCTTTTCGGCTGTGCGGTTACCCATTCTCTGCCAATAGCAAACGTTGAAAGGATAGAGGTTATCAGGGGACCAAATTCCGTACTTTATGGCTCGGATGCCCTCGGAGGAGTAATAAATATCATTACCAGAAAAATGGATAAGGAGGGGTTCTGGACAGATGTTACGGTTTCAGGCGGCACCTATAATACATTCCAGTCTCTTATTACCCATGGCGGTAAGGTGGGAAGGTTTGACTATTTTCTTACAATGGACAAGATATGGAGCGATGGGCACAGAGAACAATCCGAGTACCTATCCTCCGACTATACCCTGAAGATGGGCTATGAACTCACACCCACACTCTCTCTTTCCTTTTTCGGAAAGTACTTCCACGGGAAAGAATATTCACTCGGACCCGTCGGAGGGACAGTACCGCCTGACATCCCTGATGACTATGAAAGAACATCAGAATACATCACCATCTCTGAGAAAAATACTGAATACAACCTTTCTTTTACACTCTCTCACAACTATGGATACCATAAACTGAAGGACGGCTGGCGTTCCACGGACAACATCTATGGGGCAAGTATAGCATATACAACCTTTGCCCTTGACAACAACGAACTGACTATGGGTGGTGACTGGAGATGGTTTGACGGTGAAAAACTCACTCCCCCTTTTGACGGTAACTGGGACAGGAATGAATATGGTCTATACATCTGGAACAAACACAAGTGGGAGAGTCTCTCCCTGACGCTCGGAGGCAGGTATCAGTACGACTCTGTAGCAGGAGGGACGTTCTGTCCTCAGGGCGGAGTGGTTTACAATATTTCTGAAAAGAGCAGGCTCAGGGCTCAGGTCAGCAAGGCCTACAGGTTCCCTGCCATCAACGACCTGTATATATTCCCCAAGTCTAATGAAGACCTGAAGCCTGAAACTGTCTGGAGTTATGAGGCAGGACTGGACCATAAGATTACAGACTATCTCACAGGCAACCTCACCTTTTTCATTATGGACGGCTCTGACCTGATACAGTCTGTAACCAATCCAACCCCTCCCCCGCCTGCAATATTTCAAAATACAGGGGACTTCCATTTCAAAGGGATTGAAACAGGCCTTGAAGCAAACTGGAAAAACTCAAGGCTTACCCTTTACTATACATACCTTGACCCCGGAAGATATACAACAGGAAGACCGGGAAACAAGTTTGACCTCACACACAGATACAGGTGGTCACAACTGAGTCTATACAGCAGTATTCAGCACGTAAGCAATTACTACGCAGGCGACAACAAGACAGACAGTATACCTGACTTTTTTGTCGTGAACTCCAAACTTACCTATGATATAAACAAAAACCTGCAGGCCTTTTTAGGTGTTGACAATATCTTTGACGAGGACTACCTTATATATGCCGACCTGCCAAGCAGTGAGATAGGTAAGTATCCTATGCCCGGCAGGACCTTTACCCTCGGTATGAAGGGGTCGTTTTAATGAAATGGCTACTTGTTTCTTTGAGCATTTTGTTGATAACCTTCAGACTCACATACGGACAGGATGTTGTTGCGACGACAAGCGTTCTCTCTTCAGTCATAAAAGATATCGGACAGAAAAAAATCAGAGTGGAAACACTCGTCGCACCTGGCTCTTGTCCGGGACACTTTGACCTGAAGGTCAGCCATCTGGCGAATATTGAGAAAAGCGGCATCCTCTTCGCACATGGCTTTGAAACCTACCTTGAAAAAATAAAGGATGCCATTCAAAGACCCCAATTCAAACCCTACATTATTGAGGTTGAAGGAAACTGGCTTGTACCCGCATCCCAGAAGGAGGCATACTCTAAAATCACGACAGTCCTCTCCATGAAATTCCCACGGTATAAAAACTTTTTTGAGAGAAACAGGGAAAAGGCCGAGGAAGAAATTGACCTGACAGACAGAAAAATAAAAAAACTTACTGCGGAGAAAGGCCTTCAGAAAATGCGGGTGATATGCAACAACCACATCAAAGAACTCATTGAATATATGGGTTTTGATGTTGCTGCAACCTACGGGCGCAAAGAAGAACTGACACCTCTCACCATAAGAAAACTGGTGAATATCTCCAGACTAAAAGATGTTCGCATTGTCATTGACAACCTGCAGGCAGGTCCTGACACAGGGCTGGTTGTGGCACAGCAGTTAAAGGTCCCTCATATTGCAATATCCAACTTCCCCGGTGTCTTTCCCGAAACCAGTACGCTGAGAGAGACACTCTATGAAGACGCAAAGAGGATAGCAGATGTCTACGAAAAGTCCAAAAATAAGACTGATTGACGTATCGGTCGGCTACCTGACGGAAACCATCATAAAAAATCTTTCTCTTGAGATATGTAAGGGAGAACTTGTTGGAATATTCGGCCCCAACGGGGCTGGTAAAACCACCCTTCTGTGTGCAATAAACGGACTTGCCAGAATACCTGAAGGAAAGGTTCTTATAGACGGTACAGAGTTCAGTCCATTCAATGAAAACTCTTTCAGGAGAGAGATAGGCTATGTCCCCCAACACTTTGAGATAGACCCGAAACTACCGGTAATGGCAGAGGAGGTCATAATGATGGGAAGGTATGGCAAGATAGGACTCTTTCACTTTGCAGGGGAGAAGGAGAAAAAGTTATTAGAGAACCTGAGCGGTATGCTTGAAATTGAACATATACTTAAAAAACCATTCGGGCAGTTGTCAGGCGGTGAGAAAAAAAGGGTGCTGATAGCCCGCGCATTGATAAAAGAGCCTGAGATTATGCTCCTTGACGAGATGTTTGCATGGCTTGACTGGAAGATGGTGGAAAAGTTTACAGGGGTGATAAAAGAGATACATAAAAAGGATGAACTGACAACACTCATTGTCTCACACGACATAAAAATAATAGAGAATATCTGCCAGAGGATTATATGGATGGACGAAGGCAGAATAGTCTTTGACGGCAACAGAGATGAATTTTCAGAAAGGGTAAAAGAGGATGGACTTAATTAAACTTGCCTTTTTTCAAAAGGCACTTATAGCGTCTTTACTGGCAGGGCTCGCCTGCGGCATTGTCGGGGTCTGGATAGTCATAATGAAGGTCTCTTTTATCGGGGTTGCCATATCGCATGCCGCCTTTGCCGGAGCACTCCTTGCACTTGTAGTGGATAAACCTGTCGTCCTTTTTTCTTTTGTATTCAGTTTAATAGCCTGCGGGGTGCTTGGACCTCTTTCAGACAGGGGGCAACTGCACCCGGAGACATCCATAGGCATCATCTTTTCTTCAACACTCGGACTCGCCTTCCTTTTTATGGGCATCCTGCCTGAAGGGAAAAGTCAGGCACTTAATCTTTTGTGGGGAAGCATCCTTACCGTTAACCTCTCCGATATAGTACTCCTCACAATAACCGCAGTCTTTGTATCACTGACCGCCATATTCTTCTTCAAGGAACTGCAGTCGGTTGTTTTCAACAGGGAGATGGCAAAGGCGAGCGGCATAGCCGCCTCCATCTTCTTTTATTCACTCCTGTTCCTGACAGGTGCAACAGTAAGCACAACGCTCAAATCAGTCGGGGGACTGCTTGTTTTTGCTCTTATCATAAACCCCGCCGCAGCCGCCTATCAGATTACATACAGTATGAAAAAGATGTATCTGCTCTCCGTAACCTTTGCTGTTTTTTCAGGATGGGCAGGTCTCTTTTTTGCTTCAATCCTGAACCTCCCTGCAGGAGCATCTATAGTAATAGTCTCAAGCATAATCTTCGCACTGGCAGTTATATTTTCACCCAAAAGGAAGTTGAGCAATGATAAAAAACAAGCAGAACTTTTTTAATGAGCGGGCAGAGAGATGGGATGAAAACGACGATACGCCCGGTGAAAAATATAGAAGGGTAATAAAAGAGGCGATGATAAAAGAAGGGCAGAATATTCTTGATGCAGGGGCAGGAACAGGTGTTATTATCCCTTACATACTTGAAGTAACAGGCACACAATCTGTGATATTCGCCATTGACTTTGCAGAGAAGATGGTGGAGCAGATTAAAAAGAAGAGCTTTCCTGATAACGTGAAGCCGCTTATTATGGACGTCCAGAAAACAGGATTTGAGAACTCTTTTTTTGACAGGATAATACTCAACTCCTGTTATCCACACCTTGATGAAAAAGAGAAGGTGTTACAGGAGATATACAGGATAATGAAAAAGAATGGAATCGGTATTATCTGTCACCCGGCAGGCAGGGAACGTGTAAACAGATGCCACAGAAAGATTCATCCCTCAGTAAAAAACGACATAATACCGGAAATGAATGAGATGAAAGGTATCGTTGAGTCCTGCGGTTTCAGCCTCCTCAGAGGCATTGACGAAGAAAACTTCTTTCTGCTGTCCTTCACCAGATAAGGCATCCCTTATCTACCCTTAGCACCGGAGATAACCCTTCTGAAAAACCTTATGTCCATCCTTGTCTGGTCAATAAGGTCATCTATACCGAGGTTCTTATATTCGCTGTGGATGGAAAACAGCCCGTTAAATTTAATCTTAGAAAGGACCACCGCCAGCGTATACCAGTCAACAAACCCTTCTCCGAGAGGCACAACCCTCAGTTGCCACCTTCTCTCATTTTCCACAACAACCCTCTCTCTTATAAGGTCCTTGACCGCCAGGGCAGAGATATACTCCTTGACTATATCCAGTGCCATAGGTAGCGGCTCGCCCACCAGCGAAAGATGCCCAGGGTCACTAAAGACACCAACATATCTCGGGTCAAACCCCTTCACCAGATTCATCACCGCACAGGAATTCACTCCCATTGTATCACCCGAATGGTTATGTATCATTACCTTCACATTATTCTTTTCAGCCAACCTGACAAATCCTGAAAGACTCTTGCGTATCTCATCCAGTGTTTTCCAGTATCCTTTCTTTCCCATCATCCAGTATCCCAGTTTTATCAGACCCACCCTTACATCCCCGCAGACAGAGATAACCTCTCTCGTTATCTTCCTGGACGGGTCAAGAAAATCGCCGGGTGTCGTAATCATTGGTATATCCAGTCCGGCATCCCTGAATTTTTTTACCGCCTCAGGCATTTTCTTACCTATATTACCCGGTTCTACAGGATAGCCAGGTCTGACACATAAATCCGCACCTTCCGCACCCACTGACCTGACTGCTTCAATAAGACCTTCAATATCCAGTCCCTTAAAGTGTTTTGTAAAGACAACCATTTTTCTTGTATCCATATAACCTCCCTCAATCCTTTTTAAGTAAATCCTCATTACCCGGTATTGTCATTGCGAGGAATGGGATTCCTTCGCCTGTCATTGCGAGGAATGGGATTCCTTCGCCTGTCATTGCGAGGAAT
>CAYOYL010000042.1:0-14628 GCA_964408175.1 uncultured bacterium
ACTAATACAGACGCAGTAAATTAATTGACAATCTGGAAGTTCAGATTTGATGACAATTCAAGGCGCGACGAAGTTCCGATACTTAACGGTATCGGGACAAGGAGCAACACAGAAGTGTTGCAAATATGGGCTTCCCCTTAAGGGTAAGGGGTCTTCTGGGCTGCAACTGCGTCTCTCATTATCCGAATACTGTCAAGTATTCGGACTGCTTCGTTCCTTGTTTCGTTCCATAATACCCCTTACAGGTTGCCAATTAATTTACTGCGTCTGTATTAAGTTTTTATGGAAATCCCCTATCACTAATCTTCAATTCTCTGCCATAAGTTCTCACTGAACACCAGAGGCAAAAGCGGTTGATATAGTTGTAATGAATAATTTACAGGAACCCTCTTTCGCATTTGACATCTTAAACAACAGCATTATTCTTGTAGATAAAAAACCTACTGCAAGAATAATTTATGAGGTACGGGCTTTAAATAGATATTTTGACTGGCAGTATTTTCTCAAAAGACACATTCTTTCATCTTCCTGATACTCCTTACTGGGTTTGAAATAGGGTTTGCTGTAACAACCACCTACATAAGGGAACTATTTTTATTCTGAGATTATCTATCTTATACTCTCCCTCCTCATCTTCAGATTTTCTCCAACAACAAAATCAACCTCTCCTCCCTCGAGGGGGAGGAAGATAGGTGGGAGGGGACTCCCTTTGATTGCAAAACTGGGCGGAGAGGGTGGGATTCGAACCCACGATCCGTTTCCGGATACGCGCTTTCCAAGCGCGCGCACTAGGCCTCTATGCGACCTCTCCTGAAAGGTAACATCTGACTATTTTGGAGTGGAAGTACCTGCAGACTCACCCGATGAGCGAAGCCTGGCTGGAAACTCATATCCTGCCTTCAGCCGCTTGTAGAAAACCTTTCTGGCAGCACTGTCCAGTTTCTCATAAGATGCCTTCCCTTTTTCAAATTCTTTCAGACGTTCCTTTGCCTTCCTGACTTTTTTCCGGTGAATCTTCTGCATCTCATTTTTAAGTTTTGCCATAAAACCAACTCCTTTCTATATTCCTACCTGCCGAACCTTCACGAAACGTCCTTTCAGAGAGGACTCTTTTGCCGCAAGACAGGCATAAACACTCGCCAGTCCTGTACGTATTGGCGTACGGGATTCACCTCGGCCTCTTTTTACAAGACTGACAAAATCCCGGGCAAGCTCCATGTCCCCTCCAAAATGGCTGAGTCCTGCATCAGCACTGACCGTATCGGAAAACGGCCTGTGGTGGCGGATGTAGTCTAACCGATTTTTATACCAGTCAAATTTCAGTGTGCCGAGATAACCACTTACCGTTGAGCCTCGTGCCCCAGCATCTCTGCGGGAGAAGAAGACCTGGGTGTAGATTCCATGTACACCTGAGGCAAATTCCACAACGGCACTGGAGGCATCCTCATTTGTCCCTGTTTCAACCGAACCGCAGTCAACGCTGAAGAGACAAGGGTGGTCTACATAAGAACCGCCCGAGTGGTTGCGTTTCCTGTTCTCCGGGCTCTCCAGACAGGTCTCCGATTCTTTACACTTTGAACATACCAGCCCTGATGGTTTCTTTCCACCAAAAACCTTCTGGAAGGTCGCCATCGCCCCCACCCTAACAATGGGAGACCCCATAAGGTAACTCATATAGTCAAGGTCGTGTGTCGCCTTCTGAAGAAAGAGTCCCCGGGTTATCCTGTAGTTGCGATATTCCTGTTCCCAGTAACCCGTTCCGTAAGGCACGTAGTTCCATGCCATAATGTGTACAGGCTCGCCTACATCCCCATTCTCTATCTTCTCTCTCGTGAAGGCACACAAAGGTGAAACCCTGAGTGGAAAACTGACGACAACCCTACACCTTGACCTCTCAAAGGCCTTCTCAAGTTCAATAGCCTGTTTCATAGAAACTGCAACAGGTTTTTCAAGAAACAACGGTATATCATATCTTGCCGCCTGCACTGCATAAGGGGTGTGCAGGTTACAACGTGTACCAATGAAGAGACCTTCCGGCTTGCCTTTACGTACCAGTTCATCAAGCGTTTTGTAAAAAACCACTTCTTTGCTGTCCTCTTCAGAAAGGCGTGAACGCACACCCTTCTCGTTGGGGTCAACGATACCTGTGATATGAACATCAGGCTCAACCTCTTTTATTGCCCCGTAGATAACACCCCTGCTCCTTCTGCCTAAACCCACCACTCCTATTTTCATTATTATCTTATAAGTAAAACCACCGTAAAAAGATACTCCAAATACAGTTATTTGTCAATTTCAGAGAGGCTGTAGTAACGCCAGAGTCTTGTCCATTCCTTCAAAAACTCTTTGGCAATTTCTCTGTCCTTTATAACCATCAAACACTCCGTATTTCTGCGGGCAGAACTCGTAGGATTATAAGAACCAGTGATTAAAATCTCTTCGTCAACAATAAAAAACTTGTCATGCAGGAACCCTGCTCTGTTGCTCTTCCTCATATCACAACCGTAGTCATACAGAGAATAAAAGACCGAGTACGGTTCCACACTGGAAGGTTCAAGGATGCCGTAAACCTTAACCCCTGCCATTCTTCTCCGTATGACAGCCTTCGCAATCTCTTCAGAGGTAAAGTGGTACTGGGCAAAATGGATGGAACGCACAGCGGAAGAAAGGACCTTTTTTATTATCCCTTCACAGTCTGCCTCAGGAGAAAAATATATCCGGAATTTATCGTCCTCATAAAATTCTTCCGATACCCTGCCCTCCCACCATGAAATAAACTTCCTGCTGAAAAACCCTGCTACTTTCGGGTCTTTGATGAGCAGAAAATTATTATGGTGAGAATGCAGACTTCCTTCGGTGAGATTTCCCGAACCGACAAATACCATCCGCCCGTCAACGACAATGAACTTGGCATGGAATAGAGAGGACTTTTTATCCGTCTTTAATAACCCTGAGGATATCTTACACTGGGGCTCGGAATCAAGCAAAATCTTTATCTCTATATCATCTCTTAACCGTATCTGTTTTATCATCTCCTCCCATGACATTGTGTAACTGGCGATGTAAATAGACTCCTCTGCTTTTTCAAGCAGTCCAATAATTATTTGGTCTGTTTCCCTGTTTGGTGTAAAATAGATGTTTGACGAGTCTGCATAAAAACAAAATACAAGCAGGATGAAAATCCGGATAAAATTGAGTAGTCTTTTCACGGTTATATGATTTTACCACATACATCCCCTCACCCCAACCCTCTCCCCACTGTGGAGAGAGACGAGGAGAGGAGCGACAGGGGGTAAATCCTCAGTCAACTACGTTGCCTGAGATAAACTCTAAGCACGAAGCACTAAATACTAAACAAATGACAATGAACCAAATAACAAACTCCAAACACGAAGTCCGCCAAAGATTTGTGGCGAAAAAACACTTAAGTTTGAGATTTGGGGGTTGTTTAGGGTTTAGTATTTCGGATTTAGGATTTGCAAATATGAACGGTGTTGAGTGAATATTTACGACAGGAGGACATTATGAAAGCGGCTGTTTATTACGGAATAGGAGATATAAGGGTGGAAGAGGTTGAAACACCTGTCTGCAAAAAGGATGAGGTGCGGGTCAAGGTAAACTACTGTGCTATATGCGGAACTGACCTCAGAACATACACCTATGGACACAAAAAAGTTATACCCCCTGCAATTCTGGGGCATGAAATAACCGGCGTTATAGACGAAATAGGAGATAGCGTCGTTTATCCCGAACCGATAAAAAAAGGGGACAGGGTCACACTGGTCACATCCATCGGATGCGGAAAATGTAAGATGTGCAGCAGAGGGTTGTATAACCTGTGTCCTGATACCAAAGCCATAGGCTATTTTTACCCGGGAGGGTTTGCAGAGTATGTTATTGTCCCTGCAGAAGCCGTAAAGCAGAACGCAATAGTCAAACTGCCTGACAATACGCCCCTGAAAGAGGGTTCATTGATAGAGCCTCTCTCCTGCGTTATCAACGGACAGAATTATCTGAAGATTGGAGAAGGTGACACCGTGTTGATTTACGGGGGGGGACCCATAGGCTTTATGCATGCGGCAATTGCAAAGTCATCAGGGGCATCACAGGTTATTATGTCTGACCCTGCATACGACAGACTTGAGATGTTCGGTAAACAGTTTGAGGGACTGATACTCCTGAACCCCAAAAAAATAAATATAAAAGAAGAGGTTTTACGGTTAACGGATGGTTATGGAGCAGATGTTGTCATAACTGCCTGTGCTGCCAAACAGACACAGATGGAAGGACTGGAGATACTGGGCTCAAAGGGAAGAATAAGTCTGTTCGGAGGGCTGCCCAAAGACAATTCATTTATCAACATAGACGCCAATATTATACACTACAAGGAGATATCCGTCTTTGGCTCTTTTGCCTCCAACAGGAGGGACTATATCCGGGCAGCAGATATTATCTCTGAGGGAAGGATAGATGCAGGGAAGTTTATCTCGAGGGTGCTGCCTCTGGAAGAAATTAATGAAGGCCTTAAGATGATAAAACAGGGTGATGTCTTGAAATGCGTACTTGAAATAGATAAATGAACAGCCGTGCAGAACTTATAAAAGAGACCCTTAAACTGGCAGAAAAAGGCAGGGGGCTGGTAAGTCCCAACCCTATGGTGGGAGCGGTTATCGTCAGAGGCAGCCATATCCTGGGCAGGGGCTGGCATAAGGCGTTTGGACTTCCACATGCAGAGATAGAGGCACTGAGAGAGGCAGGGAAGAGGGCAAAAGGGGCAACCCTTTATGTAAATCTTGAGCCCTGCTGTCACTATGGTAAGACCCCTCCCTGCACCGAAGCAATTATAAAGGCGGGGATAAAAGAGGTTGTCTGTTCAATGAAAGACCCCAACCCGCTTGTTGATGGAAAAGGTATTGAAATACTTGAGAAAAACGGGGTGAAGGTCAGAACCGGCATCCTTCAGGAAGAGGCGGAGGAACTGAACTCTGCCTACATTACATACATAACAAAGAAAAGACCTTACATAATACTGAAGTGGGCACAGACCCTTGACGGCAGAACAGCAACATACAACGGAGACTCAAAGTGGATTACATCTGAAGGGACAAGAGACTTCGTAAAAAAGGTCCGTTTTGAGATGGACGGCATCCTTGTGGGGATAAACACCATCCTGAAGGATAACCCTTCACTGGATTATATACTGCCTTCTTTTCAGACACAGAAAGACTTGTTATGCAGGAAAAGATACCATAAAATAATACTTGACCCATCTTTAAAAACACCGTCTGAAGGAAGGTGGTGGGAAAATACAGGCAGCAGGGTCCTGCTGGTAGTATCAGAAAGTGTTCAGGAAGAAAAGGTATCTGCGTTTACCTCAAGGGATAATTCAGAGGTGATAAGGATGCCCTGCCACAACAACAGGTTCTCTTTAAGTGAACTTTCTGAAAAACTCTATGAAAAAGGGATGGGCATTATTATGGTGGAGGGAGGAAGTAAAACACTGACCTACTTCTGGGAAGAGAAGATGGTTGATGAGGTAATGGTCTTTACCGGCAATAAAATTCTGGGAGGAAAGAATTCCCTTCCCTCAATAGGTGGAGAAAACAGGGAGACATTTTCACAGTCTGTCAGGGTACAATACACTGATATGAAAAGACTGGATGATGATTATCTTATAAGGGGGAAGCCGTGTTTTCAGGGATAGTTGAAGAGACAGGGATAACAAAGCGAATACTTGCTGTCTCCGGCCTGTCAGTACTGGAGATTTCCGCTGAAAAGATATTTGAAGACACCAAAATTGGCGACAGTATCCTGGTAAACGGGGTATGCCTGACAGTTGAGAAGATAGACGGCAGGACATTCACTGTATCTCTGAGCAAACAAACAATAAGGGAAACCAGTCTCGGAGGTATAAAGCCCGGCACTCACGTAAACCTTGAACGGGCACTGAAGGTATCTGATAGGCTTGGAGGACACATCCTTACCGGACACATTGATTTTAAAACCCCTCTGAGAAGTCTCTATAAACAGGGGGCAGATGTGGTAATAAGATTCAACGTTCCGGTAAGATTTGAGAGGTATGTGGTGGAACGGGGTTCCATAGGGGTTGACGGAATCTCCTTCACCGTTGCGGAGTTAAAAGGCTCAGAGGTTACAATCTTTATAATACCCTATACATTAAGCAGCACAAACCTCAAGTACAGGAAAAATGGAGATATACTTAACATTGAGACAGACATAAATGCAAAGTATATAGAAAAGATTTTACTCCAGCAGAATAAAAAAACCGTGGATGAGAAAGAGGTATATGATGAAAGATTCTAAGGTAGAAAAAATAAGAAAAAACCTGATGGACATTATGGATAATATGGAGATTATAGACAGTCACGAACACCTGGCTCCGGAGGATAGAAGGACATCCAGTGCGGTGGATGTTTTCAGCCTTTTCTCGCACTATACCAAGGGAGACCTTTTAAGGGCAGGGATGAAAGAAGAAGACTACAACAGATTATATAACCAGGATATCCCCATAGAAAAAAGATGGGATACATTTGCCCCCTTCTGGCAGAATATAAGATATGCATCATACTCAAGGGCTGTCCTTATCGCATTGGAAAAGTTCTACGGGTTTGAAGATATAACGGGAAAAAACTATATCTCTATCTCCAGAAAGATGAAGGAGTTTAACAAACCTGGGATATATAAAAAGGTGCTGAGGGATACCTGCAGAATTAAGACCTGTATTACCCAGTGTGCGAGAACAGACCTCGGCACTGACCTGCTTACACCTGTTATGCCGATGCTTTACAACACTGAAACAAAAGAAGACCTGCTCCATCCCAAATTTGACAAGGGAGCAGAAATAAAATCTCTTGATGAGTACATTGCATCTATAGAGAGATACATTATAAAGGTCAAAGAAGAGGGCGCTGTGGGTTTGAAAATGGTTTCCCAGCCTTATTCAGAACCGGACAAAAAAGAGGCAGAATCTATCTTTAAAAAGATAATATCAGGAAAAATGAAGGTATCTGTGAGTCCGTGGCCTTTTTCTACTCCCCCTACCCCCTTGCGCAGTTATCTTACAGACAGGGCAATAGAGTTTGCGGGTGAACAAGGACTTGTTGTGGCTGTACATACAGGCTACTGGGGAGACTTCAGACAACTTCACCCGCTGCATATGCTCCCACTTCTTATGAAACATCCCAATGTCAGGTTTGACATCTATCATCTTGGCTATCCGTGGGTCAGGGATGCACTTATGCTCGGCAAAGGATTTTCAAATGTATACCTTAACCTCGCATGGACCCACATAATATCGCAGAAGTTTGCAGTGGACGGGATTGATGAGGCGATAGACCTTGTCCCTGTCAATAAGATGCTTGCCTTCGGCGGGGACTATATCTCATCTGCCGTTGAAAAGGTTTATGGACACCTTGTTATGGCAAGAGAGGATGTCAGCAGGGTTCTGGCAGCAAGGATAGAGAGCGGTACTCTGAAGGAAAAGCAGGCGGAATACATAATAAACAGGTGGTTCTGGGACAATCCTGCAGAACTGTACAATCTGGATATAAAGAGGGAAAGGCACTAAACAAATGGGAAGGATAAAAGACTTCAGTACCATAGAAGAGGCGATTAAAGATATAAAAAAGGGCCGTTGTGTAATAGTCATTGATGACGAGAATAGAGAAAATGAGGGTGACCTCGTTATGGCAGCAGAGAAGGTTACACCTCAGGACATAAACTTTATGGCGAAAGAGGCCCGGGGACTTATATGCGTGGCACTCCTGCCTGACAGGCTGGAGAGACTGAACATCCCCTCAATGATAGCCGATAACACTGCACTGCACAAGACCGATTTCACCGTTTCAGTTGATGCGGCAAAAGGAGGCACAACAGGTATCTCCGCCCATGACAGGGCGCTGACAATAAAACTGCTCATAGACAAAAAGACGCGTCCGGAAGACCTTGCAAGACCGGGGCATATCTTCCCCATCAAGGCGAAGGAAGGCGGGGTACTCATAAGGGCAGGTCATACTGAGGCAGGTATGGACCTTTCAAGAATATCAGGGCTCTATCCGGCAGGGGTTATGTGTGAAATAATGAAGGAAGACGGAACTATGGCAAGGGTTCCGGACCTGCTGAGGTTCGCATCCAAACACAACCTGAAAATAATCACTATCAGGGACCTGATTGGTTACCGCAGGGAAAGAGAAAAACTTGTAAAAAGAATCATTACAGTAAATCTCCCCACAGACTTTGGCAGGTTTATGCTCACACTCTATGAAGACACCATAGAACACTACCATCATCTTGCCCTCACAAAGGGGGACATAAAACTGAAAGACAGAAAAGACAGCATTCTTGTAAGGGTGCATTCACAGTGTCTGACCGGTGATGTCTTTCACTCGCAGAGATGTGACTGCGGTAGACAACTTCACAAGGCAATGCAGATGATAGAAAAAGAAAAGAGAGGCGTTTTTGTCTATCTGCCACAGGAAGGCAGAGGCATAGGGCTTGATAACAAACTTAAGGCCTACTCCCTGCAGGAAAAAAAGCATCTTGACACAGTGGAAGCAAATCTGAAACTTGGATTTCCAGATGACCTGCGTGACTATGGAATAGGTGCACAGATACTGGCAGACCTCGGACTCACAAGGATAAGACTTCTCACAAACAACCCGAGAAAGGTTATCGGACTTGGAGGTTACGGAATTAAAATAGTGGAAAGGGTGCCTATTGTGATAAAATATACGAGGTATTCAAAAAAGTATCTTGAGACCAAAAGGACAAAACTCGGGCATATAATGTAAAAGCGAAATCCCCCTGTATCACCTTTTTCAAAGGGGGGCACCCTCACCCGGACCCTCTCCCCTCAAGGGAGAGGGAGAAAGAAAAAAACAAAAAAGCAGATGAACAGCAAGAGAAGTCAAGGAGGGAAAATGAAGATAAAAGAGGGGATACTGGATGCAAAGGGCAAAAAATTCGGGATAATAGTCAGCAGGTTCAATGACTTCATTTCAAAACGTTTGCTTGAAGGAGCGATTGACTGTATAAAAAGACACAACGGAAACGAACAGAATATTGACATTGTGTGGGTTCCAGGAAGCGTTGAGTCTGTCTTTGCTGTTTCAAAAATGACTCAAGAGAAAAGCAGGTATGATGCTGTCATATGTTTGGGGGCCATCATACGCGGTGATACGCCTCACTTTGAATACGTCAGTACGCAGGTAGCAAGAGCAGTTACCCAGGCTAATCTGAACGGCAAGGTTCCAGTTTCATTCGGGGTTATCACGGCAGATTCAACAGACCAGGCAATAGAACGTGCAGGGACAAAGATGGGGAATAAGGGATGGTTTGCCGCACTATCGGCTATTGAAATGGCTAATCTCTCTTCTCTTCTATGATTGAATTATTAAGGCTTTAAGTTCACATGAAAAGAAGAAAGTCGCGAGAACTGGCATTGACATTCCTGTATCAGGTGGAAATGAAGAATGAATGGAATGCCGGTATAGAAGACCTTCTGAAAGAGTTCTGGGAAGAACAGACGGTTAGTGACCCTGACATAAAGGAGTTCGCAAACATCCTTGTTCTTGGAACTCTAAAAAATTTGGTGTTTATAGATGAAAAAATCTCCAGGACAGCCATCAACTGGAGTATAAAAAGAATGCCCTGCCTGGATAAAAACATTTTACGTATCGCTATATTTGAACTTCTGTTTATGGATAACATACCAGTTCTGGTATCTATTAATGAGGCAATAGAACTTGCTAAAAAGTATAGTGCGGAGGATTCTCCAAGGTTCATCAACGGTATTTTACACAAGATAAAAGAAGGTATCACAAAAGATACTGCAGGTAGTCCAGAAAAATCATAGATTTTTACCGCAATTTGTAGAAGTGATGCACGGATAAATTTAACTTTTTTTCAGAGAGGGTTCAAGGTAGATGGGTATACTTATAATAGGTTCGGTAGCAATTGATTCCATAAAAACCCCTTTCGGAGAGGTAAAAGAGGTTCTTGGCGGCTCTGCTACATACGCATCTCTTGCTGCTTCCATCTTTGCACCTGTAAAAATTCTGAGTGTTGTAGGAGAAGACTTCCCTAAAAAATACATCCGTAGGTTCAAACAAAGGAGAATAGATATCTCCGGTTTGAAGATATCTAAAGGCACTACATTCCGATGGGTTGGACACTACGGAGATAATTTGAATGAGGCACGAACAATATCCGTATGCCCGGAAAAACTGACCGATGACTATCTGGAGATACCTGAACACTATAAAAATCCGGATTATCTTTTCCTTGCCAACACCGCTCCTGACGCACAGGATGAAACGCTAACCCGTACAGGTCCAAAAAAACTTGTTGCCCTTGACACTATGAACCTGTGGATAAAAAACAAACTGCCGTCTTTGAAGAAGGTCCTAAAAAAGGTAGACCTTCTATTTATAAACGAGTCTGAGGCTAAGATGTTAGCCTGTAAGCAGAACCTTCTTTCAGCCGCAAAAAAAATTATAAAGGACGGCCCCAAAATAGTCATTATAAAAAAAGGAGAACACGGTTCATTTTTAATGAGCAAAGAAGACTTTTTCGCAGTCCCTGCATATCCAATGGAACAGGTAAAAGACCCTACCGGTGCAGGAGACAGTTTTGCCGGTGGATTCCTCGGGTATATCTCCAGTCAGAAAAGAATAACCTGCAAGAACCTGCGCACCGCAACCGTTATGGGAGCGGTAGTTGCTTCCTTTACCATAGGAGATTTCGGTACTAAAGGGCTCGAAAAAATAGACCGTTACTCCATAGATGCGCGGTTTCAAAAAATGAGGGAAATCCTGAGATTTTAAATAGATACGCAATATTATTTTATCCATCTTATGAAAAAAAATCTGCAGATTCTGATTAAAATTCTGGTAAGTCTCACCTTCCTTTTCCTCGTTTTCAGGAAGATTAATATAAAAACATTTCTCGACATCATCAAGGGATGTTATCTACCAATAGCGTCCACTGCTGTTGTCATCACCGTTCTTCTATCCTTCCTACTCGCTCTGAGATGGTTCATACTGCTGAAAAGCCAGACAAAACACAGTAAAATCAGGTATTTCAACCTCTGGAAACTGACAATGGTTGGCATCCTGTTCAATAACTTCCTGCCTACGGGAGCGGGTGGGGACATAGCAAAGGTTTTTTACCTGATAAAAGGGGAAGAAAAAAAATTACTGCTCGGAAGCTCCGTTCTCATAGACAGGTTTATTGGTGCCCTTACGGTTATAACAATGGGGGCGATTGCTGTATTATTTACCCCACAAATAACCTTAAAGATAAAATATCTGATTTTTATACTCCTGACATTTCTGGTTTTCACGCTGATTTTTTTTTCCAACAAACGCCTTGCTTCAATCCCATATTCCGCATTAAAGAGGTTTATCCCCAGACGTCTTAAAAACAATCTTGAAAATATTTATGGCGTCCTTAACAAATATCTTGCCACGGGTAAATATTTTTTACTCGCAATGGGATTAAGTTTTCTTCTGCAGAGCATCTCTATCTTTACCAACTATCTTATGAGCATTTCTCTTTTGTGGAAAGGAATGAACATCCCCGGTATAAATTTATTCTTCATATACATCCCCCTGATATGGACGGCAACAATTATTCCTTCACTTGGAGGACTGGGCATCAGAGAATGGAGCTATGTCTATTTCTTCAAAGACATCTTAGGCAGGGAAAAAGCTTTTGCACTTTCTATCTTGTTTTTGTTAACCATTGTACTACAGAGCGTTATAGGAGCGGTTATTATGCTTTTCTTAAAAGTCCCATCCGAAAAGAAGTAGGGAGGTCATTCATTCTGAATACCTTCACCTTTGGATAAATTCTCATTACGTCATTTCTGTCAGGCATCTCAGTCCCTTTAACCGCTGCCTTGGCAGTTCCACAGGCAACAGCGGTTCGTAAAGACCTCTCAGACGTTTCTCCGCGAGAAAAACAGTACAAAAATCCGGCAAGAAAGGTATCACCACAACCTATCGTGCTTAAAATCTTTACTGATGGCGCTCTGGCATACAGGAATTCATCCTCAGAAAAAAGCACCGCACCCCTTTCTCCGAGAGTCAATAAGACCTCGGATACCCCTTTATCCATAAGGTTCCTTAGGACCTTTTCAAGTATTTTAAGTGATGTAATTTTAGTACCTGAGGCTCTTTCCAGTTCCCACAAATTCGGTTTTATTACATCAGGTTTCCCATTGATACCTTTCTTCAAGACCTCACCATCAGCATCCAGAACAGTAAAAATGCCTCTACCTCTGACCTCCTCAATTATATTCTTATAGACATTCTTGTTCATACCCGGAGGAATACTGCCCGAGATGGAAACTACGTCGCCTTTTTTAAGTCTTGTATCTTTAAGCAAGCGAAAAAATGCTGCCTCTTCTTTTCTTGATACCTGAGGTCCCTTCTCATTAAACCTTAAAACCCTGTTTTTCTCGGAATCAAAAAAGTTAAAAATATTCCTCACATTCCCTTTTGCAGGAACATACCTATATCTTACATTTTCGTTATCAAGGAGGGTCTTTAGGGTATTACCATTACTGCCACCAAGAAAAGTGAGGGCTTCACAACAACACCCAAGTACGGTAAGCATTCTGGCAACGTTTAAACCTTTCCCGCCCGCATCAACACGTTCTTCCTCTATTCTGTTTATGTCATCATACCTAACACGGGAAAGATAAAACGTATAATCAATACTGGAGTTAAAAGAAATGGTATATACCATGAAGGTCTTTAAACAATACAACTACCTCTCGGGGACGTATCTTCTCTGTTTTCTAACTTTTCTCCTTCTGTTTATCTGACTGGGTTTCTCGTAAAACTCTTTTTCTTTTACCTCTCTTATAATCCCTTCCCTTTCAACGTCTCTTTTAAACTGCCTGAATATTCTTTCAAAATCGGGATTCCTTCTCATTAAAAAAACTCACCTCCTTCTCCCGAACAGCTCCTGTGAAGTTCTCAAAGTGAGGAGTTATGCTCCGAAATTATTATATAGAAATGAGAACTATACACTATCCATAGGAAACAACTTTGCCCCGCAGTGCCTACAATACTTCTCGTCTTCCGTATAACTGTCTACCATAAAACAGTTACGGCATCTTATTGTTCTCTTTTCAGCCTTAACTCTTTTTCTTGGAGATTCTTTTTTTTGGAGACTCTTTTTTTTAGTCATTTTTTATCACTATCTATTATAATTCTTTCTATAAGTTTTGTCAATTTTGGCTCTGCGGCGTTTGCAATCTCTATTATCTCTTTAAGAGAAACAGGTACGAGATTGTCCGGGAGACACATATCTGTGATGACTGAGACACCAAAAACCTTCAATCCGAGGTGGACTGCAGCAATGACCTCAGGCACTGTGGACATACTGACCATATCGGAGCCTATTAAACGGAGAAATCTATACTCAGCCCTGGTTTCCAGATTGGGACCGGGGAGTCCAACAAGAACACCCTTTTTTGTGACTATTTGTTCTTCAAGGGAAATTTTTTCAGCCATCTTTATCAATCCGGTATCATAAGGGTTGCTCATATCAGGAAATCTTATACCGAAACGCTCATCATTGATACCTGTAAGAGGATTTTCCCCCATCAGATTGATGTGGTCGGTAATAATAACAAGGTCTCCTCTGTAAAACAAAGGGTTCAGTCCACCTGCAGCATTTGATTCAAGCAAGGTATGTATTCCGAGAAACTTCATTACCCTGATGGGAAACGCTATCTGTAATGAATTATATCCTTCATAGATGTGAAAACGTCCCTCCATCGCAACAACCCCTTTACCTCCTATTTTACCTATAACAAGATTCCCCGGGTGTTCCTTCAGGGTAGAAACAGGAAAGTTCGGTATATCTTCATAGGGAATGCTGACGCTATCTACAATCTTATCCGCCATCTTATTTAGGCCTGTACCGAGTATTATGCCAATTTCAGGAGAAAGAGCAGTTTTACTCTTTATAAACCTTAATGCCTCCTGCACCTTTTCATACTCACCCATAAACTACCTCATGGAGAATAAATCTGGAGATTCTATACTCTGGACAGTTCCTTGCTGCGTTTTTCAGATTTCTCAACCACCTGTTTCAGAATCTCCGGAAATCTCTTTTGTTCAAAAACCTTCAACCCTGCTACTGTAGTCCCCTTAGGAGAACTAACCATCTCTCTCAGAGTATCCGGTGGAATCTTTGTCTCAACAAGCATTTTTCCGGAACCATATATTAAATAACCGGCAATGGCTGCTGACTGTTCCTCTGTAAACTTCTTCTTCCTACAGATTTTTTTTATATTTTCCGCAACGTAAAAAATAAACCCCGGTCCACTTCCACAAATGGCAGTTACGGTATCAAATCTGCTCTCGGGAAGTTTAAAAACGACCCCAAAAGGTGTAAGTAACCCCTCAATCAGTTTTTCACATCTACCTGCATATCTTCCAAGACAGTAGGCCAATAAACCTGATTTCACTTTCACATTCACATTGGGCATAACCCTTATAACCGGAATTTTTTTGTCCCCTAACAAACCTTCAATCCTCCCTGTGGAAACACCTGCCGCTATGGAGATTAAAACCTTTTTCGGGGTTAAAA
>CAYOYL010000043.1:0-16914 GCA_964408175.1 uncultured bacterium
ATATAAAAAGTATTGTGTGTATTTTAATTTTGTCCTCATAACATTTGGAGTAAATCTCCCTTCCCCTATTCAACCGTATGGGGATTTTATTCTCCCCAAACAACCTTATCAGTTATGGTAATTGAACCGTGGTTTGAATCATAAGCAACATTACCCACAGAAGTAGATGAAGATACCTCATCATCACCCGCATTTACCCAGAGAACACTGCCGTCAAGATAGTAGACATTTACACCATATTCGTGGTTGCCGTAATCTTCCTCACCACTTTGATATGTCCCGTTATCGCTTATTACAGGAACAGGCTGAGAACAATGATTGGATGTGGTCAGCCCAAATACAAAAGAATAAGAGTTATCCCAATTTCCCGAGCCTATGGTGGACGGTTGCTCATTGCCTCTCTTTGCACTGGAAGGACACCAGAAAACCTTGGGTGTCGCTATGTAGTTGGGGTATATTGCAAAAACATCTGTTGGAGTTGCTGTCTCAAGATAAAGACCGTCTTCCGCCTGAGCAGGAAACTTCTCATAAAAGTCAGCCGAGTACATCTCATACGCCATTGAAAACTGACGCAGGTTGTTCGTGCAGGTTGTCCTTCGTGCCCTCTCACGAGCCACGGATAAGGCAGGAAGAAGTATCGCCGCAAGTACACCTATTATCGCTATAACAACGAGTATTTCCATAAGTGTGAAGCCATCTCTTTTTCTCATTTTTTTCTCCTCAGATTCTCCCTCCCTGCTTTACCAAAGAAGGGGAGAGAACTCTTTCATATCGCTTCCTTCAGCCGCCTGATATACCCATTGCCAGTTTAATAAGAGGCATAAACAGAGATATAACGATAAATCCTACTATGCCTCCCATAAAAACAATAAGGATTGGCTCTATCATAGAGGTCATAGCCGCAACGGCAGCATCAACCTCTGCCTCATACGCCTCTGCTATCTTTTCAAGCATGGCATCCATCGCCCCTGTCTCCTCGCCCACTGCAACCATATTCGTTACCATCGGCGGAAAAACCTTAGCCCTGAGCATAGGGCCTGCAATCCCCTCTCCTTCTCTCACCTTGTTCCGTATCTCGTTGATACCCTTTGATACCACCTCGTTTCCTGTCGTATCCCTGACTATTTGAAGGGACTGCAGTATCGGTACACCGCTGGTTATAAGGGTCGCGAAGGTTCTGGCAAACCTTGCCACTATCGTTTTGGAAACTACAGGGCCAAAAACAGGTATTCTCATCTTACCCATATCAATATAGTACTTTGTAAACTTAATTCTGTTCATAACCTTGAACATAATAACCATGGCAACCACAAAAATAATGATTAGATAGAACTTATGGGTCATCATATCGGAAATTTTCATCAGCAACAAGGTAGGACCAGGAAGTTCACCAGCCTCCATATCTTTAAAAATCTCTATAAAGGTCGGCACTATCTTTAACATGATAAAGGTCAGGATTCCAACTGTAGCAACTACGATGACAAGAGGATATGCCATGGCAGACTTTATCTTACCCCTGAGTTTGGCTTCTTTCTCCATAAACTCAGCCAGCCTGTTCAATACAGACTCAAGAGCACCACCGGCTTCACCAGCCTTAACCATAGAAACATATATCTTGGGAAAACTGGCAGGATGCTTTGCCAGTGCTTCAGAAAAAAGGGCTCCACTTTCAATATCCTCAGCCACCCTTCCAAGAACTACTGCACCACCTCCTTTCTGCTGTTCCCTTAAAACCCTCAGAGAACGCAGAAGGGGAAGGCCTGACCCTACAAGTGTCGCAAGTTGTCTTGTGACTATCATAAGGTCTTTTGTTTTCATCTTCTGGGGACCAAAAGACAGACTAATACTCGTCCCCTTACCCTTAGATTTTTTACTCCCGGACCTGGCGGCTGGTGCAGACTTTCCCTCTGTACTTTTCTTGACAGCACCTGCCCTTGCAGGAGAGATACTCGTCACAAAATAGCCCATCTCTTTAAGTTTGGAAACCGCTTCCTGCATCTGCCCGGCCTCTATCGTCCCTTTTATGGGCTGACCGCCGGACTCCATCGCACTATACTGAAATTGTGCCATAGTTCTCCTTGCATCCCCCGTACCTTATCCTCTCTTCCTATTACGCCAGTCATTAATAACCGTGTATCTCCTTAGCCACTTCATCTATAGATGTTATACCCTCATTTATCTTGTCAAGTCCATCCTGCAGCAAAGTTCTCATTCCGCACTGTTCAATGGCAACCTTCCTTATCTCCCCGAGGGGTCGTCCCTCTATAACCACCTGCCAGAAAGGTTCCGTCGGCACAAGTATTTCAAACATTGCAATCCGTCCTTTATAACCACCTCTGCAGAATGGACACCCTTTGGGTTTATAAAACTTCATCTTATCCGCTTCCTCTCCGGATAAACTTATCTCCATCAATTCGTTTTTCTCAGGTCTGTACTCCTCCTTACACCGGGGACAAAGCACCCTTATCAAACGCTGTGCAATAACGCCCTCTATCGTTGAAGCAAGAAGAAACGGCTCAATCTTCATGTCAATAAGTCTCATAATGGTACTGGGAGCATCATTGGTATGCAGTGTGCTCAAGACAAGATGTCCCGTAAGCGAAGACTGTATAGCCATCTGTGCAGTTTCAAAGTCTCTAACCTCTCCTACCAGAATAATATCAGGGTCCTGCCTCAGTATACTCCTGAGGCACTTTGCAAAGGTCAGTCCTATTTTATCTCTTATCGGCACCTGTATGGAACCTTCAAGCATATATTCCACAGGGTCTTCAGTGGTGATTACCTTAACGTCAGGTGTATTAAGTTTCCTCAGCAGAGCATAAAGACTTGTTGTTTTACCACAACCTGTTGGCCCTGTTGCCAGTACTATCCCGTTGGGTTTTTTTATGATTTTGTCCACCTTTTCCATATTTTCATGTTCCAGACCGAGGTTTTCAAGTTCAAAGATTGTTTTTGCTCTGTCAAGTACCCTGACAGCAAGACACTCACCAAAAACAGTCGGCACTGTATTTATACGCAGGTCAACTGCCCTTCCCATCATAGACAACTCTATTCTTCCATCCTGAGGCAGACGCCTTTCTGCAATGTCCATACCTGCCATAATCTTAAACCTGCAAAACAGAGCAAAGGCAAGTCCTTTTGGTGGATGTACAAGGTCATACAATACACCATCCACCCTGTATCTTACACGGAAGTCTTCATCAAAAGGCTCCAGGTGTACGTCAGAGGCATTGTCTCTTACCGTCTGTAAAAGTATCAGGTCAAAAAGTTTTACCACAGGCGGAAGCGAGGCTATCTCCTCAAGTGAGGTAATTGTTGCATATTCACCCTGACTTGCAACGGCATCAAGTTCCTCCATCTCTTCAATGTCCTGAGCAAGCCATTTTATCAGGTCATCTATTGTCTCTATTTCCTTCCCGTAATAGGTTTCTATTGACTCACGGATATCATTCTCATCCGCAAGAACCATTTTTGTCTTGTACCCGAGAATAAAGGATATGTCATCCTGTATGTTCAAACTGAGTGTATCACCAACTGCAAGAGTCAGCAGGTTACTTTCCAGTTTAACAGGTACCGCACTATATGTTTTGGCAAGTGCAGAAGGAAAAACTTCTATCGCCTTCTTATCTATTACCACATTTTTAAGGTCTATTATCTCTATGCCAGACTGAATGCTCAAAATTCTTTTCAGTTCTTTTTCGTCAACGTATCCAAGGTCAACCAGAATCCTTCCGAGAAAATGCCCTGTTTTTTTCTGACTTTCAAGGGCATCTTGCAACTGTTCTTTTGTTATAAGTCCTTCCTCAACAAGCATCTCGCCCAGAAGTTTCTTTTCAGCCATTTTTGTTACCCTTTAATTCTCCTTCAGTTATGTCCTCCGCCCTCATAGACGCCATTGATTCGTCAATCAAACCTTCGGCGGCCAGCTCAGCCTTCACTGATATGGGGTCATACGAATAGGTCAAGACGTCTTCAAATTTTATTTTTCCCTGCCTGAAAAGATTGACAAGAAACGAATCCATGGTAACCATCCCCATCTTACCGCCAGTCTGTATCTCTGAGACTATCCTGTAGGTCTTTCTTTCTCTTATCAGGTTTTGTATGGAGGTTGTTGCAAGCATAACCTCAAAAGCCGCAACCCTCCCGGTTTTATCAACCCGTGAGAGAAGGACCTGCGATATAATGGCAAGTATGGAGACAGAAAGCATAACCCTTATCTGTTCCTGTTGTGCCACAGGGAAGACATTAACTATCCTGTCTACGGTTCTCGGAGCACCTGTGGTATGCAGTGTGGCAAAAACAATGTGCCCTGTCTCGGCAGCGGTAATAGCCGCTTCAATGGTTTCAAGGTCTCTCATCTCCCCAACCAGAAAAACATCAGGGTCCTGTCTTAATCCTCTTCTCAGTGCCTCTTCAAAGGTAGGGACATCCACACCCAGTTCTCTTTGTGTGATTATGGACCTTTTATGGTTATGGAAGTATTCTATCGGGTCCTCAACAGTAATAATATGCCTGTCAAGATTTTGGTTCATCCAGTCTATCATTGAAGCCAGAGTTGTAGTTTTCCCTGAACCAGTGGGTCCTACAACAAGTATAAGCCCTCTCGGTCTGGTAAGTAGATACTTCATTGTCTCTTCTTTCAAACCTATATCCTTAAACGTCAAAAACTGGTAGGGTATTAACCTTAAAGACATGGCGACATTACCTCTCTCCTTAAAAACACTGACCCTGAATCTTGCCAGGTCCTTAAAAGCAAATCCGAAGTCCGTGCCACCAACCTTCTGCAGTTCCTCCTGATGTTCCCTTGATGTAATAGCCTTCATATAGTTAGAGGTATCTTCAGGAGTAAGCGGGTCCTTATCCACCTTGGTCAGCCCGCCATGCATCCTCAGTATTGGAGGAAGCCCAACATTCAGATGCAGGTCAGCAGCACCTTCTTTCACCTGCAGTGTAAGAAGCTCCTCAATTTTTTTCGCCATCTCATCCTCCAGTTACCGAGTGAACCTCCTCAAGTGTAGTAATGCCCCTTTTAACCTTCTCATAACCATCCTCAACCATCAGTTTCATCCCTGCCTTCTTTGCCGCTTCTCTCAACTCGCTCGTCCCTACCCTCCTTAAAGCCAGTTCTCTAAGTTCATCATTCATAGCAAATATCTCAAATATACCGAGACGCCCGTGGTATCCGGTAAAGTTACACTCGTTACAACCTTTAGGCCTGCAGATATTAAGTTCTTCTCCTTCTTTCACCCTCAACCTTTTCTTAAGTTCCTCATCCGGCTCTATCTTTTCTTTACAGTGTGGACACAATACCCGCACAAGTCTTTGAGCCATAACCCCCTGCACTGAAGAGGCTATTAGAAACGGAGGTGCCCCCATATCTATAAGACGTGTTATAGCCCCAGGAGCATCGTTGGTATGCAGTGTGCTGAAAACGAGGTGTCCGGTAAGAGCAGCCCTGAGAGCAATATCAGCAGTTTCAAAATCTCTAATTTCACCGACAAGTATAACATCAGGAGACTGCCGCAGGAATGACCTCAATATAGAGGCAAACGTAAGCCCTATATCGGTATTAACCGGCGTCTGGTTAATCCCTGGTATCTGGTATTCAACCGGTTCTTCAACCGTCATCAGTTTCCTATCCAGAGTATTCAGTGTCTGTAAGGCCGCATAAAGTGTTGTGGTTTTTCCAGAACCCGTTGGTCCAGTAACAAGAACAAGTCCGCCTGTATACTTTAATAACTCCTGCCACTTCTTAAGGTCCCTTTCAAGGAACCCCAGTTCCTCAAGTCCCTTAAGCATGGATGTCTTATCAAGAATTCTAAGTACCACGCTTTCGCCGTATATGCCGGGCAGCGCAGATACACGAAAGTCAATCGGTTTGCCTCCCACATCAAGCATTATTCTACCATCCTGAGGCAGGCGCTTCTCAGCAAGGTCCATCTTTGCCATCAGTTTTACCCTTGCAATAACTGCTTTTTCTATCCTCTTGGGTGGTGAAACAACCTCATAAAGCACCCCGTCTATGCGGAACCTCACCCTGAACTTTTTTTCAAGCGGTTCAAAGTGTATATCACTTGCCCTCCGTCTCAATGCCTCAACAAAAACGAGGTTAACGATTTTCACCACAGGAGCCTGCAAAGCAAGTGCCTCATCATCTTTTTCATCAACCGTTGAATCGGGAACATCAAGGTCTATTGTGGCACTGCTTGCCTCCTGAAGCATCTGGGAAAGGTCCTCCGTTGACTCCTGTGCATAATACTTTTCAAGCAACTGATTTATTTCCTCAGGAAAGGTTATCAGGATTTCAACGTTTTTTAAATCTTCAGGACCTATGACTTTCTTGAAATAATCAGCAGCCAGAATATTAATAGGGTCATCGGAAACCAGAATAAACCTGCCGTCCTCTTTCTTTTCCCACGGTATAACCCTGTGGGATTTTGCTACTTTAGGAGGAATGGTGGTTAGGATTTCGGGAGGGATTTCTCTGGCTGGAAGTTCCTTTTGTACAACACCCATCTGGAAATAAAAAGACGGGGAGACCTCTCCAAAAGGCAGCATCCCTCTATTCTGAAATACCTCTTTTAAAGGGTTCCCCGTACTTTCCTGCTCTTCAAGAGCATCTTCTATAGACTTCCTATCCCAAAGCCCAATGTTAGATATTATGTTGATTACTTCTTTCTTAGTCGGCATACCTTTACTTTACCATAAAACATTTAAAATGTCAACCTATCCTCACGAATCACAATCCAATCATACACTGGGCTAATGTTCTCATATAGTCAAGTTTAACTATCCGAACAGGCATAGGACAGCGGTTTTCACCCGGCACTTCAAAGTTAAAGGGTCCGCAGTAACCCACTCTATGCAGAGATTTTAACACTGTATCCCAGTGCACCGTCCCTCTACCATATGGAAGGATGTGGTCATCCATCTTGCCCATATTATCTGCTATATGAAGAGCCTTCAGGTAACCTCCTGCCTGTAAAATAAAATCTGAAGGGTCCACTCCCGAGATATTGGCATGACCTGTATCAAGACATATACCTGTATTGTCCTGACCTGCTGCCTTTATTATGTTAAACAGTTCAGTAAAACTGCGACAACCGGAAGTAGAAAGATTCTCAAGGCATATAGTGGTACTACCACCCTTTGCATACTCTGCAATTCTGCCTAAGGCTTCAGCACGGCGGTCTAAAATACTCTCTTCAGACCATCCTGCAGAGGCAAGTGAATTACCGCCAGGATGAAGGACACCTGCCTTGATACCCAGAGCATTAAAGAGTTCTACCCACCTCTTCAGATAATCTATCGTTTCAATAAAATCCTTATCGTCCGCAGGGGCAATATCTATCTCATTTCTGCCTTCCATATCTTCGGGTCTCAATCCCTTGTTTAACATGCAAAAATGTCCCTGCAGAAATGTTATGCCCTCATTTTCAGCATAGTTTTTAAATTCCTTACCCACCTTTGAAGGGTCACCCATTTTCAACAGGTCATGCCCGTGCTCTTCACCAAGTTCCAAAAACTGCCACCCATGGCTGGCAAAAATCTGTACCATATCATAGGGCAGTAGTTCAAACAGATAACTTGTCCATATTGAAGGATGCATTTTATCTCCTTGAGTCTGCTTGTGACAGACATCCATACATATATAATCTCAAGTTCACTTTACGGATAATACCTTACAACGCGAGGTGCTTTTTAATTGCTTCTGTAAGCCACAGGGAAATTGTTTTATCCTGTTCTACTGCACTGTGTTTTACCTTTTTCATCAGTTCCACAGGAAGTATAAAGGTGTATTTTTTACTCACTCCGATTTTTTTACCTTCATCTATACCCGTTCCCTTCTTATCTGAAGTATACTCAAAAAGTTTTTTTGCCTGAGGCCCAAGTCTCTTCATTTGTTCACTCTCCTTTTGATTTCTCTTGCAAACGCCATAAAATCTTCTGAAGCTGATGAACTGGCGGCATAGTCAAAAATCGCCTTGCCAAAAGACGGTGATTCCCTGAGACGACTGCACACATTGATTCCGTTTTTAAACACCCTGGTTCCGAACTCTTTTTTCATCAGAGAAAGGCTTTCCTCGGTTATCCTGAGCCGCCTGTCAATCATATTGGGTAAAATACCGAGGATTTCAAGTGAAGGATTAAGCTTCTTTTTAACCTCTTCAACCGTTTCTATCAGATGTGACAGCCCTTCAAGGGATAGATAATCGCAAAGGACAGGAACAATAATATAATCTGAGGCACACAACCCGTTAACGGTAAGAAGAGATAGTGAAGGAGGACAATCAACAAGAATGAAATCAAAAGATTCCAGCACGTCTATGCTCCTCTCCAGAGATTTTTTGAGAAAAAACTGGTTTTTACTTTTTGAAACGAGTTCAATCTCTGTATGGGCAAGGGTGGTATCGGATGGGAGCACGGACAGGTCCGCCAGATAACTATCCAGCATCACATCTTCAATCCTTGCCCCACCCGAGATAAAATCAGATACCGTCATATCCTCAGGTTTCATGCGTATTCCAACACTGACAGTGGTGTTACCCTGAGGGTCAAGGTCTATAATGAGAACCCTTTCCCCAATTTTGACCAAACCCGCTGCAGTATTGACGCAGGCAGTGGTTTTCCCCGTACCGCCCTTCTGGTTAGAGAAGGATATAATTTTCATATTACGATTATAACCTAATATATGTTCTGCACAAATCATTTAATGGAAGACAGAAGAGAAAGCGCATTTTCCCTTAAAATACGGTCTTCCATACGAGGTCCAAGCGAAAGAGCCTTAAACAAGTTCAGCGTTCTCATCTGGTCAGTCCATGGAGAATCCGTCCCGAATAAGATGTACTCTTTGGGATGCTGCATAATGATGTCCCTTGCCCGCTTTTTATCAAGAAAATCAAGTGAATAAGAAATCTCCATATAGATATTCTTCCCCACCATCAGACGTTCCACCTCAGACCAGTCATCCCAAGCACCAAGATGCGTAGCAACAATCTTCAGGTCAGGGAAGGTATTCTTTACACTGATAAATTTTTCCGGGTCCGCTTTTCGGATTCTCTCAAATGCAAAATCAAAACCTGTATGTAGAACAAGCATAAGATTCTGTTTGCATATCTCCTCATATATAGGTAACACCCTCTTTTCATTTAGGATAAAGTTCTGATAGTAAGGATGCATCTTTATCCCTTTAAACCCTTTTTCTTTAACCATCTTTATTCTTTCAACAAATTCTGGGTCATCCGGATGAATAGAAGGAAGGGGAATAATTCTATCAGAACTTACAGTTTCTGACCAGTGAAGTATTGATGTAAACTGTGATGGTTTCGTTGCTATGGAACATACAAGACTCTTTTCTATCCCACACCTGTCCATGGAATCAAGAAGCGAGGAAATTCTGCCGTCCAGACTGGCAGGAATTCCGCCCTCTCCTTCAAGAAAAGTTACAGCCTTTTCAGCCAGGTTATCAGGAAAAGCATGCGTATGGAAGTCTATTATCCCGTTCATTTTACACTTAAAAGATTAAACAACTCACTGGCTATTATTATATGTCCGGTCTGGTTGGGATGTACAGGCTCATTACAGAATGTTTCACTCTCTCTGTACTTAAGTTGCTGATTGAAAATATCCTGTGTTTTTATGAGAAGGGTATTGTACTTCTTGCTCATATCAGATACCACTCTTCTGTAATCTGCCAGTCCCTTCTGAACAAGCGCGCGCCATTCGTCCGTCTCACTGACGGTAATGTAAAAAGGTTCCAGAAGAACTATCTTACAGTGAACCTTCTCTTTCGTTTCTTTCAGCAATTCATCATAATACATACGAAACTTTGCAGGGTCAAGTTCTTCCCACATAGACCCTTTACTTAAAACCCTGTGTACGTCGTTTATACCTATCAGAATGCTCAACCAGTCAGGTTTGTGATAGAGCACATCATCTTCCCATCTTCGCTTCAGGTCAAGTATCGTGTTGCCACCTATCCCCTTGTTGATGATATCTATCTTCCTTTCAGGAAAATTGGCAACCAGCATATCCCGAAAAAACTTCACGTAGCCACCACCCAGAGGTGCTAACTCACCTCTCCTGCCGCAGTCCGTTATACTATCACCTATACAGACCATCTTTTGATTCTTCTTTATCAAAAAATCCATCCTTTCTCCTTTCCTCCGCTTGCTCAGAGTGCATTTTGAAAGGGGAACTTGCTCTATCTCTTTTCCCCATACGCCCTGAAGGGGAGTGGTTAATGATTTTTTATTTCAACAGTTCCCTTGGAAATATATTGTCAGGTCCGAGAATACAGTGTGGGTCAAAAGTTTTTTTAATTTGTACCATATCCTTCAACCCTTTTTCACCGTACATAATCCCAAGCCATTTATGTTTGATTTTACCTATACCGTGTTCTGCAGCAACTGTACCTCCGAAAGAGAGCGCTTTATTAACGCATATCTCATAAATCTCCCAGGCATGAACCCTTTCTGCTGCACCCGAAGGGAAAAGATTGAAATGAAGGTGACTTTCCCCTATGTGTCCAAAAAGTATGGTATGCATTTTTTCTCTTTCCATTATGTCTCTATAAAAATCGTACATCTCCGGAAATCTCTGTTCAGGAACCGCTATATCCATCGCTACCTTTGTCAGCCCTATCTTTTTAAAATATGCGTTTATATTCTCAGGGAGGCGGTGTCTGAAATCAATAAGTCTTTCATAGTTTTTTTCATCCTCTCCCACCCAGGTATCAACTGCATTGTGTCTATCAGATGTTTCCGCCCACTTCTCCATTGTGGCACTGTCAGCATCTGTTTCCGCATATACTGCACAGGTTCCCCCGGGAATCCCTAAAAAGTCTTTTTTCAAAAACTCCAGACTGCCTCTGTCAAAGAACTCCAGACTGTAAAGTTTCTCATTAAAGTCTTTCTTAATCTCCCTGACAATCTCAGGGATTGCTCTATCAGCAGGCAAAAAAAGTATTATAATAAGCCTTGGAGGCAGGGCATCTATCATAGAAACATCCACCTCCGTTATAACTCCAAGGGTTCCTTCAGAACCTATCAGAAGGTCTATGATATCCATACCTTCCTGTGAAAAGTAGCCTGCTGAACACTTTATACAGGGGGTCCGGTAAGAAGGAAGAGAAACCCTGATGTTACCGTAGTCCAGTACACCATCTTTTTCATAAACACTTCCTCTTTCCACCTCAAGTACCTTACCGGTGGTCAAGACCATTCTTATCTTCTTTACATATCTTCTCGTAGGACCAAACCGAAAACTGTATTCGCCAGAGGCGTTCGTGGCAACATTCCCGCCTATAAACGCTGTCCTTTCAGTAGGGAATGGGGGATAAAAGAAACCGAGTTTATCTATCTCTTCTAAAAAAATTTTTACAACAACGCCTGCCTGCAGTGAAGAGGTCTTTTTTTCTCTGTCTATCTGAAATATCCTGTTAAATTTCTCAAGGGAAATAATCACCCCTTCCCTCGGAACCCTGCCGCCAACTGTCCCTGTTCCCCCACCTGATATCGTAACAAACGTTTTTTCTTCTGCACATTTTAAAAGAACCTGCTTCAGTTCCGTCTCATCTTCAGGGATGTAAACCTTATCCGCTCTGCCCTCCTTGAAATTTGACGCATCCTCCAGATAGGAAAGTATCTCTTCCCCATCTTTCTTGACCGTTATCATCTTATACCTGTCCTTGAATCCCTGACTACTGTACACGCTCGTTTATGTCAACGCCGAGCAGGGTTATCCCACTTTTATTGCAGATTGCAACGGTGGTCTCTTCGTCAAAAATTATTGTCTTACCTGACTCTACAGCAATGACCCTGCCTCTTGCTTCCCTCATATTTTTTATCGTTTCTGGACCCACCACCGGTATATCAAAACGTTCATCCTTATTCAAACCTGCTATCTTCACAATCACAAAATCCTTACAGTACCTACCGGCTCTTCTTATCATTTCGTCGGTTCCTTCTATACCTTCAACCGCTATAACCACACCCTTTTTTACAGCAACCGACTGCCCGGTTCTGTATTGCATAATACCCTTAAGCAGTCCTGTTCCGATTTCTATATCGTTTTTCTCACTACCTTCAATCTGACGCACCGTATAAACCTTTCCCATGGATAACTCTTCTGCCAGGATTTCTGTAAGAGGAAGAACCCTTATCTTCTCTCTTTCAAGGTAAAAAGATAAATCCGACAGAATCCTTTCACCCTGCAGAGGTTTATTCCCTTCACCAAGAATCTTTTTTACTGAAGTATTCAATATACCACTGAATACAAACTCGGGTGGAATTCTGCCGATAAACAACAGTTCGTTTATATCCTTTTCCTTAAAATAATCCAGTAAACTGCCTATGTCCCCTAAATGAAAAACTGCACTTTTTACGAAACCTACCGGGGAAAAAGAAAAAGGGAAGGTTTCTGCATCAACACTCAGTTTTTTATAAACATACTCAGAGAGTTCATCATTGCTCACAAATATGCCTATTTTTTTTACCATATTCCGAGTAGTTATTCTCTGGCAATGCCACGTTCAGAGAACCGGATAAATTCAATCAGATACGCAATTTCTTCGGACTCTCCCATCTTTTCAATATCTCTGAGTGCATCCGAAATATTCAGTTCAGAACGGAAAAGTCTTTTGTACGCCTCCTCTATAAGCGATATCTTTTCTGCAGAAAAATTCCTTCTCTTCAAACCCACCTTATTGATACCGTGAGGTAGAGCAGGATGTCCATCAGCCATAACATAAGGTACAATGTCTTTTGTAATTTTGGAACAACCCCCTATTATGGAGTGCCTTCCAACCCGGCAAAACTGATGTATCCCTACAAGACCGCCTATTATAGCAAAGTCTTCAATCGTCACGTGCCCTGCAAGTGTCCCCGCATTTGCAATTATGACATTGTCTCCAATTATGCAATTGTGAGCGACATGGGTATAAGCCATTATAAGGTTGTTATTACCAATAGTTGTACTATCACCTTCGGATGTTCCGGGATTCATTGTAACAAACTCCCTGATGGTATTATTTTCTCCTATCTTCAGGTATGTTTTGCCCCCCTTGTACTTAAGGTCCTGTGGGATACTGCCGATAACCGCACCGGTAAAAATGGAGCATCCTGCTCCTATCTCTGTATAACCCTCAATATGTACATAAGGACCTATCTTACATCCTTTATGGATAGATACATTCTCCTCAATAATTGAATAGGGCCCTACCTCAACATCTTTGTCTATGTGGGATTTAGATGAGACCAGTGCCGTAGGATGTATCATGGTATTAACTATCTACTATGGTGGACATAAAAACAGCCTCTGCTACAATCTTTCCGTCAACAAACGCCTTACCCTGTATCTGTCCCACCCTGCTTTTCAACTTTACTATCTCAACCTGCAGAACCAACTGACAGCCAGGTATTATCGCCTTTCTGAATTTCACGTTGTCTATACTCATAAAATATGCGAGTTTCCCTCTGTTCTCTTCCTTGCTTAGCATCAAAACGCCTCCGACCTGAGCCATTGCCTCTACAACAAGAACACCGGGCATAACAGGTCTGCCGGGAAAATGCCCCTGAAAAAACCATTCATTCATTGTGACATTTTTAATACCTATCGCCTTGTTATCACTTAACTCAATAATCCTGTCAACAAAAAGAAAGGGATACCTGTGAGGGATTATTTTTGAAATCTCTTCTGTATAGAGAGTCCCATAAGAATCAAAAGAAAGAGAAGGGGCTCCTATACCGCTCATTCTTTCTTTGTTGTACAACTCCTTAAGTTTCCTTACAAGTTTTGTATTCATTGAGTGTCCGCTTTTTATCCCGATAATATGGGCAGCAACATAGTCTCCAAAAAATGCAAGGTCCCCGATTAAGTCACTTATTTTATGCCTGACAGGTTCGTCCTTAAACCTGAACTCATTATCTACAACATCTCCATTCCTGCTGTCAATCACAAGCGTGTTTTTATAGTTTGACCCCTTCCCGAGCCCAATTTTTCTCAAAGGCTCTACCTCCTCACGCAAGCAAAAGGTTCTTGCCGGAGATATCTCTTTCTCATAGACCTCGGGGTTTATAAGATATGAATTGTATTGAGAACTCAATGCGGTATTTGGATAGTCCAACATATAAGATATCTTCAGTTCGTCATTCGGCAGGGCAATTATGTGGGTGCCATTATCTGAAACGTATACGGGTTCTTTAACCACAAAAATCTCTCTTTCTTCGTTCAGTGTTTTTATACCCGCCTTTCTAAAAAGTTCAACAAAGGGTTTCGTACTGCCGTCTAAACCAGGACATTCACTATCCTCCATCTCAATAAAAATGTTGTCTATACCCATTGAATAGAGTGCGGAAAGCAGATGTTCCACCGTATGAATCTGGAAATGCTCATTCCCTATGGATGTACGCCTCGGGAACCTTGACGTATCAAGGAGATTATCAATCTCAGGCTTTAAAGCCTTAGCCCCTGGAACATCTGTTCTGATAAAGATTACTCCAGAATTGGCAGGGGCAGGCTTAAAAACAAGTCTGCTTTTTTCTCCTGTGTGAAGCCCAATACCTTCTATCTTAGTGGTCTTCTCTATAGTCTTCTGAGTTCTCTTCTCCATATATGTCCTTTATTTTTCTTGCCATAGACTCTATCTTTTCTTCCAATTTTTTAATTTTCTCTATAAGTTCCGGTTGTCTCCTTGAATATGCCTGCAGTCTCATATCCTCCCACTTGTCACGGGCTGGAAATCCTGTTACATGGGTATTGGGGGGAATGTTCTTTGTTACCCCTGCCTTACCACCTATTATGGAGTTGTCACCTACAATTATATGCCCTGTGATTCCCGCCTGTCCTGCTATTATCACATTCTTCCCAATAATAGTACTGCCGGATATCCCGACCTGTGCAACAACAATTGTATTCTCACCAATATAAACATTATGTGCAATCTGCACCAGATTGTCTATCTTAACGCCGTCTCCTATATATGTCTTGTCAAACCTTGCCCTGTCTATTGTGACGTTTGAACCTATCTCTACGTCATTACCTATTTCAACCGTTCCTATCTGAGGTATCTTATGATGAACGCCCTTCACTGTAGCAAATCCAAAACCGTCCCCGCCTATTACCGTACCGGGATGGACTATGACCCTATCACCTGCTATGACCCTTTCTCTTATTATTACGTGAGGGTATATCAGGGAATTCTTGCCTATCTTTGTATAATGCCCTATATATACGCAGGCACCTATTGTTGAACCGTCACCAATCTGAACGTTATCTTCTATCACGGCATATGGTTGTATTGAGACATCTCTGCCGATAATAACATCTTTACCTATAATAGCTGTGGGACTTATCCCTGAGGAAAAAGTAACAGGGTCAGGACCAACAATGGCCATTATCTTAGCAAAAGCCAGGTCAGGATTCTCCACCTGTATTAGAGATGCATTAACGGAGTTATTTATGTCCAAAGGGACGATAATAGCAGATGCTTTGGTTGACTTTAAAAGCGGTCTGTATTTGTTATTCGCAATGAAGGTGAGCTGCCCTTTTTCTGCCTCTTTTATGCCCGATACACCTGTCACCTTCACCTTCTCATCTCCTACAACAACACCCCCGACAATCTCCGCAATTTCCTTAACGGTCATTATCACTTGTTTCCATCAACCCCTTTATTTATTACTTTTGTTATCTCACCGGTCAGGTTTATAACATCCTGTCCATAGATTATCACCCTTGAATCAAGAATAACTGTGAATCCTTTATTTTCGCCGTACGACCTGACATCTTTTTTTATTTCCTCAATTAAAACATTCTCAAGGTCTTTTCTCTTCTCATCAAGTTTCCTGTTAACCTCACTCCACTCTCTGGAAAACTCCTGAATCTTTTCCCGCAGGTCCGCTTCTTTCTTGCCCTTTTCTTCCGGCTTCATAATATCTTTTTTCTGCTCGTATTCAGCCTGCATCTTTTTTATGTTTTTTTCCATCTCGCTTATTTTCTTCTGTTCTTCTTCAACCTCTTTCTTGAAATTTTCTTCCATCTCTTTCGCTTTCCCAAATTTTGAAAAGACCTCTTTTAAATCAACATAACCAATTTTTATATTTTGAGAGAACGCAATACCCGGAAGCAAAAGAGCCAATATTATTGTTAGCAGAACAGATTTCACTTTTAGTCTTTTCGTCATTGAAATCCCCCTTTTCAATCTCTCTATATTACCTTTAAAAACCAAAACTCATACCAAAGTGCCATCTACCTTGAGGCTCTCCAGGTTTTTCATCCAGTGCATATCCGTAGTATATCTCTACAGGGGCATTGAACAGCGGAACCATCAACCTGACCCCCGCTCCCACAGACTTGCGTAAAGAACCAAACTCTCCCCAATCCTCCCATACATTACCTGCATCAAAGAATAAAACTCCTTTAAGTATATCCTCATATAAAGGATAAATCAACTCAAGATTCTGGGCAAACAAGGACTCCCCCCCCAAAGGGATACCATCCTCATCCGGGCCTAAACTCCTCTCTTCATATCCTCTCACCGTACCTATGCCACCCCCGAAGAAACGCTCATAAATTGGAACGTCATTAGTATCACCTACCTCCCTTACCATCCCGGCATAGGTCCTGCTATGAAAGGTCAGATTTTTAAAAGGGTAGTAGAAGTTGTTCTCAAATATAGGTTTAATAAAATCTATATCTCCCTGAAGGACACCACCTGCATATTCTAATGACATCCTTGAAAGAATACCTTTTTTGGGGGACCTTTTGCTATCAAGGTTACTGTAAGCGAAAGATGTAGTAATGCTGTTTTTCATATTTTTATCACCTTCCTGGTCTTTAATGGAAGTTATATCAATATCCGAAAGTGTAACCTCTTCTACCCTTACAGTAAAACCCAGTGATATATTTTCCCATCTC
>CAYOYL010000044.1:0-2186 GCA_964408175.1 uncultured bacterium
ACTATTTTCGCCTGCGTATCCGGCAGAGAGTGGGAAATAACTTAAGAACCAGACCGATACCACACCTGCAAATATAAGGGTCCCTGCTTTTCTTAAGAAGAGGGACGACCTCTCCCAGGCGGAAAGCATCATATTTTTTATCTCAGGTCTGTGGTAGGGGGGAAGTTCCATGATGATGGGTGTTGTCTCCCCTTTAAAAAAGAGGCTCTTGAACAGCCTGGCCGTTAAAAATCCGAGAATTATACCTATGGCATACAGAGAGAACAGAATGCTTCCCTGGTGTTTCTTAAAAAATATTCCTGTAAAGAGTAGATAAACCGGTAGTTTGGCGGAACAACTCATAAATGGCAGGGCGAGGATGGTCACAATCCTGTCTTTTCTTGTTTCAAGGGTTCTGGTAGCCATAATTGCAGGTACGTTACAACCAAAGCCCAGTATCAGAGGTATTGCGCTTTTGCCATGCAGTCCGACCTTGTGCATCAGTCTGTCTGTGACAAAGGCTGCGCGTGCCATATATCCTGAGTCTTCAAATGCAGAAAAGATAAAGAATAAGAGAAAGATATTCGGGAGAAAGACAATAACCGAGCCCACGCCGTCTATAATGCCATCACTGACTAAAGAGGTAAACCACAGGGGGAAGTGAAGAAATGAAAGTAATGTCTCTGTCCTTGATGCAAGTATGGAAAAGAGATTCTCAAGGAGTTCTGTAAAGGGTCCCCCCCAGTTAAAAACAATATTAAAGGTGGTCCAGATGAAAAATAAAAATATGATGCTTCCAAAGAAGTTGTGTGTGAAAATTCTGTCCAGACGGTTTGTGAGCTCTATCTTTGTTTCAATGATGTCTTTTCTTGATACACACTCTTTGGCAAGACCATGTATAAATCCATATCTTTTCTCTATCAGATAATCCTCAATGTCAGGGAAACGGATATCTGTCTCGTTTAAAATCCCTTTGACCTCTTTATAGACTTTCTTGTCCTGAATCCTGTTTATGAAATCCGTGTCTTTTTCAATAAGCCGTACGGCAAAAAATCGCGGAGGGTAGGGGTCTGCAATATCTGCAATTTTATCCCTGACAGTTGATATTATATCCTCCATCTCCTTGCCGTAGTTTATTTTAGGCATCACGGGTTTTTCTTCTCCATAGACTGTTTCGTAAACAACACTTTTTAGTGTGTCTATCCCTGTCTTTTTATTCCCCACAGTCCTTACGAACCTGAAACCGAGTATTTTTTCAAACTTTTCTGTGTCAATAACAATGCCCATTTTTTCAGCAATGTCACACATATTCAGGTCAACGATAATCTTCTGTTTAAGTTCAAGGAGGAGTGTGACAAGATAGAGGTTCCTTTCAAGGTTGGATGAATCTGCTATTACTATAACAGCATCAACCTTCTGTCTTACAAGAATATCCCGTGCGATTTTTTCATCTTCAGTGAAGGAGGTAAGTGAATAGGTCCCAGGCAGGTCTATAACCTTAAATTGTGTGTCTTTATATATGAAATATCCTTCTTTAATCTCAACGGTCACACCCGGCCAGTTCCCTGTTTTCTGATGCAGACCTGTAAGGGCATTGAATATTGTGGTTTTACCCGTGTTGGGATTGCCGGCGATTATTATAACCTTTTCATCCATTTTTTATGGTGGATATTTCTCTCCACAGAGATTATTTAAGGGGTATCAATCAAGATTTTTGAGGGTTATACAGGAGCATCTACAACTTTCTGAATCTTCTCAACCATTATGTGTATTGCCATACCCTGTCCTATACCTATCCTTGTGCCTCTTTTTTTAAATATTACCGGGCCAGGGGCAGGTTTTGTCACTTCTATCACATCACCTACAAAAATACCGAGGGCTGTCAGACGTCTCTTCAGACCAAAACCGACAGCATCTATCGTTACAATTTTATATCTGCCTATATCTGCCCTGTTAAGAGGGGTCATCATGATATCTCTTCCTTTTTATGGTTTTATATCCCCTAATATTTTAATTTTTTTTTATGGTACTGTCAAAACTGAAATTCCGACATAAGAATTATATAATGTGAGAGAAGAGAAAAGGAAAGTATTGAGGAGCGAGTGCGAAAGGGCAGTAATAAGACAAGGTGAAAAGCGGAAGCGTTCGGACGATTACCTTACTCGGAGCTGTCTGAACCCTCCGAATAGGAGGGTGAGTTCTCCGAG
>CAYOYL010000045.1:0-1705 GCA_964408175.1 uncultured bacterium
CCGTTTCGGGAGGCGAGGGCGCCGAATCCCTTATCCTCCAATTATAATCAACTACAAATTCAAGGCACTAAATCCTAAAAATACCTACCGGGAGGAAATACCATGAACAAAGAAGAAATAAGAAAGACCGCAGGAGATACAGATTGGTTCGTAAATAATAGGTTCGGACTCTTCATCCACTGGGGACTTTATGCCCTGGGAGCGAGACATGAGTGGCTGATGCACCGTGAAGAGATACCCGTTGAAGAATATGAAAGAAGGTATTTTAAACACTTTGACCCTGACCTTTACAACCCTGCCCTCTGGGCGAAGACTGCAAAGAATGCAGGGATGAAGTACTTTGCAATAACCACCAAACACCATGAAGGCTTCTGTCTCTGGGACTCCAAACTAACTGACTACAAGGCACCTAATACCCCTGCAAAGAGAGACCTGTTGAGACCTATGATTGAGGCTTTCAGAAATGAAGGCTTAAGGATTGGACTTTATCACTCCCTTATTGACTGGCACTACCCTCAGTATATGATAGACCCTTATGTCGGGCCATACAGAAACAGCCCTGAAAGAGATAAATTAAACAAAGGACGGGACCAGTCAAGGTATGCCGAGTACCTGCGGGAACAGATAAAGGAACTCCTGACAGAATTTGGCAGGATTGACCTGATGTTCCTTGACTTCTCTTATCCAAAGCCCGACGGAACAGGAAAGGGCAGAAAAGACTGGGAGAGCGAAAAGGTTTACAAGACAATCAGGGACCTGATGCCTGATATAGTGCTTAATGACAGGCTGGACCTTGATGAAGGATGGGACATTAAAACTCCTGAACAGTATATACCGAGAGGATGGGTAAAGGTAAACGGACAGCCTGTGGTATGGGAAACCTGCCAGACCTTCAGCGGCTCATGGGGATACAACCGTGATGAATGTACATGGAGAAGCACAGACGAACTGATAAGGACATTGATAGACGCCGCGAGCAAAGGCGGCAACCTGCTGTTAAATGTGGGGCCTACAGGCAGAGGCGAGTTTGATTCAAGGGCAATTGACCGTCTTGAGGGCATAGGCGAATGGATGAAAAGACACAGCCGTGCAATATATGGATGCACACAGGCACCGAAAGAATTTACGGTACCAGAAAATTGCAAACTGACCTACAATTCTGAAACAAACCGTCTTTATGTACACGTACTTGCATGGCCTTATAAGTATCTACACCTTGACGGCAAAAGTTATAAAGACAGGGTTGAATATGCACAGATGCTGAACGACGCCAGTGAGGTCAAATCCATGAGTGAAGACTGGTATGCGGAGCAACAGAAAAAATCTGGTTATTACGTTGATGGGTTAACTCTTGCACTCCCTGCGGTAAAACCGAATGTGAGCGTCCCTGTCATAGAACTTTACCTGAAAAAATAACAAACCTCAAACAAAAGCGTCACTTACCTATCCTAATCTGGCACAACAGAGGAGGAAAATGGGGAGGGAAATGGATTTTATAAAAACCAGGAAAAGGATGTTAAGGTATTTTATAAGATGTTACCTCACTGTCTTTTTTGCAGCGGCAGTATTCACAGCCTTCAGCAACACTGCCAGTACCACCCCTGAGAAGAGAGAATTTATGCTGGTTAAAGATGGAAATGCCGTATCCGTGATTGTCGTTCCAGATAATCCTGTTGTTTCTGTGCAACTTGGAGCGAAAGAACTT
>CAYOYL010000046.1:0-18736 GCA_964408175.1 uncultured bacterium
TTGTACTGTTTCCTGCCGAGAGAATTGACAGTTTGTCTGTATGTACGTAAAATTATTATAGAATCTGAGGTCAAGGCACTATGAGGGGATATAGAGTGAATATGCATAGGGATAAATTCGTGTATAAGGTAAAGGAGGGGTTATGAAGACTGAAAAGACAACATTCGCTTTGTTTTTTGGCAACAGAGGTTTTTTCCCGTCATCTCTTATTGCGACTGCGCGGAAGGAGTTGGTGGATGTACTGAAAGGTATGGGGCATAAGACCTTGATGCTTGAAGAAAAAGCCACACGTTTTGGTGCCGTAGAAACCGTGAGAGAAGGCAGGATATATGCAGACTTTCTCCGGAAAAATCGCGGTAAATTCGGCGGGGTGATACTTTCTTTGCCTAATTTTGGTGATGAGACAGGAGCCGTGGAGGCGTTGAAGGAAGCAGGTGTGCCCATTCTGATTCAGGCATATCCTGATGAACTGGATAAGATGGGACCTGAAACGAGGCGCGACTCTTTCTGCGGCAAATTCTCCATTATGGACGTCTTCTCTCAATATGGGGTTCCTTTTACTGCATTGAAACCGCATACTGTCCATCCAAGGTCGCCTATTTTTGCTGAAAACATTGACTACTTTGACAGGGTCTGTAAGGTAGTAACCGGTATGAAAGAGATGACCGTTGGGGCGATAGGTGCACGTACAACGCCTTTCAAAACAGTACGTATAGATGAAGTTACCTTACAGAAGTATGGTATTACTGTGGAGACCTTTGACCTTTCCTCGGTTTTTGCAAAGATGAAGGCGGTAAAGGCCTCGGATAAAAAGGTATCAGATAAGACAAAGGTGCTCGGTGCCTACTCTGACTGGAAGGGTGTCCCGAAAAAATCTTTTGAGAATATCGTAAGACTTGCCGTGGTTCTGGATGATATGATTGCCGATTATGGACTTGACGCCATCGGTTTCCGCTGCTGGTCTGAGATACAGGAACAGGTGGGTATCTCTCCCTGTGTGGTCCTTGGTGAACTGAATGGCAGGGGTATTCCTGCTGCCTGTGAGGTTGACGTGGGAAGTGCCATTACAATGTTTGCTCTCAGCCGCGCATCAGAAAACGTTTCTGCCAGTCTGGACTGGAATAACAACTATGGGGAGGAAGAGAACAAGTGCATTCTCTTTCACTGTGGTCCTGTCCCGCAGAGGATGATGAGAGAAAAGGGCAGAATTACTGACCAGGCCATACTTGCTAAGACTCTGGGGAAAGGCCGCGGTTTCGGGTGTAATACAGGCAGGATTGCTACGGGTCCTTTCACCTTCGGTAATATGCTTACACTGAATGGAGAGATGGAGTTTTATCTTGGGGAGGGAAGGTTTACAGATGACCCTGTACCGGATGACTTTTTCGGTTGTGCAGGGGTAGCAGAGATTCGCAATCTGCAGGATGTCTTGCAGACTATAGGGTATATGGGACACCGTCACCATACAAATGTTGCCCCCGGACATGTCCTTGAACCGGTTAAGGATGCTTTTATTTCATACCTCGGCTACAAAGTAACAGAGGTGTGAAACAATATATTAGTATTCTTTACCATAAGTGTGATGGAATAAGAAAAGGGGGGAATTTGTTGTTTTTGGGAAGTTATATGACTACAAGATGTATGCTCGTTTTTTTTGCCGTTTTTCTACTTTGTGTCCCGGTTAGACCTGAAGAGTTTCCCGTATATTATAGTTCAGACAGTTCCAGTATAGAATTTGATGAGACAGGGAAACAGGAAGAAATTATTCTTCAGGGCAATGTGAAGATAGTTTTGCGGGATACCACAATACTCTGTAATAGTGCAAGATTTAACAGGGCTACCGGAGATATTACGGCAGAGGGCCCACTCTCAGTTCAGACTTCTCAGGGTACCTTCAAGACTGATTACATCACCTATAACATTAATGAAAAAAGTGGGGTTTTGCTGAATGCTTCATTCTCTATGCCGCCTTTATACGGTAGGGCGGATAAGATTGAAAAAAAGGAGGCGTTTACTATTCTTGATAATGGGTATATAACAACCTGTGACCTTGAAAAGCCGCACTACAGGGTTTCTGCTGAGAGTATAGAATATGTACAGGATGACTACATCAGGGCAAAAAAGATGAAACTTACGTTTGGCGAAAAGTTCAGTGTTTTGTATCTGCCGAGGTTTACCTTTGATGTCAAAAACAAGGAGGCTCCTTTTATAGCCGGGCCCGGTTACAGTACGCGCATTGGTAAAACCCTGGACATTACTTTTTCTCAGAGGGCAGTCAGGGAGACGGATGCAGTAGTCAAAGAGAGACTCTCTCTTGGCAGTGAAGCACTGGGTTTAGGGCTGGAGTTTTTTTCTAATGAAGGGGGATACAGCAGTTCGGGATTTGTCTGTAATAGGTGGGAAGGAGGTCTTGAAGCAGGAGGGCTGTTGGAATTTGGTAAGAGTTACAGTTCACATCTGGGCACAGGCAGGGTGATTATTGACTGGAGATGGATGTATAACGAGGAATTTTTTAATGATTTTTTCCACAGTGAGTTTATTGAAAAATCCAAGAACTACAACTATTTTTCCTTTACCCACAACCTATGGAAGAGTATCCTGAATCTGAACATAAGGGAATCGGCAGACGAGGATTTTTTAGAGGTTGAGAGACTGCCTGAACTGCAATTCTATACGCCTTATCTTCAGATAGCGGATTTACCACTGTTTATAGAAAATGATTTTCGCCTTACAAGATTTTATAAGGGAGGAGAAGATTATCTCAGAACGGTGGGTATATCTACACTAAAAAGTAAAAAAGATATGGAGTTTTTGACTTTTGCACCTTATCTGTCTCTCGGAGGTGTAAACTATCATATGAGTTCAGCGGAAGACAAATTAAACCTGATGGGAGAGATTGGTACAAGGATTTCCACAACGTTGAAAAGAGAGACTGCAGGATATACGGGATATTTTACCCCGGCAATTTCTTTGTTTTATCGCGGGCTTGACTACAAACCCGGAGAGATTGAGCCTTTTGATGTTATTGAAGGGTGGGATGACGGGAAGTTTGTAAGTTTACAGACAGAATGGTTTTTTATGGAAAATGATGCCTCATATCTGGGCAGAATATCCTTTGAAAATCCCTATTCTATTGACCGAGGTGAATTTGACGGCAGTTTTTTAAGATACGACTTAAAACTTACACCTCAGATTTACATTGAAGGGGAAAACGAATGGGACCTGAATAAAACAGCGTATAAATTTGGGGTAAATGATATAGTTATGGAAAAAGGCAGGTACAATTATTCCCTCGGCAACAGGTACAACGAAGAAGATGATACTTCAGGCATAGCAACACGGTTTGAGCATACAGTGAGTCAGAACTGGCGGTATGCAGTGGAGGCACAGTATGATATAAACTCAGGAAGTCTTACAAGGAAGGGTATTGAGATATGGAGAAAACTACACTGTTGGGAGATGAATATCAGGATATATGCCGACGAGGACGATTACTCATTTTTTATTTTAGTGTATCCGATTTTTTTGTGAGGTTGGTGTGTTATTGTGAAAGGAGTTTAGTAAAATGGAATTTAAAAGAAGGGGTAATAGGTCTTTTGAAGAGATAAGAGAAGTCAGGATAACGAAGGGTTATATCAAGTATGCACTTGGTTCCTGTCTTATAGAGATGGGAGATACAAAGGTGGTATGTTCCGTTAATGTTGAGGACCGCGTTCCCCACTTTTTAAAGGGTACTGATAGTGGCTGGCTGACAGCAGAATATTCGCTGCTGCCTTTTTCCACGAGTGAACGTACCCCCCGTAATTCAAATCTTACGGGGAGAAGCCAGGAGATACAGAGAATGATAGGCCGGTCTTTGCGTGGGGTACTGGATGTTAAAAAAATAGGGGAGAGAACAATATGGGTTGACTGTGACGTGATTCAGGCGGATGGAGGTACGAGAACCGCGGCAATAACGGGAGGTTTTGTAGCTCTCGTGGAAGGGCTTTCAAAGTTAAAGAAGGCACGTCTTATTAAACTTCCACTGTTGAGAGACTATCTGGCAGCGATAAGTGTGGGGATTGTTTACGGTAATAAGATTGTTGACCTGGATTATTCTGAAGACTCTTCTGCAAGTCTTGATTTTAACGTGGTTATGACGGGTAAAGGAGAGTTTGTTGATATACAGGGGACTGCTGAGGGACACCCGTTCAACGAAAAAGAACTTATGGAACTTCTGGGTCTTGCCAGAAAGGGAATTAAACAGATTATAGAGATACAAAAAGAGATTTTATCAGAAAATGAAACTGAACTTTTATTTGGCAACTAAGAACAAAAACAAGGTTTATGAGGCGAAAGAGATACTTAAAGGTACAGGAATATCGGTTATACCTTCTCCTTCCGATGTTATATTCCCTGAGGAGACAGGAAAAACCTTTGAGGAAAATGCACTTATGAAGGCAAGACACTTAAAATATACTCTCGGTGATGTAAACGTGGTTGGGGAAGATTCCGGTCTTGTCGTGAAGATGATTAACGGTTTACCCGGCGTTTTATCGGCAAGGTTTGCCGGCGATGATTGTAACGACAGAAAAAACATAAAAAAACTCCTCGGACTTCTCGCAGGTTTCAGGAACATTGAAGATAGAAAGGCGGAGTTTGTGACTGTAGTTGCTCTTGTCAGTTCTCAGGAAGAAAAAACCTTTGTCGGGTCTGTGGAAGGCTTTATAACGTTCAGCCCGAGGGGAAAGAATGGATTTGGATACGACCCGATATTTGAGATTCCCGGGACCGGTAAAACATTTGCTGAACTGTCAATTACGGAGAAGAATCGTTTCAGCCACAGGGCAATAGCTTTCAGAAAATTTGCGGATTATATGCTTAAAAGGTACAATAAATAATCTTTGATTTTGTTTGAAATTTAGGGTTTGGAGTTTCGAATTTATTGTTATGGCGGGGTAGCTCAGCGGCAGAGCGGCCGGCTCATACCCGGTATGTCGGGGGTTCAAATCCCCCCCTCGCTACTAATCTTCTTTGAAAAGGGATTTGAACCTTTTTATATTATGTTAACTGACCAGCAAAAAAAGAAAGTTCTTGAAATTGCAAGGGAAACATTAAATTGTTACCTATCAGGCAGGCAACTTCCGCCTTTTGTTGCGGATGACCCTGTGCTGCAAGAGAAGAGGGGTGTCTTTGTCACCCTGAAGAGAGGTGGTGAACTGAGAGGATGCATAGGCTATATACAGCCGATAAAACCGCTGGCTGAAGCCGTCAGAGATATTGCCATTCAGTCTGCTACTGCTGACCCTCGTTTTCCTGCCGTCTCTCATGAAGAACTAAAAGAGATAAGTATTGAGGTTTCGGTCTTAACCGTTCCTAAAAAGGTTGATGCAAAAGATGTGGTGTTAGGGCGTGACGGAGTGATAGTAAAAAAGGGTTACAGGCAGGGTGTATTTCTCCCGCAGGTTGCTGATGAGACCGCTTGGAGTAAAGAAGAGTTTATGGACAATCTGTGCCTGCATAAGGCAGGCCTGCCTCCTGATTCATGGAAGAATCCTAACACGGAAATCCATACCTTTCAGGCAGAGGTTTTTGCTGAGGACTGACCTTGTCTATCCTGTCAGAGAGAGAGTGAAGCGACCTCATATTTACATTACAGGAAATTGAGTATGAAACATGAAAAAACTTAAATACCACCTGAGATTTCAGATTGTACCCGGTATTAATGCAGAAAAAGATGCAGATATACTGGCGGATTTTTGTATTGAACACAGGATAGAAGAGGTTGTTCTTTTCTTTGCAGGAGAAGAGTGGAATAATGGGCTGCTTTCAAAAAAAGAAGAGGATATGTGGTTTGATACTGTCAGGAGTACCAAGAAAATTCTGAATGACAGAGGGATTTCTGTGAGTCTTAATCCCTGGATGACTGTTCTTCATACCGACAGGGGAAGGAGATTCCCTTCCGACCGCAGTTTCCAGCCAATGGTTTCACCTCTCGGTGAAAAGAGCAGGGCGTGTGCCTCTTTTGCCGATAAAAACTGGCAAAGATATATTTATGACCTCTACGGTAGATTTGCACGCCTGAGATTCCGCGTTATCTGGGTTGAGGATGATTTTAGATACCATAACCACGCCCCTCTTACATGGGGCGGTGGTTTTGAAAATGCAATGTGCGAGAAATTTTCACGCAGTATAGGTAAAAAGGTTGGCAGAAAGGAGCTCGTGAGGAGAATTTTGCAAACAGGCAAACCCCATCCGTGGAGGAGCAAGTGGCTGAAAGTCTGGAGGGAAACGCAACTGGAGGTTGCCACCGGGATTGCAGATGCTGTGAAAGCAAATTCACAGGGTACGACCAAGATAGGGCTTATGAGTTCTTATCCGCCTGTCCACAGCGTTGAGGGAAGGCGGTGGCCTGAACTTTTCAGGTCTTTTACCATAGAAGGGCAGGTGGCACACAGACCTAATTTTGCTCCTTATTCAGATACAATGGGGAGGAACAGGGTTACTTCTATTATGTTGCTGGACATGCAAAAAAAATTAAGACCAGATTTTTGTGAGGTGTCTCCGGAGATAGAAAACTTTACTTTTACTGCATGGAATAAATCAGATACATCCACATGGGTGGACATGGCCCTTGCCCTATTTTTCGGTTCTGATGCGTTGCTCCTTGACCTTTTTCCTCTTACCGGTAACCGTGTTGATGAGGAACCTCGTATAGGGACTATGCTTGATAAAAGTTATGGGTCACTGTCATGGCTCTCCAGCAGGTTTTCTAAGAGTTATAATCTTTTCGGGGTTGGCATACCATGGAAGGAAAATGCTGCAGAGTTTGTAAGAACTGAAAAAGGCAGGTCTTTGAATGAACTTGAGTCTGCGACAATAAACGCATGGAATTTTCTTCTTTTGTATGGAATACCTGCGTGTACAGAGATGCAGAGGGTCAACGTTCTTTTCGGCAATACAGCGTGGATATTTGATGATAAAGAAATTCTGGGTATGTTGAAGGGAGGACTACTTCTTGACGGTTACAGTGCGGAGATACTTTCAAAACGCGGATTTGGGAGGTATCTCGGGGTTAGATACAAATGTACCCTTGGAAGAGAAAAGTCAAAGTATTCTCTTGAGGTTGTGGACAACAAATACAGCGGACTGCGGAGCGGACTATCATTTAGCGTAAACCTGATGGATTCTCTGAGGGTTTTTGAACCCTTTGAAGATACTATGACATGGTCTGAAATTATAACCCCTGAAAGGGAAAGGGTTGGAGCCGGCGTAACGCTTTATGAGAATTCTCTTGGCGGACGCACGGCAGTCTTTTCAGTTGAAAATCCATCAAAACTTGCGTTGAGTTTTCACCGGCAGGTAATGCTTCAGAGCATAATCAAATATCTCTATAAAGGGAACCTTCCATTTCCTTTGGTATCAGGTTCTCCGCATTTGCTGCCGATGTATTTTAAGAAAAAGGGAGAAGAGGTGCTCGTTGTATTAAACGGTTCTCCTGACCCTGCGTTTGCATTGCTCGAAACAAAAAGAAAGGAGGTTTTCGGAGATGCAGTTTTGCTCACACCGCTCAAAGAGCCGCGTGAGGTAAAATTGTTGAAAGAGAAAGGTAAGGTTAAGAATCATAATTTGTGGAAGAGTGCATGGGATATCCCGTATATGTCTTTTCTCGTTGTAAACTTTTTAAAAAGGAGGATTTAAATGGCGACTGAGATGAAAGAAGTGTTTAAGAATAAGAAATTGATGGATGCCCTGCTTGCAGGTTTTTTGATAGTGGTGGCGCTGATATTTCTTGTGATAGTAGGTGTCAGGACATTCGGAAAACCGGAAATTTTTTCTGCGGATACAGACAAAATAATGAACGAACATCCTGCTTTACAGGAAGCGATGGAAAAATTCCAGGCAGAACTGATTGCGATGCAAAAAAAACTGGATGAGATGGAGGGTGAAGAAAAAGCGAAAGAACAACAGAGGATTCAGCAGCAGGTACAGCAGATTGCTATGAGGATGCAGAAAGAGGCTGTTGATAAGGTAATGCAGGACATTCGTACTGTGGCAAAAAAGAAGGGCTATGATTATATAGTTGACAGTAAGTCTCTCATTGTAGGAGGAAAGGATGTAACTGAGGAGATACTTTCTTCGTTTAAATCTGAAGAGAAAAAGACTGCAGAAGAAGAAGTAGACCCTTCTGTAATGCCCATGATTCCCGTCAAATAATAAATTGACAGGAAGTTTTTTCTGGTTATAATATGAGGGTGCTGTTTTTCAGTTAGGGCCGCTAGCTCATCTGGTAGAGCACCGCCCTTTTAAGGCGGGTGTGGGGAGTTCGAGTCTCCCGCGGCCTACTTTTTTTTTCTATTGTGAGGGAGACTCGAATAGAGCGAAGTAAAAAATTGCGATGAGTAAGAGCAATTTCAGCGAATGGCCGACCCGAGCCGTTTTGGGAGGCGAGTGGCGCCGAGTCTCCCGCGGCCTACTTTTTTTCCCCTGCTTAAAACATAGCCGAATTTAAAAGAATATCCTTTTTAAAAGAGAGAATAGTATGAAAAAACTTTATATATCTACAGACGGCAGTGACGCAAACGATGGAACTATTGATGCGCCATTTGCGACGCTTGAGAAGGCGAGAGAGACAATACGTAATCTTAAAAAGAGTAAAAAATTACCTGAAGGAGGTGTGACTGTATATATTCGCGGAGGGAGATATCATATAACCGAAACCTTTGGTCTTGAAGAATGCGATTCTGGTTTACCATGTTCTCGGATTAGATACAGTGCTTATCCCGGGGAGAGTGTGAAATTGAATGCGGGGGTTGATCTGGACCCGGTATCTTTTACACGGGTGACAGACAAAGGGGTTTTAGAAAGAATACCAGAAAAAGTCCGTAATAAGGTTTTACAGATAGATTTAAAGGTGTTGGGTTTGACAGACTATACGGCGATAAGAAAAATAGATTGGACCACGAAAGAAGGGTTTCAAAAGTCCCTGAAACCCGAACTCTATTTTAACGGTAGTCCTATGACCCTGGCACGCTGGCCGAACAACGGTTTTACCGTATTTGGAAGTGTCATTGACCCGGGGGATAAGGATTCCAACAGGGGCGGGATTTTCAATACCTTTGCTACAAAGAAACAGTTGGAACGGTGGCAAAAAGAGGATGATGCCTGGATAGCAGGATATTTTATGCATGGCTGGGACTTTCAGACAGCAAAAATAGCCTCAGTTGACCCGACAGGTAGACAGATAAAAACCTTACACCCGGCATGGTATGGCTACAAAGAGGGGCTCAGATACTACGCTTTTAACCTGCTTTCAGAGATGGATATGCCTAAAGAATACTACATAGACAGAAGCGCAGACATATTGTACTTTTACCCTCCTGAAAAAATAGACTCCGCAGACATCCAGATATCAATGAACAGACTTGAACCGGGTCTGAAAAATGTAAGACCTGAATTTTCAGATGTGATGATTTTTTTGAATAATGTCAGCAATGTTGAAATCAGGGACCTGACCATGGAGGTTTCAAGAGGATGTGGTGTTGTTGTCACCGGAGGAGAAAACAACCTGATTCAGGGTTGCACATTACGGAATTTAGGAGATAGGGCGGTAGTGATAGAAGGAGGGAAGAAGCACGGTGTAAAAGGTTGCAGTATCTATAATACAGGAGCAGGCGGGATTCATATCACAGGTGGAGATAGGCAGAAATTGATACCTGCAGGTCACCACGCTGTGAACAACCATATCTACAACTATTCAAGGGTTCTTGAGGCATATGCCGGGGCAATCCGTCTCTCAGGGGTGGGGAACCGTGCGGCGAACAACCTTATTCACGATGCCCAGCATACCGCCATCTTCTTTTCCGGAAATGAACATATTATTGAATATAATGAGATATACAACGTCTGTATGGAAACCAGCGACGCAGGAGTCATATACGCGGGAAGAGACTGGACTATGAGAGGCAATGCAGTAAGGTACAATTTTATCCACAACGCGGTTGATACGTGGGGAGGTGAATCAATTAACGGGGTATACCTGGATGATTTATTCAGCAGTGCAAGGGTATATGGAAATGTTTTTTACAATGTGGAAAATGCAATTCTTTTTGGTGGAGGTCGGGATAACAGTTTTGAAAACAACATAGTTTTAGAAAGTCCGAGCAGAGCCCTGTTTCTGGATGAGCGTGGCATAGGATGGTACGCAGGAAATATAGAGAAACACAACAAGGTTCCTCTGGGTAAGATACCTTACAGGGAAGAACCGTGGAAGAGCAGGTATCCTGAACTGGTGAACATACTGGAAGACAATCCTGAACTGCCTAAAAGGAATGTTGTTCAGAATAACGTGGTCTATGGAGATGCAGCAATTGATATTGCTGAAAAGGTTAAGCAGTATGGCACGGTACGGAACAACGTACGTTTTGATTCAAAGGATGAGATTGGTTTTGTTAATTACAACGGAATGGACTTTGAACTTCTCAACAAGTCTATTGTTTATAAACGACTTTCAAGGTTCAGTCCTATTCCCTTCAATAAAATCGGTCTGTATCAGGACGAATCCCGGAAGGAAGTGCCTGAACATCCGATTATAGAATATCCTGTCAGAAACTTATTGTTAAGACCCGGCAAGAAAAATGAGGTTACCCTTCATAGAGTTCCGGATGTTAAAAAAGGGGAGTTCATTGCTGAACTGCCATCTGGATGTGTTCTGTATAAAACGCCAGAATCTCCTTTTGGTGGAGAAACAAAGGTCAGCATAATGGTTCCTGCTGAAATGCATTATACAAATCTGGGAGCCAGAATAAAATTCAGTATTATTGCCAAAAGTTCAGTATTATACATCTTTACTCAGCAGATAGAGTACCTTGCTCCCGACATCAGTATCTTAATCCCTCTGCCCAAGATGGCATGGAGTTTCAAGACAGACCCGCAGGATGTGGGACGTGAAAAGCGATGGTTTGAGCCGGATATGGATGACGGGGATTGGGCTCTGATAGATATTGAACGTGCATGGGGCAGGTCAGGTTATGATTACCAGGGAGTTGCCTGGTACCGAAAAACAGTGAGACTCCCTGAAAAACCTGCAGATGCGGGAGTGGTGGAACTGTCTTTCGGGGGAGTGGATGAACAGGCATGGGTGTGGGTCAACGGAGAATTTGCAGGAGAACATGACTACGGACCAGAAGGATGGAATATGCCTTTTGCACTTGACGTAACAAGTCTGCTGAACTGGGGTAAAACAAATCATATCACTGTGCGCGTGCGCAACACCATATATGCAGGTGGTATATGGAAGCCCGTAACCATCCGAGTACGCAATAAGAACATCCCTACCTGACGGAATGATATGCTGAAAAAAAACAGGTCTTTCTGGAAATCCCTTTTGGTTTATATGGGGGCTTACCGCTCCAATATAGGCATAGCAGTGGTTTCTTCTGCCTTTGTTGGGGTTGCCGTGGCTCTTCAGCCGCTGGTCATAAAATTCATAGTTGATGATGGTATAAACCGTTCCGGGCTACCTTCACAAAAGATGACAGCAACGCTTATTTTTATAGCCCTGTATATTTTTTTAAGTCTATTTCGTGTTTTTGTCTGGACAATAGGATACAGGAGACTTGTTATATCCATTGAAGGGTTGCTCTTTGAATTGAGGACGCGTTTCTTCCGCCATATACAGTATCTATGTTTCCGTTTTCACGACAGGACTTCAAGCGGTGAGATGTTCAATTACATTTTCGGTACACCGATTAATTCCTTGAAAACATTCCTGCAGCAATTCTGTTTAATGGTTCCATACCAGTTTATCTCCTGGATAGTTGTAGTAATTACGCTGTCAAGACTGAATCTTTTGATGACGTTCGTTACACTGTTAATGGCTGTGTTCATAGTCCTGCTGAACCGCCGTTCGGTACGCATTATCCGACAGTACACAGAGGATTTTATGGAAATTGAATCCACTGCGAGCCGTTATGTGGCGGATATGCTCCGTGGCAGCAGAGCAATCAAAATCCATGCCATTGAGGAAAGGAGCAATGACTTTTTTTCAGAGCAGATGAATGCGGTTTTTCTCAAGGGGAGTTCGCTTGCAATCAGACAACATATTGAGCACACAAAACCAGAGGGGCTGCAGTACATCTGTATTGCAGTAATTTATATGGCAGGTTCTTTTCTTTGTATCTATGGCAAACTTACCGTTGGGGCATTCTTTGCATTTATCAGCAGTGTCAATCTTCTGATGAGTCCCCTGTTGACAATGCTTCAACTGAATCTTATAAGGGTAAATGCAGAATCTGGACTTGAAAGAATTGAGAAGATAATCAATATCCAGACGACCACCCCTGAATTGCCTCCGGCAGCGAGGGTAAACTTAGAGAAACAATCTGCTGTTGCACGCAAGAACAACTGGCCTGTGATAGAATATAAAAATGTTGGGTTCAGGTACAGAGATACCCCTGTTTTTAAAAGCGTAAACTGTACAATTATGGATGGCGAAAGCATTGCTCTTGTTGGACCCAGCGGTTCGGGTAAAACCACCTTTATCAATCTTCTTTTACGCCTTTACGACCCTCAGTCAGGTAGTATACTGTTTAATGGGGCTGACCTGAGATACTATTCCATTAGAGATATTCGCTCATCTTTCGGAGTTGTCCCGCAGGACCCTTTTTTGTTTCAGATGACAATAAGGGAGAATGTTACCATAGCCAGGCCTGATGCGACAGAAGAGGAGATATTATCGGCAATGGAGTCAGCATATGCTCTGGAATTTGTTCAGGAACTTCCTGATGGCTGGAACACGGAAATAAGTGAAAATGGCATGAATTTTTCAGGAGGACAGAAACAGAGGATTGCCATAGTTAGGGCTATTTTGGCCAACCCAAAATATTATATTTTTGACGAGGCTACGTCGGCTCTCGACAATGAATCTGAAAAGAATATCCAGTCTGCAATGAAGAATATAATGGCAGGCCATACGAGCATAGTTATAGCGCACAGGCTCAGCACTGTCCGCAATGTAGACCGCATACTGGTTTTTGAAAGGGGGTTTATTGTACAGGAAGGAAGATATGAACAACTGGCTGAACAGGAAGGGCTTTTCAAATCTTTGCTCAATACAGGCACCGAGATTTCCTGAAGTGTTTCACCTAAAGATTTATGGGTTTAAAACCAATCTTGAAGGCAGGTGAACCTTTTTGTATCCTGAAGTTGTCTTTTTCAGGGGCAAGAAAGAGAGGGTCGGCAAAGATGGAATTTTTATCCTGTCCGGACTCCTGCCACTGCTTAAAACTTATATCAGGGAGACATGCGTAGCGGGCAATAAATATCTGCCATAAGGTGTTTTTTCCTTTGGATGTTCCCTCAACCTTCTTTATAGGTATTCTTAACAGGGCACGCCATTCACTTTCTGTCTTAATACTCTCTCCATCCCACTGGAAAGGCTGCCATCTTTCAACAGGATGGTAATAGGTGCTCTTTGTCCCGTCAGCCTTTAAGAGAATCTGTACAAACCTCTTGTCAGCAATCTCAGGCTTTAAAAAGACTTCCACGTTCTCCTGGATATTATCCGGGCCGTAGGAATATTTGCTTTGAAAGGAGAGAATCTTTACATACAGGTACTCTTTATCTCTCAGGATGCGGGTTTCCGTCTCAGCATTTTTTACCTTTTGTCCTGTTGCATTAACCATCTCAGGGAGCAATAAGGCATTTCCCCATGATTTTTCTTCAGGGAACATTCCCTGCGGTTTTTCTATCAGAGGGACACATCCCAGATGTCGCCTTTTGGTATTTCCTGTATTTTTAACCTTTCCCGGGTATATCTGAACGGTATCAAAAAGTTCAGAACCATCCGCAAAACTTCCTTTGAATTCTTTCAGTGCGATGTAAATAAGAGGGTTAAGAAACTTATTTGGAGTACCGGTTCTGGAAAAATACAGGTTATTATTCAACATATACTGATTATTGCTCCATATGCCACAGAGTGGATATTCATTTTCACAATATACTATGTTGTTTGTGAATTTGAAGCTCATATGATGCTCTTCTCTTGTTCTGCGTATCTGTCCCTCTTTTGAAAGGGCGAATATGTTGTTGCGTATAGTATTTTTTCTCCCGTAGTGCTGGTGGAAACCTCCACTCTTTGTTCTGTATACAAGGTTATTTTCTACCAGTACATTGCTTGTCCCCTCGTCAAGGTAGATACCCCATCCGCCATAATCATAATTAACGATGTCGTGGATAGTATTGTAAGAGATAACTGTATCCGGCTGTATTCCCAGGGTGTAGATTCCTCCAAGGTCGCTGAGCATCCCTCTTCCTATATCGTGGATATGGTTGAATTTTATTATGTTGCCATGGGCATTTGATGTCCCGTAACCCCATGTCCATCCTGCTGAAATACCTGTATAATACGTATCGTGGATATGGTTATGAGAGACAGTGTTTTTATAACTCTGTCCAATCCATACACCCACAGCCGCAGGATAAACAATTCCTATATCGTGTATGTGACAATCTTTAACCGTGTTTCCCGCACTGATATGAGGACTGTTTTTGTCTTTATATACCTCCACTGTGCCAATCTTTATACCTCCTGCACCTGTGTCCGTGAATTTACATCCAATTGTATTGTTGTTTATGCATCCATCTTTCCATTCAAGTCCATATCCTCCCATGTGTATAAATTGGCATCCTTCAAAGACACATTCCTGTGCACCTGATACCTGTACTGCTGAAGAAATATCACAGGCAGCCTGTCTGTCATTATATCCTTCTTCTGACAGCGTCCATGCAGAATGAGAGAATGTAAGACCAGAAAAATAAAGGTTTTTTACCCTGTCAGATGTATTACCTTCAATGCGAAGAAGTGTATCAATGATGGGGATAAAAGTATCTGCCTCCCTCATGTCTTCATTGGGTAAAGGGTGGTAATAGATTCTTGTTAGGTTTCTGTCAAAGAACCATCTTCCGGGGGTGGTAAGGTCTTCCTTTACATTCTCAAGTCTGTATCTCTGTCCTGGTTTTTGATATGACCTTGAATATCCGTGGGTTGTTATTTCTCTCGTCTTTTTGTATATGGACTTTATTATGTGCCGGAGTTCATACCAGTTTTCTAATATTATGACCTCAGTATTGCCGTCTGCCCACTCCTTCCTGACAACATCCCCTTCTCTGAACCTGAAAGAGAGCGGCTGGCCGGATGCAGGTAAAACTCCATCGATAAAATAAAAGCCTTCATTAGGGATTCTCGTTCTTTCTCTCCGCTTCCCGTTGATGAACATCTGTCTGCAAATACCATCCCTGCCTGTCACTTCTGAAACATCTACTGACCATATCCCGTTCTTCCCTTCTTTCCATCCTGAAACCTTTCTTCCCCCGCTGATTACAGGGTTTTCGTTCTCATATGCTGCATACCTGATTTTAAGCAGTTCAGAACCTGAGTCTTCAGGGGTGAACAGAAGAGGTTCCTGCAGAAGATAAAATCCGTTCCTGAGCAGTACGCTGACCGTCCCGTTTTTCATACCGGTTTTTTTCAACCCGCGCACTGCATCTTTTGCTTTTTTTATTGAGGCAAAGGGACCGTCTGTCCTGTTACTGTCAGGTTCCTTAAGTTTTCCTGACCATGAATCATCACCATCACAGGATACAAAAAAACTGTAGTTTTTCATTTCTCTCATTATAATCTCCTTCCCAAAAAGGGGACAGGCTGTTTTTTCAGACGGGAGAGGGTATACTGGACAGGGGAGGGTGGTTGTTTCCCTTTCCAGTCCATTTTTCCCATCCTGTCTATAGAGGTAAAGAGTTCGCGGCAGGCATCTTCGTAAGAGAGTCCGGCAAGTTCAGATATCAGACGGGTTGCACGGTCAATAAGTTTCTTGTTGGTGGTCTCCACCCAGGACATCCAGTTGCCTGTAATCCTTCCCATCCTTGCCATCGTTATCGTGGAAACCGTGTTCATAACAATCTTTACTGCAAGGTGTTCCCACAGGTTAACCGGAGATTCTTTTATACGGCAGGGTATGTCATATATCCCTTCTATACCGGGGTTTTCTCCGATAAAAAACATCCTGTTCTCTGAAAAATCTTTTTTGTGACGGTTAAACCCGTCAAGGAATCTTTCAATACCACCTGTCATGTCTGATGCTGACAGGACAGCAACTGCAGATGAAGGTTTTTTACTGAACCTCTTTTCATCTTTTTCACTGCCTATCTTAAACTTCAAAATTTCTCTAAGGTTGATAGGCGGGGGATTACTGATAATTTCTTTGGATGCTCCTAAGAGTATATAATCCTGTTTTTCCCATTCCAGACAGCGGGGTTTTCTTCCCAGAACCTGTTCCCATGTTTTTTCCGTGGGATAGAGAGGATTTTTTACAAATGCCCATGATTGGGGTGAGTCATTGTTGTCATATTTTACGAAAGGCGGTAGCATAAATGTGGGTGCGCGTTCTGTTGTATCGGTAAATATATCCAGTAGGCTCTTATCCGCAAAGTATGTGACCAATCCCCCCTGTGAGTAAATACTCTCTTCATATTCAGCAAAGTCCGCAAGTCTTTCGAGAGAGTCTTTTTTTGTAAGGTCATCAAGGATTTCCGTAAATGTCTTAACTGGATTTTCACCATCTGTTCCGGAAAAAGAAATAAGTGTTTTCTCCAGTGCATAGCCGAGAACCAGCAGTTCTGCCGTTACCGCCTGCATCCTTGTTGAGCCTGCAATGGCCATAGGACCTGTACACAGGTCAAGAGATGTGACTCGCGTGTCGGTTATTGCCTTTCTTGAACGTTCTATCTTCTCGCACAGAAGTTCGGCAGGATTGTTGAAGACAAGAAAGACCCTTGCCCCATTTTCTGCCGCCTGCATTGCCGAGCCAAGGACTGAGGAGGTTTCTCCTCCTTCGGTTACCCCAACGAATGTATCTGCATTACCTATCCCCATATCCTGTGTCTGCCTGCTTCCAAAACTTGCATAGTCCTCAAAGGACTCTACAGACCTGATAAGTGCATAGTCTCCACCTGTCATAATGCTGAATACCCTGTTTTCCATCTCTTTAAGGTTCAGGTGACGGCATGCCTTTCTCCACAATGCCTCAAGGAGTATGCTCAAACGTCCTGTGGAGCCGCACCCGGAGAATACAATCTTTCCTCCTTTGTTCAGTGATTCTTTCATTGAGTCAGTGAGTTTTCTGAATTCTTCTGAGTCCAGTACCTGAGATGCTTTTGGCGGGATGTCCCTGTCCACTTTTAACAACATCTCTATACCTGCGGCAGTATCTTCTCTGCATACCTTGTCCAGTTCTGTTGTTTTGGGATGCGGTTGTTCAGTAGGCAGGAAGCCAAGGTGAAACTGCTTTTCTTTCTTTAGAAAATGTTCAACCTTTTTATCTATACTTTCTTCCATTATGGTCTCCTTTAGAGATTAACAATAGTAATATTTTTCTCCTTGACGGTCAACTGAATTTGGAATTTTTCATAGAAGGTTGTATAATTTTTTTGGAGGGAAATATGGGAAAAATGATAGAAGGGGTAAAGGTAAAGAGACTGAGTCTGATACCTGATGAACGGGGCTTTTTAATGGAGATACTGAGAAATGACGATGAACTCTTTGAAAAGTTCGGTCAGGTCTATCTCACAACTGCCTATCCTGAAGTTGTAAAGGCATGGCATGCCCACAGGTTTCAGGATGACAATGTCACAGTGGTGAAGGGGATGGCGAAGATTGTGCTGTGTGACCTTCGTGAAAAGAGTAAAACCTACGGTGTTGTAAATGAATTCTTTGCAGGTGAGCACAACCAGATTCTTATTCACATTCCGAAACTGGTTTACCACGGTTTTAAGTGTATAGGGAATGAAGAGGTTTTTGTTGTAAATGTCACAACAAACACCTATAACTACAAAAATCCGGATGAACTGAGACTCCCCTTTGATGCTGACAAGATTGATTATAAATGGGAAAGGAGAAACTACTGATGAAAGGTGTGGTTCTTGCAGGTGGACTGGGAACGAGGCTTTATCCACTCACCAAGGTTACCAATAAACACCTTCTGCCTATCTTCAATAAACCGATGATTTACTATCCTATAAAAACACTTGTGGATGCAGGTATAAAGAACATTCTCATTGTAACGGGCGGAAATTCCGCAGGTGATTTCCTCAAACTCCTCGGTAACGGCAAGGAATTTGGGCTGAAACATATCAATTATACATATCAGGAAGGAGAAGGCGGTATTGCTGATGCGCTTTCACTGGCAGAACATTTTGTAGGCAATGGCAAGTTTGTGGTCATCCTCGGAGATAATATCATTGAGGAGAGTATAAAGGATGAGGTGAAGATATTTTCTAAACAGGAAGAAGGTGCAAGGATAATCTTGAAAGAGGTTGAACGTCCCGAAAGGTTCGGAGTTGCTGAAATAAAAAATAGTAAAATAGTAAAAATTGTGGAGAAACCGAAGGTTCCGCACTCCAATTTTGCGGTGACCGGCATATATATGTACGACAGTTACGCCTTTGACATAATAAAGACACTGAAACCCTCCGAACGCGGGGAACTTGAGATAACCGATGTAAACAACAGGTACATAAAAAAGGGGACGCTTACGTACGGGATGCTAAAGGGCTGGTGGACAGACGCAGGGACGTTTGAGTCTCTTATCCGCGCGAACAACCTCGTCTATAAGAAAGAGGCAGGCAAATGAAGATAGTCGTTACCGGCGGAGCAGGATTTATCGGTTCCCATTTTATAAAACTGATACTGAAGAAACAC
>CAYOYL010000047.1:0-7582 GCA_964408175.1 uncultured bacterium
AGAAAAGGGAAAGAGGAGAATGGTTTGCCCTTGATGATAAAGATATTCAAAGATTTAATGCTTTGGGACTAATACTTAATTAAAAGTAATAGGAATTAAGATTTAGTAAATAACATAGGTCGCCGAAAAAACAGCGACCGTACAAGGGGTTAAAAATGGATAAAAACACAGCGGAATTAGCCCAAATCTGATAGGAAATATAGGGGGATTAAAGGGGGTAAAGGTTTGATGCTGACAAAAATTCTTACCGAAATAGAGACAAAGGTTGAGAAATTGCAAAGCATTTTATTACATTTACGGGTAGCACAGAAAGAGATTAACGAGTTGCAGGAAAATACTGCGGGCAAAGAAGGACAATTTGCTGAGCCAGAGATTGAAAAGGCGGCTGAAGAGTTATTGAAACCTAAGAAGAAAAAGAAACGGGGAAGAAAGAGTAATTTAACCTCTAAAGAACGCCTTGAAAAGAAAAGGAAGTATCAAAGGGAATGGGCTCGCCAGAAAGCGGCAGAAAAAAAAAGACAAAACCAATGAGCAAAGAACAGCGGAAGGAATTTTTGAAACAAATGCATAAAAAATGGCTTGAGGATAGATACGGACTTCAAGATGGGATTGCTGAAACGGAATTTGGGGGAGATAAAGAGGGGGTGTAGTAATAACGTTCCTATACACTGTAAAGAATATACCAGTAATAGTTAAACATAAGCAGGCAAGATAAAGAAGTAAAAGAAAAAATGGCAAAGAAGGGAAAAAGAAAAACAGAACAGCCCAGAAACATGGATGGGACATTTGCTAAGGGAAAAAATCTTCCTGTAACCAGGATGGAAAAAAGAAAAGTTCGCCCAACAGCTATTAAACCTGGGCAAAAATTAAATCCAACTGGCAAAGGGGGATTTCAAGACCATCCTGAACTCAGGAGCAACGGGCGGTGGAGCAAAGAGACATCTTTCAGATATTGGCTTAATTATTTCAAGACTTTACCGTTGAAGGAATTCAGTCAATACAAAACGAAAAATCCCGATATATGCATGGCAGCTCTGGCAGCATGGGCAAGGGTAGCGAAGGCAATTGAGAAACTGGAGGAGTTTAAAGAAGTTGCCAATAGGACTGAAGGGATGCCTACACAGAGGGCGGAGTTAACAGGTAAAGAGGGAGTTCCTCTTGTTTTTGATGTTCAAATAAGGCGGATAAATGACAACAGCGACAATGATAAAACCGCAGGTTAATATTGAGGCTACTGACCAGCAGAGGGTATTTATAGAATCCAATACAAAGCGGAAGGTAGTTCGTGCAGGCAGGCGAAGCGGGAAAACAATAGGAGCGGCAATCCTTGCGGTAAAAAAATTCAGCCAGGGGATGCGTGTGTTATATGCAGCTCCGACCCAAGAGCAGACTGAACGGTTCTGGCATACATCTAAGATTTTATTACAGGGATTGTTGGATGCTGGACTTTTGACGAAAAACGAGACATTGAAAACTATTGAACGTGAGGGCACTGAACAGCGCATAAAGGCAAAAACGGCGTGGAATAGCGATACTTTACGCGGAGATTATTGCGATTTGCTTATACTTGACGAAATGCAATTGATAGACGAAACCGCATGGACTGAGGTTGGCCAACCTATGTTGATTGATAATGACGGCGATGCGGTACTGATATATACTCCGCCGTCACATCGTAGTAGAAGTGTGAGTAAGGCCAAGGATAAACGGTTTGTGGCAGATCTATACAAACGTGCGGAGAATGATAAGTCTGGCAGATGGCAAGCATTTCATTTTACCAGCCACGATAATCCCTTTATCTCTGCAACGGCTATTCAGGAACTGGCAGGAGATATGACATCAGTTGCTTATAGACAGGAAATATTAGCAGAGGATATGGAAGATATTCCAGGAGCATTGTGGAAGCGTAAATGGTTTGACAAACATCGGGGTGAAGGAATGCCGGAGTTGGCACGTGTGGTTGTGGCTGTAGACCCTGCAGTAACCAATAAGGCTACCTCGGACGAGGTTGGTATTATAGGCGCAGGGTTAGGGATAGATGGCAGGTATTACGTGCTGGCTGACAGGAGTGGAATAATGAGCCCGGATAAGTGGGGTAATAGGGCGATAAATCTATTCCACGAATTTTCAGCGGACCGGATAGTTGCGGAGGTAAACAATGGCGGTGACCTTGTAGAGACAGTTTTACGGACAATAGAACGTAATATTCCGTACTCCGGAGTAACTGCCAGCCGTGGGAAGATTACGCGTGCCGAGCCAATTGCAGCATTATATGAACAGGGTAAAGTAAGCCATATTGGTGCATTCTCGGAACTGGAAACGCAATGTTCGGAGTTTGTCCCGGGTGATAAATCCCCTGACCGGATGGATGCGTTGGTATGGGCATTAACAGAGTTAATGACAGGCAGCGGCAAACGGTACGGTGTTGATAGTGTCTAAACAGGAAATTTTATGAACATATTACAGCGGGTTAAAGTGGCTGGCAACGTGCTGGTAAAAGGATACAGCGGTATTCCTGTTATCAATGATGCGGATTTCCCAGGTTTGAGCACAAGTACGTTCCAGCGCACTTCAAAAGGCAATAAACAGGCATATGTAGACAATTTTACCAGTTGGGTATATGCAGCAGTATCCTGTATTGCCCGCAACACTGCCAAGGTTGATACACGGTTATATGTAGAGAAGTCCAAGGGTAGTCGCGAGAGTTGGGAGCAGATATTCGACCACCCGTTTCTGGATTTATTGCGGAACCCGAACCCTTGGATGGATATGTATTTCATCAAATACCTGACAGAAATATTTATGGGCCTGCTGGGTAATGCATACTGGTATATACCGAAAAACAATCTCAGGTTACCAGGGCAGATTATACCATTGCTTGCACATCGGGTTATTCCGTATAGCAAGAACCATGTAGAGGTGGAATACTACGAGTACCTTATAGGTAATTCTATCGTCCGGTTTGCTCCCGACGAAATACTGCACTTCAAAGAACCAAATCCAAATAGTCTTATTCTTGGATTATCACCACTGGATGCATTACTGTTATCAGTTGATACGAATAAAGCAATGATGGAATACAGCATGTCGTTGTTTGGAAATGGTGCATTCTTCGGGACTATCATTAAGGTGCCTTCAGAAATGGGTGATGCTGATTATAATAGATTGAAAATGGAAATAAAAGAGCAATTTACAGGTGTAAGTAAAGCGGGAAAAACCAAAATCTTGCGAGGTGTAGAGGAAGTTCAAAATCTGGTTAAGACAATGGCAGAACTCGGGTTTGAGTCCGGCCGGAAATTGACGAAGAAAGATATTCTGGAGGGCTATGGCGTGCCAGAGTTTAAATTAGGCGAAGGGTCCAGTAGTGCATCATCTTCCCGGTCAAACGCGTATGAACTCGACCGGATGTTTACGGGAGAAACTATTCAGCCTCGTCTCATTAGACGAGATAGCGTTCAGAATAAATTTCTGTTACCACGGTGGGATGAAAAACTTGTTTGTGAGAGTGAAGATGTATCACCTACCGACCGTGAATTTGAGTTACAGAAAGAGGAAAGCAGGCTCAAAACTGGATACTGGTCCATAAATGATGTGCGGGCATTGAATGGTGAGGAGCCCGTACCGTGGGGATACCGGCCCTGGGTTGGCATGAATCAGATTCAGATGTCAGGATACGTTAGCAACGACAAAACCGGAAAGGCTTATAAACACATTGCACGAAACATGCGGGATAACTGGCAGCAGATAAAAGAACAAAAATGGAATACGTGGGTGAAGCGTGAGGAGAGCATTGAAAAGCGATATATTATTGACCTTAAAAAATTCTTTACCGAACAGCAGAAGATAGTTCTTGCCAACCTGCGGCGGATACTGGATGCTGGCAAAAGCAAAGGATTAATAGATTTCGTGTTCCCCAGCCTGCAGGAACAGGCGAATAAATTGACTGAAGTTTCCAGGAAGCATATCGCACAAGCCATAACGTTCGGGGTATTGACTGCGATAGAGTTTGAAAACGGTGGTAAGGCAAGTAAAGCAGAACCTTCCCCGGAAGACCTGGAATTGGTTGGGTTTACACCGGAAAGTTTTGATATCTACGTATCTGCTCAGGTCAGTCAATGGAAGGATTTGTACGGGTTCACCATTATACAGACTATTCAAAGCGATTTACGGGATTTACTCGAGCAGGCAATAAGCGAGGGATGGAGCACTTCACATATTCAGAGAGATATAGAGACTTTGTATGGCGGATATGCAGAGGATATGAACCCAGTCCGCAGTTTGCGTATAGCACGTACCGAGGTCAGCCGGATAATAAACGATTCGGAATTGATGTGCTATAAACGGCTGGGGTATGCAGAAAAGACATGGGCAACGGCCTTGGACGAAAACGTGTGTGATGTTTGTGCTGGATTGGACGGAAAGGTTGTTAGGATAAATGAGAACTTTCCTGGAGGATTTCAAGCACCACCGGCACATCCGAACTGTCGGTGTAATTTCCTTGCAGGCGATTGGTCGCAGGGTGCACCATAACGGAGGAGAAAATGGCAAATATTGTTAAGACGGTTGGTGAGTATCTTGAAAGTAAGCAGAAAACTATCAGTAAGAATAAATTTGACAGGTTAAAACAAACACTGGATGGAATGCCAGCAGAAACAAAAGTGTTGTGGAGATATTTCCCTGGTAAGAGTGAAAAGGCCGAAGAAAGTGACGGGAAGCCCGCTACCATAGATTTAATTTCCACTATTGATGTTGATAGAGATAATGAAGTGCTAATCCCCGATGGTTGTGATTTATCTGGGTATCAGAAAACACCAACGGTCCTGTTCGGACACAATTACAACTCCGTTCCTATTGGTGTAAGTAAGTGGCAGAAGATAGCAGACAAGGGCATAAACTCACGGACAGAGTATTTCTCATCAGACTTTGCACGTGATGTGCATGAAGCGGCAATAAACGGTGCACTTGCCAATAGTGTGGGGTTTATACCTCAAAAATGGGTAACGAATCCTGATGCGAAGCATGGCGGGCTCTTTTTCCTGGGAGATACACCTGGGGATGACGAGGACAAGGAAAAGCCGCGTGAAAAATATGAGGCTGTACGCACCAAGTACGGTATCAAGGGCAAACCAGACAGGATATTTACCAATTGGCATCTACTGGAATATTCCAAGGTGCCGGTTGCGGCTAACCCGCATGCTATAACTATGGCTATGAAGATGGCGAAAACCGAGCAGATGAAAGACTGGCTGAAACAGGAGCTGGAAGAGATTTTGGAAAAGCGGATATGTGGCAAGCGTGATTTGCCGGTCAGTGATAAAGATAAATGGGATGGTGCGGCTGCAAGGAAACGGATAGAAGCATGGGCGACGTCCGGAGAGGATATTGACTGGAAGAAATACGAACAGGCGTTTGTCTATGTAGACCCGGAAAAAGCCGATACGAAAGGCGGGTATAAGTTGCCGTTTGCAGATATAGTTGACGGTAAATTGACGGCAGTCTGGGGTGGCGTACGTGCGGCCATGGGCGCATTACTCGGGGCCCGGGGTGGTGTGGATATGCCTGATAACGAGCGGAAGCCTGCCTATAACTTCCTGGCGGCCTATTACAAAAAACTGGACAAAGAGCCGCCGGAGTTCAGGGTATACACAGAAGAAGAACTGGATAAGATATTACCAAAAGATAAGGATGTATCTGAACCTCAGGCAACCGAACAGCAAAAGCAACCTGATGTCAGTAAACAGGTAACAGATTCAATTACAAAAAGGACGATTTACCTATTTGGAGAGATAGATTCCAATACTGCAAAACAAGTCTGTGAGCAATTGATAGAGTTTGATAGACAGTCTCAGGAACCAATACAGATAATCATCGGTTCGTATGGTGGTGAGGTCTATCCTGCGTTTTCTATCATAGACACAATTAAAGCCATGAAGTCACCGGTGGAGACAATGGGGATGGGAATGGTTATGAGTGCCGGACTGCTTATCTTTATGACCGGCAATACCCGCAAAATCAGCAGCAATGCAAGTATTTTATCTCATAGATTTTGGGGAGGGCTTATTGGCTCCCAGGCGGAACTTGTTGCGGGACGTGTGGAACACGACAGGCTGCACCAGCGGATGATTGAAATTTATAAAGAGCATACCAGGTTAAAGACAAACGAAGAGGTATTAAATACTTTACTGAAAGAGACCGATGTCTGGCTAACTGCACAGCAGGCCGTGGAGTATGGAATAGCGGACCAGGTAATTCAGAAAGAGGAATTTACCAAGTCGGTGAACAAGGAAGAGATTGTCAACAAGATGTTTGGCGAATTTAGGCAGAAAGCAATTACTAAGGGCGATGGCTATCAGCAATCAAATACTTCTACTAATGTGGAGGACATTGATAATATAGAGATTGCTTTGAAAGAGAGGGATGGCTATAAAACAGAATTGCTAAAAATTCAGACACAGATACAGGAAGTTTTAGGTGATGGAGGGGGAAAGGACAATGACAATAAACAAAAACAAACATCCGAGGGAAAGGAGAAAACGGATGTATCGGGACCGAAAACGGATGATGTTGCCAACCCGAAAGCAGATGGGATTGAAGGTTTAGACCTGAACGGGTTGGGGGCGGAAATAAAGACAGATGGAAAGAAAACAGAGATAATAGAGGGACTCACGGAGAATCCCAAGTCGAAAGAGATATCCGATGAGGATGCAAAAAAAATAATTGCCGCGATGGATGCGGTATTTGAAAAGAAGGTCAATAGAGTTTTAGGAAAGGTGTAAAGATGTTCTTTTATACTGTCCGGAGATACCAGGCGTTGCCGGAGGTGTCAGGACCAGGAAAAGAACACAACCAAAAGGAGAATGACCATGACGATAGAAGAACTGATGACGAAACTAAATGAACAGATGGACGAGAAACTGAAGCCGTTGACGGAGAAACTGAGCGAGGTGGACAACAAACTGATGAAACTTCCGCCTGAGGTGCCCGGAAATACAGGTAAGGTGGAATGGAAGGAAATCTGCGAGCGGGTAAAACACATCTTGAGAGCACAGATAAACAGAGACCCAAAGAGTCTTGAAGTTCTACAGAAGGCGGACTGGTTGAATACTGCTACCGGAAGCGAAGGCGGATATCTGGTTCCCGTGGAGTTTTCAGACCAGATTTTCCTGCTTGCGGAGGATTACGGCGTGATGAGAAGGGATGCATTCCCTGTACCAATGAGTACCACTTCTAAGAAGATGCCTATCGGCCTGACTGGCATAGAGATGTCATATCCGGGTGAGGCGGGCTTGAAGTCCAGTACAAAGCCGTCCTTCGGGCAGGTTGAGTTGGTAGCACGCACGGCCGCGGGTATCGTTGCACTCACCAACGATATTTTAGATGACAGCGGTCCTGACCTGGTGGGATACCTCAACAGGCTTATGCCTGCAAGTGTTGCCAAGCGTGAGGATGTATCAGGGTTTTTTGGTAATGGTGGGTCTATAACAGGACTTGTCAATACCACATTGCCGGATGAGATAGTTACTAAACCTGCAAGCGGTTCTACTTTGGATGACATTACTGCAGATGATTTGAACAACATGAA
>CAYOYL010000048.1:0-6263 GCA_964408175.1 uncultured bacterium
TGACCGAACATCAATCATACCAGCCTCCTTCATTACACCTTAGATATACTCTGACATAAACATAGATACTATTCTATTTATTTTCTATCCTCCTGTCAACCATTCTCTCTGATATACCTATGCTTAATTTGACTGTACAAAATCAGAATTGTAAAATAACCAGAACATTAAACTGTAGTAAAACTAATGTAAGGAGACAACTATGACGGTAAAAAAACTCAGGGAAGAACAACTTCAAGAATGGATTGCAGGTGAACACTTCCGCTATCATCTGCGGACGAGCAGGAGACCACAGAGACAGACCAATCTGTACTGCCTTAAGGATGGTTGTGGACTCGCAGTGGAGACCAAAAGGACTCCTCTGCTCATACAAGCAGAAAAGGACTTTCGCCGTTTCTGTTTGTCCTGTCTGGAAACCAATCTGGCATCAGTTGAAACGCGTCAATGTATCCGATGGAGATTGGAAGGAAACAAAGAGAAAACTTTCAACCCACAAAATCCTTCTGACGAATGGTTTAAACTGGTGACCGACGCAACAGGAATCTCAATATATGCAAGGCATGAGCGCGGACTGGCACATGGGGTACATTACCTTGAACGATTAATGGCTGACCGCGGGGAATTATGCGTACCGTATGGCGTGATTGAACGAACCCCTGCCTTCGCACCCCGGATAACGCACGTTACGGGCAAAATAGGTAGGATACTTGATGAAAGATTGTCGCTGGCATCTCATTTCGGAGCGAGCGGAGTGCACAGGTGTATCAATCTTTTTGACTACAGCCGCAACGGAATTATCCCTGAAATTGAAGGGGAATCTGTTGAAAAAAAACAGGATGAACTGCGGGTATATATTGAGCGACTGGCAAGGTATGGTCTTGACCTTTACCTTGATATTAATACCAGAATATTTCCCGCTAATCACCCGGTATTCCTAACTGACCCTTCCAGACGTGGAGCCCCCTACAAGGTCGTAGAAAACACAGCCTGTCAGTATGTACTGTGCAGCAGTAATGAAGAGGTAGTATCTGCCCATGAAGCCTCAATTAAAAATCTATTCAGTATGGTGCAGGGACTGGCTGGAGCAATCTTCCTCATTGGAGGCGAGGGATTTATGCACTGTTACACACGACCCTATGGCAAAAAACAGGGTTTTACGTCCTGTCCACACTGTGCATCTACAGCACCAAGCAAGACAGTTGCAGCACTGGTCAATCGCATGGCGTCGGCTGTCAAGAGCACAGGGCACAGCAAACTGGTTTTTACATGGCCTTACAGTGCCTTCACATGGTCGGGGAACGACCGTGCTCAACTGGAGTTCATCAAGTATCTCAACAAAGATGTAAACCTGCTGAGCAATTTTGATACCAACAGCGAGGACAAACGCAACAAGGCAGGTGTAATACTCTATGACTATAACATCAAACTCACAGGACCTTCAGATGTTTTCCTGAAACAGTCTAAAAAAACTGCAGAATCTGGAAGACCCATATATGCGAAAACAGAGAGCAATACCACCCCATCGGCTTTTTTCACAGCCTATGTCCCGGTACACTTTCGGTGGCACCAACGTTTCAAGGAGATGGCCAAAGCAGGGGCAGCCGGTTACATGAACCTGTGGGGGTTTTACCCCCTGACGGGCTGCCCTCCAGAAGAATTGCAGTACCATGCGGTGTGGAACCCTGAAAGGAAAGCATCTGAATTACTGAAACAGATTGCCATACGAGATTTTGAACTATCTCCGTCCGATGCCGCACGCGCAGTAGAAGGATGGAGACTGTTAAGTAAGGCATGGGATGATTTCCCTTATTCGGCAATGACAGCAGGAGAACGTCAATTTTACGGAAGAGGTCCTTTCCACTACGGTCCTGCACACCCACTTATATTCAATCCACAGTCGCGATACGGGTTATCACAGGAATTCTTCTATATACCGGAAACCATGGAATTAACGGCAGAGAAGGAAGAACTTACCCGTCTTTTGAATAATTCAATACCGCGATATGTCAGCGACCTGCTGCTGACACTTCCCTATGGAACAAAACGTTACCTTGAACTTCTCGGGCGCTGTCGAAGAAAATGGGCTGATGGGCTGCGTTTGCTTACTGAGGCTATTGGAAAATCGCCCAACGAACGGGCACTTATGGAACTGGATATCTGCACAACATTTGACATCCACCTGACGACCCTTGAACATGTAGTCCGCTTTTATGATATGAGAGACAGACTATGGCACGGCCACGTGGACATTACAACCTTCCAGACCCTGCTCAACGAACTCTCTGCCCTGTTGAAAGCGGAAATAGCCAATGCTGAACGCAGTTTACCTGTAGTTGAGCGTGACTTTCGCATAAGAACATACAATACTGAAATGGTACGCGAGAAAATCCTCCAGTGCAGATATGTTCTTGAGGAAGAACTACCACTGTTTGATACATCCGTGCGTTTTCACGTATGGAACAGTCTTCCATCACAGTGAGGATGGGTTTAATACTACCTGTCCTGCTCTATAACATCAAAGTCAAGTAGGGTACCTAACTGTTTAATCCTCTGTCTCCAATCACCCAGAATTACCGCCCTGTGAGCACCATATTCTTCTCCGCTCCAGTATCCCATTACCTTTTCCACATCACCCTTTTTCAACCTGACAACCAACTTATCTCTGCACACAATATCTTCAAATCCGTTATATAGAGAATCGCCCGGTATGCTTTCACCAGTGTATACAAATATCTCCTTCTGGGCAGGGAATATCTGCCATATGGTAGCAGGTATATTCACAGGTAGTTCTACTGCCGGAACCGCACCCTCCCGCCGTTTTAGTTCCTCAGACCACTTTCCACCCGTATAATCTCTTATGGTGTAAGGAAGGTTCTTGTCTCCCCACGCATTTACCGGACATCCACAGTGTACTATCATACTTGTATCATTAAAAGGGTCAAAGGTATTGTCACCATGGAAACTCGCTTTACCTGACATATAGTATCCCAGCAGCTGGCTGAGCACTGTGTCAATGAATTCCTGATAGCACCCTATAACACCCCGTTTGGCAAATTCCATCATAGGGAGAGCAGTAAAAACATCCACCCCATTTTTGTCTTTGATGGCATACTGGGTGACCAACAGCGCTGAAGCATCATACTCCTTTACCAGAGTATCAAGAGCCAGATAAATCTTAGCCGACTCAACTATATCTTCTTCACGGGTATCTCTTATACCCTTAGACTCATCAATCCACATCTTCGCTATTTTTCTGGCTTCACCCTCCCCGATTTTTTTATACAGGTCAATCAGTTCCTGAACATCTCTTGTTATAATCTCTGTCCCAAGCGTTTCCTTCAACCTGCTGCGGTATACATCATCACACCTTGGGAATGACACCCTACCATGCCGGAAGAACAGGTCATTGGATGGTGACTTCATATATAACATCTTTGCTTCCTTCATCTTCTTTATCGCTTCAATTAATCTAATCTTTCCCAACAGGTCATTAAACATACCGGAATTAGTGGATGGAGAGGTTATGTTTTCTCTGTCCAGTATAGAGCTTATTACCCTACCCCGCTTAAAAGACTTGTATGGAGGCTCCCCAACATTCAAAAGATTCTGTACAAATACTGTGGGCAGTCCTGTAAATGCCAATGACTCTGTGGGAGAAAGTTCAGTCCCTGCTATTGAAGGTCCTCCTCTACCCGGAGCACCAAAAATAAGTACTCCATCCAGAGTATCCTTCTGTGCCACTATCTCATCCAGCAGGGCATGCCACCCCGGTTTCGGTTCTCTCACAATAAATTCTACCTCACCGCACTCCTTTTCCAGTTTACGAATAACCTCTTTATTTGTCAGCAAAGACTTAGGGACCCTTGTCCCATCTGGTTTTAGAACACTTCTGCCATAATATAGATAACCGGCAGGATAACCCGGTGAAACTAAAATCGTATATATCTTCGTTTTCTTAGCCATGACATTCCCCCTTTGTTTTTATAAACATTAAGTAAACCTCATCTCCTTATCTGCACCCCATGCCCAAATCAGGTTGAGGTCTACTCTATATTCCACCCTATATTCTGACACCTGTCAAGCGGGGCTTGGCAGGACCGCCGGTGCGCTGGGACTCGTAGAAGGCATCCATAAGTTGACTCTGAATAATCCCGTTGTATACTGTGGTACGGGGTTCGGCGCGGCCAAGAATGGCATCAATAAAATTGTGGTCAGGAGAGACAGCATTCATCTCCGGAGTGATAAGAGGATATTTTATCTTTTCGGCTCCTTTCCATACATTAATCCATCCGCCACACCAACCCTCTATCTCAACGCGTCCTCCGTCAAAAATAAAAGCCATAAAAGTGCCTCCACCAGGACAGTTACCACCAACTGTAATGTTAGCCATTACACCACTGGCAAATTTGATACTGCTGACTGAATTTATATCCACACGGGAACCATGATTATCCACAAACGCAAATATCTCTTCCACATCAGATTCCACTGACCAGCAGAGGCTGTTAAACAGATGCGCCCCGGAGTCATATGCCTGTCCACCTCCTGAAAGGGCTGGGTCCTGACGCCACTTTCCTTTTGTCAGCCTCAACCAATCCTGCGAGATAAACCCCGTTACCAGTTCCAGATTACCCAGTTTTTTATTCCTTATCAGTTCGCGAAGATAGTAAAATTCCGCTGAACATGGTGTGTTATAACCAATAACCAGAATCTTACCAGTTTCCTTGACCTTCTTCGCCAGATTATAGGCATCTCCAAGGTCCGTCACCATAGGCTTTTCCATTAAAACGTGACAACCGGCATCAAGTGCCTTTATCCCTTGTGCATAGTGCTGTGTGTGCGGCGTGCTGATGAGCACTGCATCGGGTTTAGTAACGGAGTACATATCATCAGCATCTGTAAAAAAGGTAGGTTTGTGCATAGTATCTGCAAGATGCTTAGCAAAGAAGCCTTCAACTATTTTCTTATTAACATCACAGAGCCCGACAATTTCAACATCCGGATGATTTTTCAGACGGCCGGCATGACCACCCATATTTCCACCACAACCCAACAACGCAATTCTAACCTTAGATTTTTTCATTGTGCACCTCTCCTCCTAAATATTTCTCATATGTAGTTTAAAAGAAACCTGAGCCCTTTTTCAAACCCTTCCTTTGGGTCAAACGCACGGTCCTCATGTTCAATTGAGAGTACCCCGTTATACCCACAAACACGAAGTGTGCGTATGTATTCCCCCCAAAAGATAATTCCATAACCCGGTATGACATATTCCCACCATCCGCTTCCCAGCATGCCTACACGACCAAGTTTTGACCTGAAAATAGCCACATCCTTGGCATGTGTGTGGAAAATCCTGTCTTTGAACTCAATCACAGCCGACAGATAGTCAATCTCCTGCCATGCAAGGTGGGAAGGGTCAAAGTTAAACCCGATATTAGACTGGGGTAAGGCCTCAGTGATAGTTTCAAAGCAGTCAAGACCCTGAAGGTTGGTGGCAAACCAGTTCTCAAAGGCAATCCTCACCTTCCGTTTTTCTGCCTCTCTGGCAAGTGGATTAAAGACCTTTGGTACATCCTCACGGATTGTCTGAACCTTGGATTTGCCTTCGGCTGGGAACCCTGCCAGCGTACAAACGGTGTCAACATCAAGAACCTGTGCCATATCAAATATATCCTTCATATTCCTGCTGTATACCTCAGGACCGTCACCCCTGTTAAATACTGCATAATTAGCCAGACTGGATATATGCACTCCGCTGCCGTCTAATATCTTTTTTACCTCCCTGCCGTTATCATGAAGGACCTGGTCAGCCGTAAGATGACCACCAGGCCCAGACCAGACCTCAAGTGCCTTGAATCCAGCATTAGAAGACCACTCCACAATCTCCTTGAATCCGAGTCCCTTCCCAAATTTTGAAGTCAGTAAACCGATAACCATAAGCACACTTCCTTTCAGAGAATTATCATCTCCCGTCGTTGTCTACATAAAAAAACGCTTATCCTTAACCAAGATCTTTGTTTTTCTATCCTTTTTTTACGGTCACGTATTTTATCACAACCGAAAACAAGTAGCAAAAAAGATATGCCGGGAAATTTTACTCTCAAAACTCCGTAACCTGTGGTTTATTCTCTAAAATTCCTACATAAGGAAATGCAGAGGAAAGAAAGCAGTTTCCGTGCTCGAAACAGCCCTTCGGGCTTTGGCTTCAGCACAGGTAAGAACTACGGCGAAGTCTGACACCCGGAGAACTCACCCTCCTG
>CAYOYL010000049.1:0-18871 GCA_964408175.1 uncultured bacterium
GCCATACTGCGGTTAGGTTTAAGGGCATATCTTCTTTTCTGCCTTCAGTAAGCGAGATAAGAAGCGGAATGCCTTCCTGTTTTTCTGATTGCTGTAGAATCGAGTCTGACGGGACCCTCACAAAAACAGGGGTTTCCTTTTTGCCTGCCCAGAGGATGCTTTTAATGAGGAGTGAAAACTCTGCTTCGTTCCAGAGGCCTGCGCTGCGGTACCATACCCGTTTCCCGGCGGTTGAATCAGCCGGGTAGGCATACGCTATCGTAAATCCAGGCCAGCCGGCACAGTAAGAAACCAGTCTGCCGTTTTTCAGTTCATTTACGGCAATTACAATACCCTCTCCTTTGACAGGTCTGCCCCTCCAGTCAATGCATGTATCCGCGCTCAGTATCTTCCTGCCTGCAGTCTTTTCAGGAATCGCTGCTTTAACCTGAGCGTTTTCAGGGAAACCTGAGCCTATAAAATGGTTTTCTGCCGCTTTATGGACAGTAAAAACAGACAATTTTCTTTTGTACACAGGAAAGAGTTTATGTATAGGGTTGTCTGCTCCTGTTGTACCTATGTCAACCCATCCTAACCCTTCATCAATCCATTTTTTGATGTGCATCTGACCTTCGGGGGAAATAGCCCCGCCGTCAAAATCTGAAGAGACAACAACGTCAAATGAACCTTCTTCAATGGAACTTAGCAGTTTTTTCTCAAATTCTTTCCGGTCAAAACCGCGAACCTTCTGAAATCCGTCACCTGCAAGTGCTTCGGAAGAAAATAGGGAAACAGGCAGGGTGTCATATTCAAGGTTATCAAAACGCGCTGCAAGTTCAAATGGGTAACGGGTATCTCTGTATGCCAGGATAAACAGAACTCGTATCTTTCCAGCCGCATAATTCCTTCTTATTACAGGGGCATCACTTGCCGGAGGGCGTCCTGTTATAGTTGCCTGCTCAATCAACCTTTCACGCCAGGCGTTCATGTGTGTCAGTTTTAATTGGTTGATATCGTAGACCCAGAATCTCTCCCACAAAGAGGGGCTTTTTATCTCTGCAGACTGTGCATTGAAAAAGAGTGAGGTGAGAATAAAAACAGATATGAATAAGAAACGTTTTCCCATTGTCTTTCAGTAGATACTCAGAGGACCATATCTCGCTTATTTAAGAAACTCTCTGTACTTAATCTCCATATAAGGTTGAGGTTATATTCTTTATGTAACCTTATCACATATCTCCACAGGCTGTCAAGTATAATAAGATATGTGAAATTCTGATATAAGAATTATAGAATGTGAGGGAAGAGAAAAGGGAAGTATTGAGGAGCGAGTGCGGAAGGGCAGTAATAAGACAAGGTGAAAAGCGGTAGCGTTCGGACGACTACCTTACTCGGAGCTGTTTGAACCCTCCGAACAGGAGGGTGAGTTCTCCGAGAGGACGATTTCACCGTAGTTCTTATCTGCACTGAAGCTCAAGGCAAAGCCTGTTTCCGAGCACCGAAACTACTTTCTTTTCTCTATATTCCCTTATATCGGAATTTCAGATCTGGTTAATTTTTATGTAACATCAGAAAAATTTGGAGATAAGGAGATAACGCAAAAAGTTGAGTATATTGAGCCTGAAGGTCTAAGTTCACTCTTAATCAGTTCTATCTCTTTAACCTGCATAACGCCAAAATTCTCTTCTTTGTATCTCTCTAACAGTCCTTTCAGAAAAGAAATTTTAGGTGTGGATTTGAAGCGTGCTATGGTTATGTGTTCTCTGAAACGGTTTTCCTTTGTGAATCCTTCTGACTCAAGGTAATCCTCTATAAGGATGCTGAGTTTCTTCATCTTGCCTCTGGAATCTGCACCTATCCAGAAGACCCTTATTTTTTTTTCATCTGGAAATACACCCGCACCTTTCACCTCCATCTTAAAGGACTTATAATTCTTTAAGGTGTCGGATAAAACCTCATTTATACGAGGGACTTTCTCTTCAGTAACTTCTCCGAGAAACTTAAGGGTAATATGTAAATTTTCAGAAGGAACTATTCTTGCCTCCCGTACCTTTGACTGGAGTTTACGGCCGACCTCCACTATTCCTTCTTTTATATCTTCAGGTATTCTTACCCCTATGAATAGCCTCATTCATTATTTCACCCTTACCTACCCCTCTCTCCTCAAGAGGTGAAGGTGATAATGACTATTTTTTCAGCCAGGGCATCATTGCCCTCATCGCTTTTCCAACCTTTTCTATCAGGTGGTCTTCAGACTGGCGCATCAGAGCATTGAAGACAGGTCGTCCGACAGCATTTTCAGTAATCCATTCCCTTGCAAACTCGCCATTCTGTATCTGTTCAAGAATTCCCTTCATGTTTTCTTTTACCTGTTCGTCCACCACCATAGGACCTCTTGTCATATCCCCGTACTCTGCAGTGTCACTTATTACCTTGCGCATACCCTGTATTCCCCGTTCATTAATCAGGTCCACAATGAGTTTAAGTTCATGGCAGGTCTCGTAGTATGCCACCTCAGGCTGGTATCCTGCCTCAACAAGGGTTTCAAATGCATACTTTATCAGTTGGGTTACACCGCCGCACAGAACTGTCTGTTCTCCAAAAAGGTCTGTCTCTGTCTCTTCCTTGAATGTGGTTTCAACCACACCGCATCTGGTTCCTCCAAGACCTTTGGCATAGGCAAGGGCAATCTTCATTGCCGAGCCTGTATGGTTCTGGTAAACAGCCACTATACATGGGACTCCCTGCCCCTGTACAAACTGGTCTCTTACCAGGTCCCCCGGCCCTTTGGGTGCTACCATATACACATCAACATTTTCAGGCGGTACTATCTGGCTGAAATGGATAGAAAATCCATGAGCAAATCCAAGTGCCTTTCCCTCACTCATATTTGGAGCGATGTAATTTTTATAAACAGCAGGCTGTACATTATCCTGAACAAGCATCATTATAACATCACACTTTTTTGTCGCATCTGACGCCGAAACCGGTTTGAATCCATCTGCTACTGCCTTCTTGTAGTTAGGCGTCCCTTCCAGTTCACTTATCACAACTTCAACTCCACTGTCTTTCAAATTAAGAGCATGTGCCCTGCCCTGACTACCATACCCTATGATTCCTACCTTCTTACCCTTAAAGAAACCCAAATCCGCATCCTTTTCATAATAAATCTTAGCCATTTTCCATTCCTCCTTTATAAATCAGTATTGTGCGTAATAGGTACCTCTCAACTTCTTATCTTTTCTGGTTAAACTCCCTTGCCATTGCAACCTTCCCTGTCCTGACCATCTCTTTTATGCCATAACTCTTTAAAAGTTCAACCATTGCTGTAACCTTGGATGTACCACCAACAATCTCAAGGGTCAATGACTTTTTACCGACATCAACCACCTTTGCCCTGAAAACATTTGCCAGTTGCATAACATCCTGCCTTACCTCAGGATTAAGGGTTTTCACCTTTACCATAACAAGTTCCCTGTCAATAAAATCTCCTTCAGTAAGGTCAAAGACCTTTATCACGTCTATAAGTTTGTTTAACTGCTTATAAATCTGTTCCAGTATTCGTTCATCGCCCCTCACCACCAGCGTCATCTTTGAAACTGTAGGCTCTTCAGTTTCGGAAACGCACAAACTATCTATGTTGTATCCTCTGGCTGAAAAAAGCCCTGCAATCCTTGCCAGTACCCCTGACTTGTTTTCAACCGCTATCACAACAACATGCGACCTGAATACCTCTTTATTATTTTCCGCCATTTCACTCCCCCATTTTTATACACCTTTATGCAAGACCGTCAAGCATCTGGTCAAGAGATGCTCCTGTAGGAATCATAGGAAACACGTTCTCCTCTTCCACTATTCTGCAGTCAACGATAACGGGTTTTTTCTTCTCACTGAGAACCTTGTCTATGATATTATCAAAGGCATCCATTGAACTTACCCTGTAGCCGATGGCACCGTAAGCCTCAGCCAGTTTTACGAAATCTGGCTGGACATTTTCAACAAAGGAAAAGGCATATCTTTTTTTATAAAAAAGTTCCTGCCACTGTCTTATCATACCGAGACAGGTATTATTTAAGATGATGATTTTTATCGGCAGGCGGTGATAGACAGCAGTAGCAAGTTCCTGTATATTCATCTGAATACTCCCGTCACCTGCTATATCCACAACGACCTTGTCAGGATTTGCCATCTGCGTACCAATCGCTGCGGGGAAGCCAAAACCCATCGTTCCCAACCCTCCGGAGGTAATCAAGGTGCGCGGCTTCTTGAATCTATAATACTGGGCCGTCCACATCTGGTTTTGTCCAACCTCAGTACATATGATTGCATCATCAGGAAGCAGCCCTGACAGTCTTTCTATAATATACTGAGGTTTTAAGGCACTTTTTTCATAAGCAAGAGGGTATTTCTCCTTCCACTTTTTTATCTTGGACAGCCAGTCCTTTTTTGCCAGAGGTTTTACCTTTTCATTAAGTTTTTTAAGTATATCCTTTGCATTACCAACTATAGGAACATCCACAGCAATATTCTTGCTTATTGATGTGGGGTCAATGTCAATATGGACTATCTTTGCATTGGTAGCAAAGGTTTCAATCTTCCCTGTAATTCTGTCGTCAAAGCGTGCTCCTACAGATACTAAAAGGTCTGTTTCAACAACAGCATAGTTCGCATATTTTGTCCCGTGCATACCAAGCATACCCAGAGACAGAGGATGGTCAACAGGTAAACTTCCCAGTCCCATAAGGGTAAATGTTACGGGTATTCCCGCGGTTTCAACGAATTTTTTCAGTTCTTCCGATGCCCCTGCACTCATCACCCCGCCACCTGCGATTATCAAGGGCTTTTTTGACTCTTTAATCATCCCCCATGCTTTTTCAATCTGCACAGGATGCCCTTCATATACGGGGTTGTAACTTCTTATTTCAACCTTTGAGGGACACCCTGATTTTGTTTCTGCTCTTTGTACATCAACAGGCAGGTCTATAAGAACCGGACCCGGTCTCCCTGACCTTGCTATATAAAACGCTTCTCTGATTGTCCTTGCCAGTTCATCCACATCTTTTACCAGATAGTTGTGTTTGGTTATGGGTCTTGTTATGCCGGTTATATCAGCCTCCTGGAACGCATCACTTCCTATAAGGTGTGTTGCTACCTGCCCGGTAATGGCTACAATCGGGCTTGAGTCCATATATGCTGTTGCTATTCCTGTAACGAGATTTGTTGCCCCGGGCCCAGAAGTAGCAAAGCACACTCCTACTCTGCCTGATGACCTTGCAAAACCGTCAGCAGCGTGTGCTGCTCCCTGTTCGTGACGCACCAGTACAAACTTTATACCGCTATCGTAAAGTTTATCACAAAGCGGTAAATAAGCACCCCCAGGATATCCAAAAACAATATCTACCCCTTCCTTCTTCAAACACTCCACAACTATCTCTGCACCAGTCATTGTTTTTCCCCTCTTGGGGTCAGCTCTTGACTCTTGACAAAACCGGAAATTTTGGAGAATTGATGTCAAGAGTCAAGAGCTGACCCCATTTATTTAGATATTGTCTGTTCGCGGGATGACCCCACGGAAATTTTTGTAATAGGGACCTCTAACATCTGCTCAATCTTTTCTATATATCTTCTTGCATTTAGAGGAAGGTCCCCATATCTTGCTATTTTACTGACATCCTCATCCCATCCATCGACCTCTTCGTAAACCACATCACATCCAGAAAATATCTTTGTACTCAATGGATAATCATTATAATCCGTCCCTCTAAAATTGTAAACTTTCCCGAGTTTGACTTTTTTGAGTCCGGAAAGAACATCAAGTTTTGTCATAATCAATTCATCCAGACCGTTGACTTTACAGGAGAATTTTACAAGTAAGGTGTCAAACCATCCACATCTTCTTGGCCTTCCTGTAGTCGCTCCATATTCATTACCTGTCTTTCTGATGATTTCCCCTTCTTCCCCCTTCAGTTCTGTAGGGAAAGGGCCCATTCCGACCCTTGTGGTATAGGACTTTACCACTCCAATTATCCTGCTGATTTTTTTGGGTGACAGCCCAAGTCCCGTACAGGCACCACCCGCAATGGTATTGGAAGCGGTAACATAAGGATAGGTGCCAAAGTCAATGTCAAGGAATGTCCCCTGTGCACCCTCGGCAAGAACCTGCCTGCCTTTTTCTATCTCTTCAGCAAGATACAGAGGTACGTTCTTTACCATCTTCCTCATACCCTCTCTATATTGAGATGTCTCTTCATATATCTTTTCCACTGCAAGCATTTCTTCCTTATAATACTCCTTAAAGAGATAATTTTTGAGTTCAAGAGCAATCTTCAGTTTTTCCCGGAAAATATCCTCTTCAAGAAAATCAATCACCCTTATACCTATCCTGTTAAACTTATCGGCATAGGTTGTACCTATTCCTCTTCCTGTTGTTCCCAGTTTTCCTTTGCCTCTGAATCTGTCTTCTATCTGGTCCAGAACCTTGTGGTACGGGAGAGTCATATGGGCATTCTCCGCAATAAAAAGGCGACCATCAATGGAAACCCCGTTCTTCTCAAGGTATTCAATTTCTTTGAACAGGGAAACGGGGTCAACAACAACACCGTTGCCTATAACACAAACCATTTCAGGATAAAGGATGCCTGAAGGAACAAGATGGAAGATATACTGTTTATCTTTTATAACCACAGTATGTCCTGCATTACCTCCCCCTTGATACCTTGCCACAATATCCATATCCTCAGCAAGGTAGTCAATTACCTTCCCTTTCCCTTCATCCCCCCACTGTGTACCCAGAACCACTGTTACCATTATACTCTCCTAATGAGATTTTTTGTTTCTGTACAACTATTGAATATCTTTTATTCTGCGGATTATTGCCTCGCCCATTTCTCTGGTTCCTACAAAATTGGTGTCACCAGGGTCCCTGAAGTCATAGGTTACGTACCTGCCCTCTTTTATCACATCTGCCAGAGCCTGTTCAATTAACGCTGCCTTTTCGGGCTCCCCTATATAATCAAGCATCATAACACCGGCAAGCAGTAATGCCGACGGATTTACCCTGTTTAAGCCTTTATATTTTGGGGCACTACCATGCGTTGCTTCAAATACTGCTATCTCTTCACCTATATTTGCTCCCGGAGAAAGCCCCAACCCTCCGACTAAACCGGCACACAGGTCAGAAAGTATATCCCCGTAAAGATTTGGACATACAATGGTATCGTAAATCTCAGGCTTCTGAACCAGCTGCATGGCCATGTTGTCAACAATTCTGTCCTCAAATTCAATATCAGAATACTCTCCGGCAATCTTTCTTGACACATTGAGGAAAAGTCCATCGGTAAACTTCATAATATTTGCCTTGTGTACAGCGGTAATCTTCTTTCTTTTGTTTTTCTTGGCATACTCAAAAGCAAATCTTACTATCCTTTCAGAGTTTAAAACAGATATTGGTTTTATACTGATTCCCGAATCTTGCCTTATCTCTTTACCGGTTGTTTTTTCTATAAAATGTATTATTTCTTCCGTCTCTTTTTTACCCTGTTCAAATTCTATACCCGCATACAGGTCTTCCATATTTTCCCTTATCAGTATCAGGTTCAACCCTGGATATTTGCTTCTAACCCCTTCGTAAAACTTAAATGGACGCAGACAGACATAAAGGTTAAAGTTCTGCCTTATATAGACATTCACGCTTCTGAAGCCACTGCCTACAGGGGTGGTAATAGGTGCCTTCAGGCAAACCTTGTTTTTTTCAATAGACCTTAACATGCTGTCAGGAGTTGGGGTCCCATATTCTTCCACAGCAGATTCACCTGCCTCCTGAATATCCCAATCTATATCAACACCCGCTGCTTTTATGCAACTTCTCACCACCTCTGTTATTTCCGGACCTACCCCGTCACCGGGTATCAGGGTTATTCTGTAGTCCATTACTGCTCCTATAGTTTAAACTCCTTGTTCTTTTTTATGTAGTTCACAACTCCGCCTGTTTTGATTATTTCTAACATAAATCCTGGAAGAACCGATGATTTTATATCACTCTTCTTGGTGATATCCTTTACCTTACCATTCTCAACATCTATCTCCAGATTATCTCCAGTTTCAATATTGTCTGTATCCGCCTCTATAAGAATCAGTCCTACATTAATTGCATTTCTGAAGAAGATTCTCGCAAAACTTTTTGCTATTACCGCTGATATTCCCGCATGTTTTATAACAAGAGGAGCCTGTTCCCTGCTTGAACCGCAACCAAAGTTCTTACCTCCCACGATAAAATCACCCTCTCTTATCCTCTTGTAAAAGTTAGGGTCTATATCTTCCATCAGATGCGTTGCCAGTTCTTTCATATCCAGAGTTTTAAACTTGTACTTACCTGAAATAATATAATCAGTGTTTATGTCATCCCCGAACTTATGTGCATTGCCTTTTAATATCATTTCTCACTCCTATCATAATTCCACAGCCTGTTAATTTTACCACAGATTTCCACACAGGCAAATTTCCAAACGCCATATAATTCTTATTTTCCGGGTAGGGGCCAAGTGGAACCTACCAGTAGACATAGCGGGTAAACAAGTCATGGTCAATACGGGACAATTTTTCTACATCTGGTATTATGTAACGGTCGTCAAAAATATCCAGCAAAATCTTTCCAGATTCCCCAAAATCAAGGGTTCTGTGCGATGCCCATCTCATATAAAATGTCTTGGGGCCCTTGTCTGTTTCAACTTCAAAATACAGAGTCCCAAACTCTAATTTTATGCTGTAGATTTCCAGTATGGTATAAGCGAAATAATGTTTTTTCATAACATCCAGTATAATCTCCCTCACCTCTTCAGGGAAAGCACCAAGACTTTCTATAACTCCTATCTCCTGAATTTTTTCATTTTCATCATAATAGAACAGGAAAATGTATTTATCAGGGCAGGAGATTGGAAAACCTCTGATAGCATAAACACCACGGTATAACGAACCCTTCATATCCATCAGATGCATAAGGTTGAACGTACCCCTGAAAATTTTTATCTCTTCAGGTTTTAAAAACCGCACATCCAACTGCTTTACGTTGTTATCTCCCATTATTTTTATTCTCCTGATTCATCAATAGATGACAGTTTTGTCTGTATCTCCACAAGTTTAAAATATGTCCCTTTTTTCTCCATAAGTTCGTTATGACTACCGTATTCTACTATTCTGCCTCCATCAACCACATATATACGGTCTGCCCCCTTCAGGGTGGAAAGGCGGTGTGCAATAGCTATCGTGGTACGCCCCTTTGACAGTATAGCAAGCGCATCCTGTATCTTCATTTCAGATTCGGTGTCTACGGAAGATGTTGCCTCGTCCAGTATCAAAACACGAGGATTGCATAAAAGGGCCCTTGCTATACCTATTCTTTGCCTCTCTCCACCGGAAAGCCCTGAACCTCTCTCCCCAAGAAGAAAGTCATATCCTGTGGACATCTGCATTATAAAATCGTGAGCGTTGGCAGCCTTTGCCGCCGCAATTATTTCAGTATAGGTTGCAGATGGATTCCCATAGGATATGTTCTCTGCTATAGTTCCGCGGAAAAGAAAAGGCTCCTGCAGGACAAGTCCAACATTACGGTGGATATCATCTCCTGCTATATTACGTATATCGTAACCATCAAGTATTACAACACCCTGCTGGGGGTCATAAAACCTGCACACCAGGTTTATAATTGTGGTTTTCCCACTTCCGCTTTTTCCCACTATACCTATCATCTGCCCCGCTTCAATCTTAAAACTTATATTCTTCAGAACGGGGAAGTACGGCTCATACCCAAAGGTTACATTTTTAAACTCAATGTTACCTGAAATTTTTTCAAGATGTACCGGCTGCTTAGGAACTTTCAACGTAGGTTCTGTATCCAGAATCTCAAATATTCGGTAGGTTGCTGTTGTAAATCCACTGAACCAGTTTGAAAGTAGGGTTATACTTGAAAGAGGTGCATAGAACATACCTATGTAACTTAAAAAAGCCATTAACTCACCGAGGGTTAAAAGTTCTGCAAGCACTCTCTTTCCACCAGCATACCATACAATCAGACCACCGAGACTGAACAAAAAAGCCATCAGTGGGTTAAATGCTGACACGCTCAAATTAACCCCGCGATTAGTATCTCTCAAATCAGTAGAGCGTTTTTCAAACCTCTGAATTTCTCTATCTTCCTGGGCAAAAGCACGCACCAGACGTATCCCTGAAAGGACGCTATTCAGAAAGGTTGACATCTTGGATTGACTGTCCCATAGTTTGTAATACCGCGGATAAATTCTATGCCAGAAAAACCATGTTCCAAAGATTACAAAAGGAATTGGTATCAATACATATAGTGCAAGCACAGCATTTATGGTAAAAAGCATAATACCTATACCTGCAAATAGCAGGATATTGATAAGAAAACCATGCCCTATTTGTGAAACAAAACCGTGCAGCATTTCAACGTCTGAAGAAAATCTTGTCATTAACATCCCTACAGAATTTTTATCGTAATAGTCTATTGACAATTCCTGAAGTTTCTTGAACATACTGTTTCTCAGCGAAAACGTTATAAGTGTACCTACGGAAGTTGAAAGCGTACCTATAACCATATTCAGTTGTGCTCGTAACAGTTCCGTTCCTATCAGCGCAAGAACCAGCCACCTGAGCCATTCCACATGCTGTTTGGTGGTTAAAACGTCATCTACAAGAACCTTGACGAGTTGCGGCGGAATAAGACTTAATCCCACAGCCAGTGCGGTAACGACAAATATCGCAATCATCCAGTGAATATAAGGAACTATTAATGAGAAAAGCCTTGTGATGATAGCTCCTTCCTTTGCACACCTCGGACAGGAAGACCATTCAGAACGCAGAGGCTTACCGCAGATTTTACACAATAAAGGATGGGGTTCCTGCAGAACCTTATTGTCTACTGGCATGCCCTTCCGTAAATTTTCTATCTGGGTAGACATTCTTTCAAAACGGTAACGTAAGGCATTGGTAAACCTGGCAACATCCACATAGACACCCTCAACCTTCGCCTGGAGAAAAGCGCTTCCTACAGTGCAGTAAACCCTTACCGTTTCAATCTTAGATATATCCAGAACGATGGCCGCTCCTTCTCCTTTTTCAGAGATAGAGATAAGTTTATCTGGCGAAGCCATCACCCAGAAGACCGAGGGCTTGCCTTGTATATCAAGGTCTGCAGACGCCGTCAGTTTGATATCTTTTATGTCTATCCCGAGTTTACTCAAACCAGAAATCAAGGTTTCCGGAGTTTCCATATTTATCCTGAATCTCTCTTGAAGATATTAAATGTTTTAACGCAATTTACCTTTTCCACGTTCATTAAGTGGTTTTTTTGTTTCTCCCCTTTATCCAGTGCAATCCAGTTTAATTTACACCAGTTTTAATTTTTGTCAACTATTTTTCTTTTCATACAGTGGCGAAATAAAACTTGAAGAATCTTTTATGCAGGGATATAATTATACACTATGGAAAACATGCTGCATACACTTAGAGAATACGAGAGTATAAAGAACATATCTGGCCCTTTAATACTGGTGGAGGGGGTTGAAGGAGTGGGTTACAACGAACTTGTGGAGATTGTAAATGATAACAGTGAAAAACGTTTGGGGCGAATACTTGAAGTGCATCATGATAACGCTCTTATACAGGTATTTGAAGGTACATCAGGGCTTAGTGTTGCAAAAACCAAAATAAGGTTTACGGGAAGAAATATAGAATTTGGGGTATCTCCGCAGATTCTCGGCCGGGTATTTACAGGATTGGGAAGAATAAGAGACAAAGGGCCTGAATTAATACCTGAGAAGCATCTCAACATAAACGGTTTCCCTATCAATCCTACACGAAGGGATTATCCTTCAGAATTTATCCAGACGGGCATTTCTGCCATAGATGGTTTAAACAGCCTTGTACGTGGACAGAAACTGCCGATTTTTTCAGGAGCCGGCTTGCCCCATAACCTGCTTGTCACACAGATAGTAAAACAGGCAAAAATACTTTCTGAAGATGAGGACACAAAATTCGCTGTGGTATTTGCCGCAATGGGTATCACCTTTGAGGAAGCAGAGTTCTTCCAAAAAGAATTTAGAGAGGCCGGAGCCACAGAAAGATGTGTAATATTTATAAACCTCGCGGATGAACCGGCAATAGAAAGAATAGCAACTCCGAGGGTTGCATTAACCACGGCAGAATACCTCGCTTTTGAACTGGGGATGCATGTGCTGGTAATTCTCTCTGATATGACAAACTATGCAGAAGCATTAAGAGAGATATCCGCTGCACGAAACGAAATCCCCGGAAGGCGTGGTTACCCGTCATACCTCTATACTGACCTTTCAACAATCTATGAACGGGCAGGAAAAATAAAAGGGAGAAAAGGTTCGGTAACACAGATTCCCATCCTAACAATGCCTGAAGATGATAAAACACATCCTATCCCTGACCTCACTGGTTATATAACAGAAGGGCAGATAATCTTTTCAAAGCAGTTGCACCTTAAGGGTATATATCCACCTATTGACGTACTGACATCCCTGTCAAGACTCAGGGACAAGGGAATTGGTGCTGACAGTAAAACGGGAAAAGAGCTAACGAGAGAAGACCATTCATCAATCGCAAGCCAGCTGTTTGCCTCCTACGCGAGGGGAAAAGAAGCAGAGGAACTTGCAGTTGTACTTGGAGAAGCCTCCCTTACTGAAAATGACATTGCACACCTGAAGTTTGCAAAACGTATGGAAAAAGAGTTTATCACACAGAAGTCTGATGAAGAAAGAAGGGTTAAACAAACACTTGATATAGGCTGGGACATACTTAAAGCACTACCCAAGGAAGAAGTAAAAAGGATACCACCGGAAATTATGGAAAAATACTGGAAATGAAACTCAACGTCAACCCCACGCGAATGGAACTGCTCAAACTGCGCAGGAGCATAAAACTTGCCAAGCGAGGCCACAAACTTCTGAAAGATAAAGAAGAGCAATTACTGCTTGAGTTCAGAACTCTTGTGGATGAGATTAGAAAAAACAGGAGAATGATTGAAACGGAACTGACGGGATTTTACGTTGATGTTGCAAAGATGAAAGGCATTATGGATGAAGAAACATGGAAGGCTCTAATCGGAAGGAGAAAATTCAAAACGAAGTTCTCAGTAGAAACAAAAAGAGTTTTTAACATACCTGTATCTGAAATTGATTTTCATACAATACCTGAAAAACTTTCATCCGATTATCTGATGTCTCCTTATCACTACCACCTGCTCCAAAAAGCCAAAAAGATGCTTAAACACCTTATGAAAATTTCTTTTCTGGAAAACAAACTGATAAGTTTTGCCTCAGAGATTGAAAGAACGAGAAGACGGGTAAATGCACTTGAATATGTCCTGATACCAAATCTTGAGGATACGATAAGATTCATCTCCTTTAAACTTAACGAAACAGAGAGAACTTCCATTGTTATGCTCAAGCACATACAATTGACCCGTCAGTAACATTTCCAACAGCCACAGGCTTTAATCTGCATTCATTCCAGAATGGCACTATTTTTGAGGATACCAATACCCTCTATCTCTACCTCAACTATATCCCCTTCTCTCAAAAAAACCTGGGGGGTTCTTGCGTACCCGACACCTGAAGGAGTACCTGTCATAATCAGTGTGCCGGGTAAAAGGGTCATCTGTTTGGAAAGATATGCAACTATCTCGCTGACCTTGAATATCATATCAGATGTATTTGAATCCTGCATAACAACCCCGTTTACTCTTGACTTTATGTTAAGATTATCAGGATTTATATCCGTAACTATATACGGTCCTATTGGAGCAAATGTATCAAAGGACTTTGCCCTTGCCCACTGCCTGTCAAGTTTCATCTGGCAGTCTCTGGCACTTACATCATTACCGCAGGTATAGCCGAGTATATAGTCCTGTGCCTCCTCTTCAGAGATATTTTTCGCACGTCTACCAATAACCACAACCAGTTCAGCCTCATAGTCAACAAAATCCGGTGCCTCTTTAGGGAGAAGAATATTTTGCAGGTGACCTGTAATGGCAGTTGTTGACTTCAAAAATATAACCGGTGCAGATGGCATCTCCATCTTACTTTCTCTGGCATGTTCTGAATAATTGAGACCCAGTGCAATAATGTTAGGTGTCTCAACCGGCGGTAAGAAGGTTTTTACCTCACTGACATGTTTTTTTACACCTGTCTTTTCATAACTGCTGCCTGCAAGGGGTGAATTGTTGATAATGTATATTTCATCACCCTCAAGAATACCATAGTTTCCTCCATCTTCCAGTCCGTCCGCTTTTACCCTTACATATTTCATCAAGTATCCTTTCATATCTTTACAATCTTTCCTGTGTCTGCTGAAACCTCTGCTGCAAAACACAACTTCATAGTTTCAAGGGAATCCCGCGGGAAGGTTCCGGGAGGTAATCCTTCCGCAACCCTTTTTACTATATCCAGTGTCTGGTTATATGTATTGTGTATGTATAATTGTTCCTCATCTGCTGTATACGTCAGGGTATCTACCCAATGACTCTCCAGACAGGTAGGTCCATCCCTGAACTCCCATCTTTTGATAAGCCTGCGAAAGACGTCAGTCTCCACCGCCCCCTTTGTTCCTTCAATCAGATATCTCAATTCATGTCCATCGCCCTGTTGCTGGTCTACAGTATTCTTCAAGGGGTCTCCTCCAAACTTTGCCCCCACTGCCATCATAAAGGTAAGATGACTTACCGCCCCGTTTTGAAAACGGTAGGTCGTATGGTAGTTATCTCTGACTTCGTAATACGGAATTACATTGGGAGAACTCATAGTTATAACATCAGTCACCCTTGAATTTATCCACCAACGTGGTAGGTCCACGTAATGACTGAGTTTCTCATTAAACATACTCCCGCCTGTAGATTTTTTGTTGCGCCATGAACCCTTACCGTGAAATTCACTGCATATGTAGCAACAGTTGGTATTTACAACGTCTCCAAGAAGTCCTTCCTCAATCCATCTCTTTACCTGCGTGTACATTCTGGAGTACCTCAGTTCAAAACCTATCTGCAAAAAACCTTTTGTGCGTTCTGCAGTTTCCACCATCTCTACGCAATCTTCAAGCGTATTCGCCATAGGCTTCTCGCACATCACTGCTTTCCCTGCTTTAAGCGACTGCATGGTAAGTTCTTTATGTGCATTATTGGAAGATGTGACAAATACCAGTTCTACTTCCTTGTCCGAAAGTAGACTTTCTAAATTGCCACTGGCCACAACATTATCGTATTTTTTTTGCAGATGAACCGCTCTCTCACTATTTATGTCGTAAGCCACTATACTGCTTATTAAGGGAGAATCCTGCAAATGTTTTACAACCGTTCCTCCCATCCCCCCCGCTCCCAGTACTGCAACTTTCATATTAACCCCCTGATGTAATCACCCGTTTTGTCAAACTAAAATAATATTTACCCCAGTCATAATTTCTGATTGAGATGTTAGCAAACATATTGTTCAAGAATTCCATTATATCTATGTAAGATGGAGGTTGGAAAGTTGCATGTTGGTAAGTTTAATATCTTCGCAGTTGCGGCAGATAACAGCATCATCTCCTGATGTCTCTATATCCACATTGCTGAAGTTGACCTTACGTATTGCTGTTTCTTTGCTTCCCTGCACTATAAAGGGACCGCCACTTTTGATTCTCATGTTGGAAAAACTTAAATCAGAGAGCCTTTTCAACTTAATTCCATCTTCAATGTATATCCATACTGGAAATTGTTTACAGCCAATGGTAATATTAGAAAACATTATATCGTGAACATCCAGACTTCCACTGCTCCCTTCCCGCAGATATACTTTCGGATTCTGAATTATGATACCGTTAGTGCTGTTTGTAATAACAAGGTTGCTGAATGTACTATTCTGTATCACTGCATCATTTGGACAGCCGATTCTTATCCCCTGGCACTGACTTTTAAGAACACAGTTGTTTACGGTAATATTCTCACATACAGCAGGCGTATCATACATATTCTGCATTGAACGCAGGATAATACAGTCATCTTCTGTATCAATAATACTGTCACTTACAGTTACATTCCTGCAGGCATCTATATCTATTCCGTCAACATTTCTCAGCCGTCGGTCACCCCGTATCTTAATACGGTGTACATTGACATCCTCACACTGCATCAACCAGAAGGTCCAGCAGGGAGAATTTACAAAAGAGGTATCTTGAAACAAAATATTGCGGCACCTGTAAAACATTACTATTCTCGGACGCGGTGTTGGCGGTTTCTCAAACTTCCCGTAAGGAGATATACTGGCATGTTCATAGAATGCCTCTCCAGAACCATTGATTTCCCCTAATCCCGTAATAGATATATTTTCAGATTCAACTGCCTTAATCAGGCAATTTCTGCTCTTTTCCGGAGTTGCTTTTGCTATAAACCCTTTGGCCGAAAGGTCTTCATAATCACTTAGACTTTCACTACCTACAATCTTACATCCTGCCTCCAGATGCAGGTTAACATTACTTTTAAGCGTCAAAGTCCCTGTACGGTAATACCCGCTACCACACAAAACCCTGCCGCCTCCTGCCTGATAACAGGTATCTATTGCCTTCTGTATCGCCTTTGTATTGATACTTTTACCATCTGCCACTGCCCCAAAATCGGCAATGTTATAGGTGTTCATACTTTTCCCCACACTGAACATCTTTTTTCAACCGTATATCACAGGCTAATTATTGATTGAAAAGAAGAGATAAGCATTACTTATTCTTGCCCTTCTGGTCGTCCACCTCCTTGTACTCAGCATCCACCACGTTACCTCTGTCCTGTTTTTTCTCTTCTTCTTGAGGTGCCTCAGACTGTCCTTGTTGCCCTTGCTGTTCTGCCTGTTGTGCCTTCTGTTCCTGCTGTGCCTGCTGGTAAATAACCTGAGCAATCTTGTGTGACGCCTGTTGGAGTTCTTCCATACCCTTCTTGATAGCCTCCACGTCTTTCTGTTCAGCCTGAATCAGTTTATTCAGCGCATCTACCTTTTCCTGAATCTCTTTCTTCTCAGGTTCACCTATCTTGTCACCATGCTCTTTAAGAGTTTTATTGACTGTGTATATGAGAGAATCTGCCTGATTTGTAACCTCAATAATTTCTCTTTGCTTTTTATCTTCTTCTGCATGCTGTTCTGATTCTTTCACCATCTTGTCAATATCTTCCTTGGAAAGTTTTTTGGAAGCGGTGATTTTAATAGACTGTTCCTTACCTGTACCTTTGTCCTTTGCCGTAACATGTAAAATTCCATTGGAGTCAATATCAAAAGATACCTCTATCTGAGGCATACCCCTCGGAGCAGGTGGGATTCCCATAAGGTGGAAATTCCCAAGACTCAGGTTGTCCTTTGCCATGGGACGTTCTCCCTGTAAAACATTTATTTCCACAGATGTCTGGCTGTCTGCCGCAGTGGAAAAAATCTGGCTTTTTTTGACAGGGATGGTGGTATTCCTGTCTATAATCTTGGTAAAAACCCCTCCTAACGTTTCAACCCCGAGAGAAAGCGGAGTGATATCCAGCAGTAGAATGTCCTTATCCTTCATGTCACCACTGAGTATGGCTCCCTGTATGGCAGCACCAATTGATACACACTCCATAGGGTCAACACCTCTCTCCGGTTTAATTCCTATAAACTCTTCCACAAACTTCTGAACAGCCGGCATTCTGGTTGGTCCGCCTACGAGTATAACCTTGTTAATTTCGGACTTTTTCAACTTAGCATCTTCTATGGCTTTTGAAACAGGCCCCTTACACTTGTCAATTATGGGTGATATTAATTCTTCAATCTTAGCCCTTCTTATCTTCATCTGAAGATGTTTTGGACCTGTCTGGTCTGCTGTTATAAAGGGCAGACTTATTTCAGTTTCCACAGTAGAGGAAAGTTCAATCTTTGCCTTTTCTGCTGCCTCCCTTATTCTCTGCATAGCCATTTTGTCTTTACTGACATCTATACCCGATTCCTTCTTGAACTCTCCAATGATATAATTTATGAGAGCCTCATCCATATCGGTACCGCCCAACTGCGTATCTCCGTGGGTTGAGAGAACCTTGAAAACACCTGACATCATATCCATTATTGTTACATCAAGCGTCCCGGCACCAAAGTCAAAAACCAGAATTTTCATCTCGCTTTCAAGTTTGTCAAGACCGTAAGCAAAAGAGGCCGCAGTTGGTTCGTTGATGAGCCGCACTACCTCAAGACCTGCAATTGTTCCCGCATCCTTGGTTGCCTGTCTCTGGTTATCATTAAAATACGCAGGAACGGTGATAACCGCCTTTTTTATGGACTGCCCCAGATAGGACTCTGTATCCTTCTTTATCTTTTGAAGGATATACGCAGAGATTTGTTCGGGTGTATATGATTTACCGTATATCTCATACTTATGGTCAGTACCCATCTTACGTTTTGCTGCCATGACGGTTCCTTCAGGGTTGACCGCCGCCTGCCTTCTTGCCGGCTCTCCTACCAAAACCTGTCCATCTTTTGTAAACGCTACATAAGAAGGAAACGCCTTGCCTCCCACAATAGTTGTTCCTTCTGCGCTGGGAATAATAACCGTTTTGCCGCCTTCCATAACAGCAGCGGAAGAATTGCTCGTTCCTAAATCTATCCCTATAATCTTTTCTGACATTGTTTTATTACCTCCATTTGTTCAGCAAGAAGCCAAGTCACTAATTGAGTTGACAACTTGCTCGGTTTTAATTTAGATGTGTTAAATAAAAAGAAGTTTCATTTTTATACAAAGGTCCGACCTCCGTAAGTGGGCGGTGCAGGACTTGGCGCCTCCGCACACTGTGCTTCGGTCGGCCACCCGCCCATTCATTGCT
>CAYOYL010000050.1:0-1976 GCA_964408175.1 uncultured bacterium
ACGTCCTTATCTCTGTTTTGATGAGTGGAACGTCTGGTATAAAAATCATGAGTCCAATGGTAAAGGACAGTTTGCACCCCATCTTCTCGAGGAGGGCTATAACCTTGAGGATGCACTTGTTGTTGCAGGTTTTCTTAACAGTTTCATACGACATGCAGACGTGGTGAAGATAGCCAACATTGCCCAGATAGTTAATGTCATCGCCCCTGTTCTTACAAAGGGGGATGAAATACTCTTACAGTCCATCTTTTATCCCTTTGAAATGTTCTCAAAACGCAGGGATGGAGTTTCATTGAGGATACATACAGAAGGCCCTGACTATGAAAGTCCTTCTTACGGGCAGGCTAAATATATTGATTCAGGGGCAATACTCGGGGACGGGAAACTGCAGGTATTTGTTACGAACAGGGACGTAGATGACAAAACGGAACTGATGATTACCCCCTGCGACACTAAAATTGCCTCTGTTGAGTCTGCTGAGATACTCTCCGGCACTGACGCGAAGGCGTCCAATTCTTTTGAAAACAGGGATGTAGTTGTGTCAAGAGATTTTGACAGGATAAAAATATCAAAAGGTCGGGCGGTATGCGAACTGCCTCCGCTTTCTTTCGCGGCGATAACCTTCAGATTAGGATAATGCAGACTGGTAAAATCGGGAACCGTATTCAACAAAGGCCTCTGACATTGCCTCTATCTTATTCCAGGTATGACCTGCGGCGTCGGGTGACGGATACCACTTGGCTATAAATCCACCATTGAACCTGCCGAAGGAATCTATGAGTTTCCTTGCATAGTTTCTTACATCTTCCACAGTTCCTCTCACCATCGTATTCTGTATATCCACCGGACACCAGAAACAAAGTTTTCCGCCGTAAAGACTGCTCAGACGGTCAACACCCATATTCTCCTGCTGGTCCATCTGTATAACGTTGAGGTCTGCCTCCAACAAACCGCCGAGGATATCTATGATGTATCCGCAACTGTGCAAAAAATTCAGGATACCCTTACTCTTTGCAAAACTGTATACCTTTTTATACTTCGGTTTCCATATCTGATGCCATACCTCAGGCCTTACCATAAGGCGGTCCTGCAGTCCCCAGTCATCACAGGAAAAGATACCGTCCACACCTATCTCCGCAAACCTCTCAATTACTGTGATATTGAGTTCACAAATCCTGTCCAGAAGTTTGTCCAGTTCCTCAGGATGCAGATACGCATCCGTCCATGCTGACTCATGTCCGCGAAGGTATTCAAGACGGTGTATCAGACTAAAAGGTATGCCGGCAAGAACAAACTTCTCTCCTCTGTTCTCATCAATGGTTCTCTTTGCTGCCTCATACCTTTCTTTTTTCTCATAGTCAGGAAACTTATAGCCGGTAAGTTTTGAGTAGTCATCAAGAGGATGGTATCTCACCTGCCCCATTGTTTTGTCCCCTGAAAGTTTTTCCCAGATACAGCACCACTCATCCTCCCATCTCATATCTGTCTTAACACTCGGCTGCCAAGAAGGGTCAGGGACACATCCTATGTGAAGGATGTCATCCCCCCACCTCTCCGGTAAAGACCAGGGGACCCTGTCCGGTTTCTGAAAGAGTATTGCACGTCTTACCCTCTCCCTTGAGGTCATTTTTTTACCTCCTTTTCCTTTGAAATTCCCCTTTATTAAAGGGGGGTTAGGGGGGATTTGGAGGGTCAGGAAGGATTTTTTCATGCATACTGATACGGTTGTATAATCCATCCAGACAGAACCTTAGGGTCAATCTTATAAAACTTCCCCAGAGATATACGCCTTACATTATCCATCTCCACCTGCCTGCCCACAAAATAAGAAAAAACCGTCTCAATCCCGTAAGGTATAACCCTACCCCGCTTAACATAGTTCATCATCGCCGTATATCTTGCAATATCATAGTCTTCTGCTGTAATCGGAACCTTAATGTTATGATACTTCTTCTCTATCATACCCCACAAAACAT
>CAYOYL010000051.1:0-2895 GCA_964408175.1 uncultured bacterium
ATAAATGTCTACTCGGAAGGGATATATGACTGATATTGAAAAGGACACACTTGAGAATGTGTATTACAGAAAGGTTCTTTTCACAGGGGAGAAGATGCAGCTTGTGGTGATGAGTCTTAAACCGGGCGAGGATATACCACTGGAAGTGCATAATGGTATTGACCAGTTTATACGGGTTGAAGAAGGCGAGGCACTGGTCAAGGTTGCCGGGGAGGAATTTAATCTTACAGATGATGACATCATAATAATCCCCGCGGGTAATGAACACTATGTTAAGAATACGTCAGCAGGAAAAGACCTTAAAATATATGTGATTTATGCTACACCGGAACACCCGCCTGAAACAATTCATAAAACAAAAGCAGAGGCTGATGCTGCTGAACATCACCACTAAATAGAAAAGGGGACAGGCTACTTTTCCCATGTTTAATATAAAGGTTAGGGTTATTTCAAAAAACGATAAGAGATTTTCTTCCCTATCATAATTCAAAAAGGAAAAGCAGCCTGTCCCCTTTTTGTGGAGAATCATAAAAGATGAAGAACCGGTATAAGAATAAAACCGTATTGGTTACGGGTGCGAGCCGGGGAATCGGCAGGGGTATCGCTCTAATTCTGGCAGAAGAGGGCTATGATATGGGCATCTCCTATGCTACAAAAAAGGAAGAGGCAGAGGATGTTGCCCACAGGATAGAAAAGGAATACGGAAGAAGGTGCTTTGTGTATAGAGCCGATTTCCGCAACCTTGACGCTCCGTCTAAACTTGTCAACTGCGTCATAAATGAACTGGGGCATCTGGACGCCCTTGTGAATAATGCTGGAATTTTCATGAAAAGCAGTATACTGGAAGCAGAGACAGAGGATATCGTTAATTTAATCAAACTTAATTTTATAGGCCCTTTGCTTACGACTCAATCTGCTGCCCGCCACATGGTTTCCCGCGGCATAAAAGGGAGTATAGTGAATATTACCTCAACGAGGGCAGAGAGGGCGTACTTAGGGGATTTTTTTTATGGTGGAGCGAAGGCAGGGCTGTCAAGGGCAACCCAGTCAATTGCTCTGGACCTTGCCCCGTATAAGATTCGCGTAAACTGCGTTGCCCCCGGTTCCACCAGGAACCGTGAGGGCAATGATGAACATTGGGAAGAATTAGGTAGAAAGATACCTCTGGGGAGGATGGGTACTCCACTGGATGTTGCAAGGGCGGTATCATGGCTTCTTTCAGAGAAGGCATCTTACATAACAGGTATTACCCTGAGGGTGGACGGCGGGCTTATTCTTCCGGGTATGCCTGAACGGTCAGGAAGTGAGAAGGAAGGATGGGGAATTCCCCCGCAGACCGGAGGTGTTAGGGATTGAACCCTGATTCTGCAGGACTTATCTTGTTATAGCCCTAAAAATAATCATAAACGGGGAGTATGCAAAAATGTCCAAACTTACCATTAAGGACGTGCGGTCTATTGTTACCGCACCCGGTGGCATAAATCTGGCAGTAGTGAAGGTCATCACCTCTGAGCCGGGTCTTTACGGTATTGGTTGCGCTACATTTACGCAGAGGTGCCTGGCGGTCCATTACGCGGTGGAGAATTATCTCAAGCCCTTTCTTGTGGGAAAAGACCCCATGCGGATAGAGGATATCTGGCAGTCTTCCATGGTCAGTGCTTACTGGCGCAACGGTCCTGTGTTAAATAATGCAATTTCGGGCGTAGATATGGCCTTGTGGGATATCAAAGGGAAGATTGCCGGCCTGCCGGTCTATGAACTCCTCGGAGGCAGGTGCCGTGAAGGTGCTGCGGTATACCGCCATGCAGACGGCAAGGACGAGTATGAGGTGGAAGAAAACGTACGCGCCTATATTGAAGAAGGGTATAGATATATCCGCTGCCAGATGGGTGGATACGGCGGGAGATTTGATGGTGCGGGCAGGCCTGAGGGTGCCCTGCCGGGTGCGTATTTTGACCCGCGCAGATATGCAAGGTCTGTTCCAAAACTATTTAAACACTTACGGAAAAAGGTCGGGTTTGATGTTGAACTGCTTCATGATGTCCACGAACGTTTATCTCCGGTTGATGCAGTGCGTCTTGCCAGAGAACTGGAAGAATACGGGCTGTTCTTCCTTGAGGACCCTCTTGCACCGGAACAGATAGAATGGTTTGAGGTTCTAAGGAGGCAGACAGCAACACCCATAGCAATGGGTGAACTATTCAACAATCCCCGGGAATGGACACCCCTCATAACCGGGAAACTTATTGATTTTATCCGCGTCCACATAAGCCAGGTCGGGGGGATAACGCCTGCAAGGAAGATTGCTTCTTTCTGTGAGGCGTTTGGTATCCGTACAGCATGGCACGGTCCTGGCGATGTATCTCCAGTGGGTCATGCCGCAAATATACACCTTGACCTGTGCTGCCACAACTTCGGCGTACAGGAGATTGTTCCCTTCAGTGAGCCGCTTCAGGAGGTCTTTCCCGGATGCCCGCGCGTGGAAAAAGGTTATGCTTATGTGAATAAGAAACCCGGGCTGGGCGTTGATATTGATGAAAAAAAGGCAGGTAAATATCCCTGTTCAAAGGAAATTCCTGACTGGACCCTCGCCCGTACGCCAGACGGTACATCCGTGCGTCCCTGAAATAATATAAGGATTTACAGGGTACCTCATACACTCTTATACAATCCGGAAACTCCGTGTCAGCACCGGAGATGAGCCGAGTGCCCTGCTGCGTGCATCCGGTTGAGAGCCCCCGACAGAGACCGAGTATATCCCCGGGGTGACGGTTCTTTTTCCCTCCTCATTGACAAGTGAGTATTCTTTCCGTGACAGGGTGAATTTAGCCTTTTTCACCTCTCCCGGCAGAAGATGAACACGTCTGAATCCTTTCAGTGAGCGGATGGGTGATA
>CAYOYL010000052.1:0-15250 GCA_964408175.1 uncultured bacterium
GCCTCAAGAAGATTATGCGTATCGCTCCCCAGTGATATTTTAACACCTTCCTCAAGGCATACAGAGAAAAATTCAGGGTCAGGCCTGTTGGTGTGAAAGTTCAACTCAGCCGCAACCCCATAGCCCTTTAACATCTTTGCCATAGGTCTGTAGAGACCTTTTGGGGCAGGTAACCTACCCTTGTAAAAGAACCTGAAAGGATGTGCCAGAACATCTATTTTATTTTTCATCAAAGACTCTACTGCCTTCATAAACCCTGAGTGCAGTCTTTCCATCGGAGCAGACAATATATCGTCAGACAAAACGTGTATCGCCCCATTTATCAGGTCCAACCCTGCACGGTCCTCAGGCAGAAGGGTAATGCCACCTTCAATGTCAGGTTCAACCTCCAGACCTATCTTAGCAAGAGGTGAGTTGCTGTCCGCAACAGACTGACGGAAGGCAGACATCCTGTTTATTCCCCTTTTCGTTGCTTTATGAATAAGTCCAGGATTGTAAAAAAACTTTTTTCCCCAGTACTCTTCTTTCGTAAGATACAGATGGGGAGCATGCTCGGTGAAGCAGACATAGTTTAGACCCAGCAGAGACGCCCTTTTTATTACCTCTTTTATCGTTACGTCTTCCGCACAGTATGCAAACTGGCTGTGGCAGTGGTTGTCAAACAGGGGAACAGAACTTTTCAGTCTGTAACTGTGCAGGTTTATCTCTTCTTCCTGTATGTCAACGAGTGCATAACCGAAAGGTTCTTCACAGATTCCGGGGACTGTAAGATACCCTACACCATCCCTGAATGTTAGGTCCTGTCCGGGGTGGTAGTGACCGCTTAACGAGAGTATCACCCTGTTTCCCGCATAGGTCTTATGAACATCCTCTGCGTTTATCAGGTTATATGGATAGGCGCTTTCTATGGGGGGATAAACCGGGTTGTGCTGTAAAACAATGACCCTTTTCTCAGGATGTTTTTTAACCGCTGTCCTGAATTTTCTGAGGTCTTCTTCTTTGCGGACGCAGGCATCGCCTTCTCCATACGTGTCTGCAAAAGAGTAGAGTATGAAGTTTTTGACGAGATGTGAGCCTGGTCTGTCGTTCATTGCGGAAAAAAACAGAGCATAGTCCGCATCATGGTTGCCGGGTACAAAGATTGTTTTAATGCCTGTTGATTCTACGGCTTTCTTTATCTCTGACAGGTCGTTTGCTGCTCCCTCAGTCAGTCCATCATTAACCATGTCTCCGATTAGGACGATAGCATCCGGTCTGTTATCCTCCCTGATACGTCTGAAGACCCTTTTCAAAAACTCCAGCCCGTACTCTGTCTTCCTCTGAGGGATGGGAGAAGACAGTTTAGCCCTTCCCGTGTAATGAACATCTCCAACAACCAGCAGTTTTAAAGAATTCTTCATTGTGGGTCTTTTTTAAGAGAAAGGGTTATGGAGTGCACCGCTGCCGCCATTGTGCGGTTATGATAGGTCTTATACACATCCGTTTCTCCCATGTAAGTCCACCTGTAATCATCGGGTATGATGTGTTCAGGGTCTCTAACAATGCCGGATGTACCCTCAACCTTTTCCGGTATGAAGCGCCCCTCCTTTGTGAGTAATTCAAGAAAACGGAAGCCCTGCCCTCCGTAGTTCCATACATCAATGCGTACCTTTGAAAACACCATAGTTTTAAAGACAGGTACGGATATCTGATAGTATGTCTCACTACCCATACGCGGTTTCATTGAACCTTTGAAGACCTCCTGCCATAAACCTTTTTTAGCATCCCACAAAAAAATCTTGGTCATTGGTGCAGCATACATATCTGGCAGGAATCCGTATATGTTCAGCAACTTAGGAGCCCTTTTTGCAGTGAGCAGCCTTTCATACGAGTCCGCAGACCTGTTCAGGTATGCAGATGCGTTATCCGGAGATACCCCTTTTCTCCACTGCCTCCAGTGTTGAGCACGTCTTTTTGCCAGTACCCTCAATTTTTTTACTGCCCCTGCTATAGATTTTTCCAGTTTATCCTGTTTTGAAGACGAAACCGATGTTTTATAAAATTGCGGCACCATATTGCGCAGGGAATGGTTTACCATCTCTTCATCAAGGTCTACTCTGATATCTTCCAGCACCCTGATTCCTGTGGTGTTACCTGTACCCTTTACATTTTTTAGCATGTCCGAGAGGAGCTGCGTCTCTGCCTGCCTAATCTGGTCTGTCAGAGAAGGGATACCAGAGATAAAAGAATTAGAGATACTAAATTTAGGGCAGGGGATGCGTCGTGCATACAGGTTAATTGCATCCACAAAAGATTGAGATTCAGAACCGAAAAGAGTGCGGCACACCTTTTTCATAATGCTGTTTTCATCCTGTTCTGTTGACCACAGAAGCCCCGCGAATGCGAAGGCAGGATAACCCCTGTAAAGAAAAAATCTGCTTTTTTCCCACGAGGTAACAATGCCTCCCATTGGTTTGTAGTGTCTTGCATAATCCGTGCAGGAGAGAATATTGGTAACCTGTTCCTTCGGACATATGAGATAAGAGAACCCCATCCTGTCATAGATGCGAAGGGTATCATCGCTGCTGCGGTTGAAAAAATGAGACTTTGGAATGTTGAAAACAGGGTCATAGAACCAGCTGCACATAATGATGTCGCGCGGAATGGCTTTCAGAGATTCCGGGTACGCCTCAAAAAGGTCGTCCCACATCATCATCCGTTTTTTCAACTTTCCTGTGACAAAACGGTGGGTGCGGATGAGGTGTTCACTAAAAAGCGAGTGCTCTCCACTTTTTTTTGCTCTCTCTCTGCACAATGGACAATATCCCATGTCAAATGACTCATCGCAACCGACGTGAAAATACTCTGAGGGGAATATCTCTGCCACTTCCGCATAATAAGACTCAAAAAATTGGTATGTTTCATTAAGAGACGGACAAACCTGCATGATGTCTGAGCTGAACCTTCCGGGTATTCCTTCCCGCAATTCAGCCAGTTGCTTGAGCTGAGGGTATTTCAGGAAGTGTTCAGTATGTCCCAGATTGGGAACAACAGGTATAACGTCAATTTTCTTCTTCCCAGCATAAGATACTACATCCTTCATCTCTTCCGGCGTATAACTTTCATCAGGGGAAGGGTAGGGAAAGGTTTTTGTGCGTACCTTCCCTTCCAGATACAATACCAGTGTGTTGTAGTTATACTGTGCAATGAAATCAATAAATGACTTTATAAACTCAGGGTTTTCTTTCTGTCTCGCCAGGTCCAGTTGTGCCGCACGTATCTTCCATCTGCCCATTTTATCTCCTCCCTTACTAAAACACTTGTATCATTATAGTCAAATTCAGGCTGAAGGCAAATTTTTCTGAAGTGTTGAAAAAATGAGAAGTTCATTGATGGGTAATACACCCCATTCTGTATAAAGCCTTGTTTGAAAAGGAATTGAGGGTTGTTTTAAAAGATATCCTTTTCATTGACAGTCAATAGATATTGTGTTTTAATTGGTATCATGGATACAATAAAATTTGGAATTTGCGGGCTGGGACGTATCGGAAGCGTCCATGCGAGGTGTTTCACAAATGAGAAAGATAGGTATAAGATTGTTGCCGGGTGCGACCGTGAACCACAACGCACGAACAAGCTGCGGGAGGACTATGGGTGTGCGGTCTACAACGACTTCGAGATGTTTCTCAAGAATCCGGACATGGAGCTGGTGCTTATCGCCACACGTTCACTGGACCATGTGGTTAATGCAGAGCAGGCGTTAGCCGCTGGGAAGTATGTCCTGCTGGAAAAGCCGATAGCCGTAACCAGTAATGATTTCAAAAAACTCAAGAGACTCAATAAGAAATATCCTGATAAGTTGTTTTTTCTCCATAACCACCGTTTTGAACCGTCCTTCCAGAGCATCCAGCGGATCATTGCCAGCGGCGTCCTCGGCGACATCTATATGGTGAAAATTCGCCGGCACCATCCGTTCAGGCGCCGCGGTGATTGGCAGACAATCCTGAGTTACGGCGGCGGACAGCTCAGTTGCTGGGGGCCGCACATCATTGACCAGGCCATTCAGTTCATCCATTCCCCGGTCAAAGACATCTGGAGCAATCTCAAACGCATCAATACCCTCGGAGATGCCGACGACCATGTGAAAATCATGATGGTCGGAGAAAACGGCATTGTTGCCGACCTTGAGATCAGCGATGCAGTGGCGTTGCAGTCAGCTTATTGCACCGTTTATGGAAACCGGGGGAGCCTGATATGTGCAGATGAAAAGACCATTCAACTTAGATATCTCGACCCAGAATTTAATCTACCGGAACGGAGTGTAAATTCAGGTCTCCCACTGGCAGGTGATTTTGGAGAGAAAGAGAACCTGCCATGGATTCAAAGAACCGTCGCCGTAGAACCAGATGGCAATATGTGGGAGTTGATAGAATATGAAATCGCCCGGCATCTTTACCGAGCCATCCGTGAGAACGTCCCATTTCCTGTGGCCAATGCCGACGCTCTGGAAGTCGTCCGGGTCACTGAGCGGGTGAAGAAACAGCATCCTCAGTTCAACTGGCTGTGAGGAAGCAACGGAGACTGTACTTGTTCAATCCTGTACATACGACTCAGGTAGGACCGTACATTACAGTGAGCGTCGGTGAAACAGGCTGGATGAGACTGGACAGGCTGAAGTAAAGAATAGAAAACTGAAATTCCGACATAAGAATTATTATAATGTTAGGGGAGAGAAAAGGAAGGTATTGAGGAGCGAGTGCGGAAGGGCAGCAAGATAATCCCTATCGGGATTACTTTCAAGGGGTTCACACCCCTATGACGGGCTTCGCCCTGTTACCCCGACGGGGGAAACCAGATTGCTTCCCCCGTACACCCCCTAATCCGCCTCGGCTCTCCGATTACGCCGATGCATAAGACAAGGTGAAAAGCGGAAGCGTTCGGACGATTACCTTACTCGGAGCTGTCTGAACCCTCCGAATAGGAGGGTGAGTTCTCCGAGAGGACGATTTCACCGTAGTTCTTATCTGCACTGAAGCCCAAGGCGAAGCCTGTTTCCGAGCAACAAAATTACTTCCTTTTCTCTATATTTCCTTATATCAAAATTTGAGATAAAAAAACTTTTTTCTTTTTGTTTAACTAAACCTTCTCCAAAAGGGGAGAAGAGCAGGTTTGTAAAGATGTAGTGTGACGCATATATGGGTAAATTTAAAAATATCGGGATTGTTGGGTTAGGGCTGATAGGCGGGTCCATTGCAGTTGAGATTAAAAAGAGGGATATAGCGGACCGTGTCACAGGATTCAGCCGGAGGCTTTCCACATTAAAAAAAGCGAAAGAACGGGGTATTATAGACAGGTACTTTTCTGATTTTGAAAAAGGGCTGGGGGGTCTTGAACTTCTGATAATAACCACACCCATAGGCGTAATTAAAGACTATTTTTTAAAGGTCAAAAGATACAGTCCTGCCCTTTTTGTCATTGACGTTGCCAGTGTAAAGGAAAACGTCGTAAAGGACGCAGAGAAAATTCTGGGTAAGGACTCAAACTTTGTGGCTTGTCATCCCATTGCAGGTTCAGAGAAGAGCGGGATAGACGCAGTGAAAGAAAACCTTTTTAAAGACAGGTTTGTGATAATAACACCGACAGAATATACAAAGAAGAAAAATATATTAAAGGTAAAGGAATTCTGGAAACTGCTTGGTGCTGTGACTGTTATTCTGGCTCCTTCGGAACATGACAGGTTACTCGCTCTCACAAGCCACCTGCCTCATCTTATAGTCTACGCTTTAATCTCATTGATGGGAAAAGAAAGGGATAGAAGAGCGTTGCTTGCCTGTACCGGGACAGGTTTTCTTGATACTACAAGGGTAGGAAAGAGCAGTCCTGACTTATGGGCAGAGATATTTATTGCCAATAGGGGTAATATAATTCCATGGATTTCGGAGTTTGAACAGGTTCTTTCAGATATGAAAGAATTGATTGAAAGAGGCTCCTGCAAAGAGATGAGCCAAAAACTTATGTCATTGAAAAAGGCAAGGGAAGAATTGGATGAAAAGAAAGGATATATTTAAAGATTTTAAAAGGGTGGTTGTTAAGATAGGAACACAGGTGTTAACTACGGAAAATAACCGTCTGGATATGTCTGTGATTGAGCATATTGTTGAACAGGTCTGTTTTCTGGTAAGAGAAAGAAAATCTGAGGTGATAATAGTAACCTCTGGAGCGATTGCCGCGGGAATGCAGGTTCTTGGTTGGGAAAAAAGACCGTTGCACATCAATAAACTTCAGGGCGCCGCAAGTATAGGACAAAGTAGACTGATGAGGGTCTATGAAAGGCTCTTTAAAGAGGAAGGTATGAATGTGGGACAGATTTTGTTGACGAGAGACATATTCACCATACCGGTGCGTAAGAATAATGCAAAGGAGACTATTACAACCCTGCTCAGTCTCGGCGTCATTCCGATAATCAATGAAAATGACAGTGTTGCTGTGGATGAGATAAGATTTGGGGACAACGATACGCTCTCTGCTCTTGTTGCAGAACTTCTGGATGTGGATATACTTGTTATGGTTACTGACGTTGACGGTCTAAGTTACAAAGACCCCAAAAGGCAGAAAGGCAGCAGGGTTATAAGTATTGTGAAAGACCTTGATAAGGTGGATAAAACTGTATCTTCCGGACCTCCCTCCAGAATGGGAAGCGGCGGTATGAAGAGCAAGATTGCGGCAGCCCGGAACGTAACCCAAAAAGGGAAATTTTGCATTATCTTAAACGGGAAGAGGTTGTGGAGTATAAAAAGAGCATTTGAGGGGGAGAATATTGGTACCCTTTTTTACCCGGATAAATAAAATGAACTGGAAAGAGAAAATTCTGGAGTCTGCAAAAAATACAAAAGAGGCATCTTTTACCGCCTTGAAACTTACAACGGAACAGAAGAACAATTTTCTTTATATACTATCCAGGAACCTTGATGAAAACAGAGAGGGGATAATATCTGCCAATAAGAGAGATGTAGATAGTGCCGTCAGGAATAAATATTCATCTGCCTTTATTGATAGACTGACCTTAAATGACGAGAGGATAGATAAGATGGTTAAAGGAGTGGATGTTGTAAGGAGTCTTCCCGACCCTGTAGGGGAAAAGATATGGGAGACGACCCGTCCCAATGGTTTACATATAGAAAGGGTCAGGACTCCTATAGGAGTGGTGGGTATCATTTATGAGTCAAGGCCTGACGTTACTGTGGAAGCAGGTATCTTATGTTTAAAGTCTGGGAATTGTGTGATATTAAGGGGAGGGAAAGAAGCAAAACATTCCAACCGTCTACTTGTTGAGATAATGAAAGAGAGTTTGAAATTATCTGGACTGCCTGAGGAGATGATAGTCCTGATATCTTCAGGCGGCAGAAGAGCTGTAAGATACATTTTATCACTGTATCCGTATATAGACCTGATAATTCCGAGGGGCGGCGAAACCCTTATACAGACCGTTGTAAAATACAGCCAGATACCGGTGATAAAACACTATAAAGGGGTCTGTCATACGTATGTTGACAGAGATGCTGATTTAAAAATGGCTCTCAAGGTATCTTTAAATGCAAAGGTTCAGAGGTCGGGAACCTGTAATGCTACGGAAACCCTGCTGGTTCATCAGGACATAGCACAAAAGTTTCTTCCAGAAATGGCGGCATTATTTCAACAGGAGGGTGTTGAAATGCGCGGTTGTGAGAGAACAACCAAGATTTTAAAGGGGATAAAAACGGCTTCAGAAGAAGACTGGAAGACAGAATATCTGGACCTTATAATTTCTATTAAAATCGTAGATTCTGTGGAGGATGCTATAGAACATATAAATTGTTACGGGACACTACATTCGGAATCGATTATCTCCGAAAACATGAAAACAGTTGATAAATTTTTTAAAGGGGTGGATGCCGCTGCCATCTTTCATAATGCTTCAACAAGATTTACTGACGGAGGTGAGTTCGGACTTGGCGCGGAGATAGGAATAAGCACTGATAAGATTCATGCCCGCGGGCCAATGGGGCTTGAAGAACTTACAAGTTATAAATATCTTGTTTATGGCAATGGACAGACACGTCAATAAAAAAATCGGTATTATGGGAGGAACATTTGACCCTATTCATAATGTACACCTTATAATTGCAGAAAGAGCAAGGGAGGAGTTTGATTTGGACAAGATTTTATTCATCCCTTCCGGAACCCCCCCGCATAAAAAGGAGGTATTCGCTTCTGCTCCGGAACGTCTTGAAATGGTCAGGATTGCTATTGCAGGCAACAGGTACTTTGACGCATCCGATATGGAAGTAAAAAGGGAAGGTATCACATATACATACGATACGGTCTCTCTGATTAAAAAACAGAATCCGCACCAGAAGATATTTTTCATCACAGGGGAAGATGAATTTTACAATCTTTCCTCATGGTATAGATATAAAGGACTTGTTAGAAAGACTGTTTTTCTCGTTGCCCCAAGGGAACAAAAACTATCATGCAAGGTTCAGAAAATACCCTTTTTAACGTATAGGTTTATAGATATGCCTTTACTGGGTATATCCTCATCGTATATAAGGGATTGTTTATTAACCGGGAAAACAGTAAAATATTTGGTTCCCGAAAAGGTTATAGCATATATAAAGAGGTATAATCTTTATGAAAAAAAGGATGTCAGCAATGGATAATGTAGAGAGTATTTACAAAAGGGCTCTTGAGGAACTGGACGCTGTAAAAAATGCTGAAGGTCTGGAAAACTGGAAGGTCAGGTATCTCGGCAGGAAGGGTGAGATAAATAATTTATTTTCAATTCTTGCGACACTTCCAATTGATGAAAAACGGCAGGTGGGAGCGCGCCTTAACGAGATAAAAAATGAACTTAACCGCATATATGATATTCATAAGCAGAAAACAGGAGAACAGAAATCTGCAAAAATCAACATATCATTTCCTGGAAAAAGGATTGAGACTGGTTCTCTGCATCCCATAACTGTTGTGACAAGAGAAATGACAGATATCTTTAAAAATATGGGTTTTGGAGTTGTGACGGGTCCAGAGATTGAGACCGATTATTATAATTTCACTGCGTTGAATATACCGGATGAACATCCCTCAAAAGATGTATGGGATACATTCTATATAAACGAAAAAGAAAAAGTTCTTCTCAGGACCCATACCAGCCCAGTGCAGATAAGAATAATGGAGAAGACCACCCCACCCTTGAGGGTTGTGGCTGTGGGAAAGTGTTTCAGAAGAGACGATGTTGATTCAACACACAGCCCTGTTTTCCATCAAATGGAAGGTTTAATGGTAGATAAGGATATAACCTTTTCCCATCTTAAAGGCGTCCTTACACATTTTATAACACAGATGTTTGGTGATAACACAAAGGTAAAATTTACTCCGTCTTTTTTCCCCTTTACAGAACCGAGTGCAGAGGTCAGTATGACGTGTAATATATGTAAAGGGAAAGGGTGTTCAACCTGTCACAACACCGGATATATTGAGGTGCTCGGTTGTGGCATGGTTCATCCGCAGGTGTTTCGAAATGTTGGTTATGACACGGGTAAATTTACTGGATTTGCTTTTGGCATGGGTATAGAACGGCTTGCAATCATAAAATTCGGCATTACTGACATAAGGTACTTTTATCAGAATGACTTAAGGTTTATAAGGCAATTTTCTTGAAAGAATCAGCATCTCTAATAAGGAGAATAGAACAGGGTTCACCCGTATAAAAAAGGAGTTCCACAGTGAAGTACTCATACAAATTGATATCGGAATACATTGATGGTCACATCGGGAAACAAGAACTACTTAATTATCTTGAACTTCTTGGGTTGAATCCTGTAATAACGGATAATGTGAACGGTGATATGATACTGGAACTTGAAACACCGGCAAACAGGGGTGACCTGTTAAGTTTAATCGGAGTTGCAAGGGATATATTACCTTTTATACCGTACAGTCTTAAAAAACCTGACAGTGGATTTAAAGAAACTCTGACTGACAATCTTCCCGTTGAAATTGAAGACAAGAATGATTGCTTTTATTATTCCTGCCGCATTGTCAAGAACATTGACGATACATCAGCTCATCCTGCATGGCTGAAAGAGAGCATGGAAAAACTTGGTTACAGGAGTGGTTTTAATGTTGTTGACATATCAAACTACGTAATGGCTGAAACTGGACAACCACTCCATATATTTGACCTTGATAAGATTGAAGGTGGCATAAAAATAAGGCGTGCAAAAAAAGGGGAGAGGTTAGTAACAATAGATGGTAAAAAAAGAGACCTGAATGAAGAGGTCCTGGTTATATCTGATTTTAAAAAAGTCGTTGCGATAGCAGGTATAATGGGAGGAGAAAACTCTGAAGTAAAAAGCAGCACAAAAAATATTTTGATAGAAAGTGCTGTTTTTAATCCTGTCCTTGTCCGCAGGGGAAGCAAAAGACTGGGACTTGCTACTGAAGCCTCTGCAAGATTTGAAAGAGGAATTGACATGATGACCTCTAAAGAGGGGATGTCAAGGGTTACATCACTTATTAACAGGATATGTAAAGGGAGCGTTGGGCCTCTTATGGAAAGAGGTAGGCTGGATGAAAAGTCCGGGGAGATTGAGATTGACGCGGCTAAAATCACACAACTTGCAGGTGTAAAGATAGAAGAGGGTTTTGTAAATAATGTTATGGAGAAACTAAGATTTAAGGTGAAGAAAAACGGCATTACCTATTTCGTTAAACCTCCTGTTTACAGAAAAGATATTAGAGAGGATGTTGATGTTATTGAAGAGATTATAAGATATAAGACGTATTCTGCAGTTCCTTCCGAAACCCCTTTTGCATCTATAAAACCGACCCCGTCTTCAAAAGAAATTAATGCTCTTGAGAAAATAAAAGACGTTGCTGTAAAACTTGGATTTACTGAGATTGTAAATATGGGACTTACGCTGAAGGAAAATACTGACATTTCTGCTGAAGTCCCTCTTCAAATAGAAAATCCCCTGTCATCTAATCTGAGTTACCTGCGTACAAGTTTAATACCAGAGATATTTGAAACTGCGAGATTTAACATTAACCATCAGGTAAAAAGTCTGAACATTTTTGAACTCGGTAAGGTCTATTTCAGAAAAGACAGGTTTTTTAGAGAAGAATATCGGATGTCTTTTCTCAGTGTAAACTCCGGTGATTTCTTTCTCTTTAAAGGCAGGGTGGAAGAACTGCTTGAAAAAAGTGGAATAAAAAATACAATGTACAAAAAACTGCCGGCTCCTTTTTATGGGGAAGAAAACCTTGATATCTACCTTGATGAGGTCAAAATAGGACATATCTTTATTCCGGCTGAGGAGATTAAAACCATATATGATTTAAGAAAGGAGGTTGTATATGCGGGTGAGATATATATGGAAAGAATATTGAATAATATATTTCCTGCAGAAATTAGTTTTGAAGAATTACCTAAATATCCTTCTTCAATCCGCGATTTTTCCTTTATATTTCCTGAAAATGTAGCATGGGAAGATATCAGAAATTTAATCTTATCGCTGGATTTACCTATTGAAAAAATAGATTTTTTTGACTTTTATAAAGATGTTAATATTCCAAAAGGCAGCATAAGCATAAGTTTTTCCATAGTTTTCAGGTATCCATCAAAAACACTGGACAATGAGGAGGTTACAGTTTTTTCACACAAAATAATAAGTGCCATCGGTATGAATTTAAAAGGATATTTACGGGGGGAAAGTGCAAACGCTTGATATTTTTGGAAAAAAATATCAGATACAAACCGGTCTTAGTTCAGAAGATGTAGAGAGGATGAACTTAGAAATTGTCGGAAGAATCAAAACCCTTGCTGCAGAGTATCCTGCACTTGACAGGATAGATATACTTATCCTCTATATAGTTGAATTGAACGAAAAAATTGACAGTCTGGGAAAAAGGCTCAAAAAAGAAGGTGAGAAGTTTGACGAGGTAAAGAATAAAATTTTATTTCTTGAAAAGAAATTGGTGGAAGAACTCAATAATTTATGATTAATGATAGAAGATAACAGGGAGATAATTGGCCGATTATCCGGGACCTGTAGTTGTACCATTCAAGGTGCGTATAGTGGTGAACGCAGACTGAAGCCTGCGGCTCCCATGGAAGTTGAACCAAAAAATCTTGACAAAATATAACCTATCATTGTAAAATGTATTGCTGGCGTTATTGCGGGGTGGAGCAGTGGTAGCTCGCCAGGCCCATAACCTGGAGGTCGGCCGTTCAAATCGGTCCCCCGCAACTTTTTTTCCGAGAGAATATACTTAGAGGGGAAATATGAAAATAGGTGGTAGGAAAAACCTATCTATAGATATCGGCACTACCAGAATAAGGGTATGCGATGTTGAGGGCTTTGGACAGAAGGCAAGATTGAATTATTATGATGAGTTGAACATCCCAGTTTCTCCTGAAGAAAGAGATAATTTCCTATTGACCGAAGGTAGAAGTTTTATAAAGAGCCTACCTGCCAAAACATTTTATACCTCCCTGCCGGGTAGAGGAGTTCTGGTCAGAACGCTGACTGTTCCCAAAGTTCCGTTAAAAAAACTTAAAGATATACTGAAGTATGAGGTTCAACAACAGATACCCTTTCCTCTTGAGATGGTGGAGTGGAAATTTCAGATTCTCAGTGAAACAGCCCAGGGATTTAATATCTTGCTTGGAGCAGTAAAAAAGGAACTGATAACCGATTTTTTGTCGCGTATCCGTGGATTTGGTATTGACTCACTATTTCTTGATGTTGACCTGTTCGCCATTCTTAATGCGTTTATGTTTTCTTCTCAGTTCTCTTATGAAAAATGCCAGGCTATTCTGGAGATGGGAGCCAGTTCCTCCAATCTAATAATCTGTCATAAAGAAAAACTTCTTATCAGGTCTCTGACTACCTGTGGTGATACTATAACCAATGCTATCGCTGAGGCCGATTCTATATCCTTCACAGAAGCAGAGGATAAGAAAATTGCAAAAGGGATGGAACTTCCTGTTATAACCTCAAATATTGAAAATCTACATACGGAGATACAAAATTCCATAGATTACTGGCGGTTTACACAGAAGGGTCCTGAAGTTGAAGAGATTTATCTTTGCGGCAGGGGAGTTTTGTTAAAAAACTTTAAGGAATTCCTGCAGGAAAAAGCCAGAATCAATTCCTTTTATTTCAAACCATTTTCCAATGTAGATATAGAACAAAATTATGCCTATTTAAAAGAACGGGAGATTGAATTCTCCATTCTCACCGGTATTGCCTTGAGAAAGATTGGCAGGACACGTATTAATCTGAACGTACTGCCTGAAGATATAGAAAGGATAAGGGAATTTAGACAGAATAGGCCATATATCTATCTTTCTGCGGTCATGGCAGGACTCATAGCTATTACCCCGACGCTCTTTTTTAATCAGGATAAGGCGATGCTTAATGGATTATTAAATGAAATAGAGATTTCCCTGCAGGAGTATGAAAAATACAAACCTGAGGTTGAAAAACTTAAAGGGGAGATAGGGGGACTTAAAGGTAAACTGGGAACGATAAAAGGGGTAATAGACGAAAAAGCAGTATGGCTTAAGAGAATAATTGCTTTGGGAGGTTCTCTGCCAAGCAGTAGAATATATATAGTTTCGCTCTACCCCGGGAAAGAGACTCCTGCAGTTTCACCAGAAGCAATAATGCAGCCTAATATGCCGCCAGAGGGCCCCATGCCTCCAGGAGAGATTCCTCCTGGGGCTCCTCCACCAGGAGCCATGCCTCCAGGTGAAATGCCTCCTCCTGGAGCACCGCAACCTGAGCAACCATCTCAACCTGCAGTTGAAGTAAAGACAGAAACTGAAAAAGTTTTCACCTTAAAAGGTGAGGTTGTTATAACAGATATAAAGACTTCCTTCAGCGATTTCAAAACTTTTGTAAATAAACTTTCAGAACTTGAATTTTTGGAAAAAGTGGAGATAAATTATTGTGAGATTAATCCAGAGAAGGAAAATCTTGAATTTACTTTATTTCTTGAAATAAAATGACTAAAATAAAAAATTTGTTTAAAAAATATTCATTGTTGATTTCATTGATACTGGTTATTGGTATTATTATAGGGGGCCAGTTTATGAATAAGAATATGAGGCTGGAGATAAAGGAAATAGAGGAGGAGATAAAAACTAAACATTCCCAGGTAGCACAATACGAAAAGGAAAAAGACCAAGCTCCTTCTCCCCAATTAATCGCAAGGTTGACAAGAGAAAAGGAATATCTTACAAGAGAATTTGATTTCCTTATGAATAATTTTTCCACAACATACCCTGTTATCCCGGAATTTACTCTTTATCCATCAGTAGAGTTTAAAGAATATCTCTATTTTTCAGAGGACCGTCTCTACAAAAAAGCAGATAAGAGAAAAGTGACGCTCCCTTCTTCTATGGGTTTTCCTACAACGGGCCTTACACCACAGGATAAGATTGAGACGCTAACTTTACAATTTGAGGTTGTTAAGGACTTGGTAGACCTTGTTATTGATTCTGGAGTTACAACCATAGAGGATATCGCACCCGGGGTACTCCAACAGGTGGCTTTTTATAAGATATTACCTCTGAAATTAAAGATAATCGGAACAAGTAATGAAATAGTCAGGTTTTTAAAATATATTGAAAATCCTTCATCCTATTTCGTACTCAGAAACTTTTCCGTAACAAAGGTGAATCAAGGTTTTTTTAGCGTGGATATGGGTATTAATGCTGTTATGCTCAGAGACTACAAAGCGAAATCACTGGAAGGATAAATGAAAAGCAACAAAAACAAAGCGGATATAATGCGGGAAGCACGGAAGAAACAATTGCTGGAGTTTATTGAAAAGAAAAGAACAAAGGTCTTGCATCCAAAGTCTATGGATAAAAGTCCACTGAGAGAAGACAAGAAAGTACAGGCTCCATATATAAAAAAAGAAGAAAGACCTAAAGAGGCCGAAAAGGTTTACATTAATGGCAGTAATAGACGTAAAAAACGGAGAGAAAAATTAGCGGAGGTTTTCGCAAAAAGGGAAGAATTAAAGAAAAAACGTGCTCTGGCGATACAGCAGGAGAAACAAAAAAAGCGGGATGAGAAGGCAAAACAGAAAGAAGAGAAAGATGTTAGGGTGAAAGAGGCAGCGGCACGCAGGGAAGAAGAAAAGAGGCAGAAGAAATTAGAGTCTTTGAAGGCAGCGGAAGATGCCAGACTTAAGAAAGAGCAGGAAAAGAATGCTC
>CAYOYL010000053.1:0-12419 GCA_964408175.1 uncultured bacterium
ACGGCTGGATATATAATTTTCTCACTGCCCTGCGCGTATCTGATGAAAAAATGAATATCAGCAATGCCCGTCTCCTCATCAGTGATGTCAGTAATGGCAGATACCTGATAGAATTCTGGGATACGTATAACGGTAAAATCACAGGGTCAACATACACTATCGCAAGTAACGGGGTGTTGAATATAGCCCTGCCGGATATTGAAAATGACATAGCCTGCAAGGTCAAACTGGCAAAAGACTGAACAGAAATTCTGAAACAAGAATTATATAATGTGAGGGAAGAGAAAAGGAAAGTATTGAGGAGCGAGTGCGGAAGGGCAGTAATAAGACAAGGTGAAAAGCGCAAGCGTTCGGACGATTACCTTACTCGGAGATGTCTGAACCCTCCGAATAGGAGGGGGAGTTCTCCGAGAGGACGATTTCACCGTAGTTCTTATCTGCACTGAAGCTCAAGGCAAAGCCTGTTTCCGAGCACCGAAATTACTTCCTTTTCTCTACAAATTCCCTTATGTCAGAATTTCTGGTCAAAACTAAAATTTTGACTGAGTTTTGAAGATTTGTTATACTTAAGGGTTATAATGCGAGATAAATTAAACTTCCAAAATCTATAGGTTGTTATGAAAATCACCTGTTGCTTAAAGAAAAACACACAGGGGAAGTGTGGAGTCTTCACTACTAACAGAGGCGAAAAAACAAAATGTCTGCTAAACCTGCCAGGAGAAAGTTCAAACTGCCACCGGATAAGACGGGTAAAAGTGAGGTGGATTATGACTATAACATTTGTCCTTTAGATGACAGAAAAGATTTTACATACACAGGACCTTTACCCTACAAAAAAAGCATTGATATAAAATCTTCTCCTGTAGGTATAGGCTACGAAACCCTCGACAGAGATACCTTTGACCCCAGAGATACATATGCACTTATGGCGAGAACAGGTACAAAGTGGGCCCGCGTTCAGAGCGGATGGAACAAGTGCGAGAAAGAAAAGGGTAAATACGATTTCCAATGGCTGGATGAAATAGTTGACTCCCTTCTGGATATAGGTATCCAGCCCTGGTTAAGCGTCAGTTACGGCAATGCTCATTACACCTCTGTTCAGGGATACGATACGTGGGAAAAAGACCATCCTGATAAATCTGTCCCATCCTACATAAGAGGTTATGTAGGTGAGGTACCCCTATATTATGGCAAGACGTCGGTGCTTTCATGGAAAAGGTATCTGCTAACTATGGCAAGGCATTACAAAGGGCGGGTCAATTACTGGGAGATATGGAACGAGCCTAACAACCTTGGGGAATTCTGGAATATGAATGGCGGTATACCCTATCCTGAGATACCTGTCAGTGAACGGATAGTCCGCTGTGCCGCCGACTATGCTAAACTGGTTAAAATCAGTGGAGAGCAGATACGTTCGGTTATACCGCACGCGAAAATCATCGCAGGGGCTCTGGCGATAAATGACAAAATAGAGATTAATAACTATGTGGTCGCCCTTGCAGAAAATCACATCTGTAAACACTCCGATATCATCAGTTACCATCCTTATGGAATCGTGCCAGAACAGGGAGCAGAAGCCTGCTTCAATTTTATAAGGCACAACATAGGCTCGTCTAAAATACCAATATGGCAGGGTGAGGCAGGGAGAACCGCAGACAACGTTGTTGACGGAGAATATGCTGCAGTGCCTACGGAGTATAACCAGGCAAAGTATCTAACGCGACGTTTTGTCACAGACCTGCGGCTTGGTGTGAAAGTATCGTCTTATTTCTCTGTGTCGGACTTCGGTGGATATAGAGACAAGTCAACAAACTTCGGAATTTTTAACCGTCTGGGGAAACGCCCGAAACTGGCATTTTACGCTCTGCAAGCAATGGGCTACCTATTTGATGGACTGGAACAGGCACCTGACCTTTTTATCCGCTGGCATACCCCCAGACGATTTCCCCTGAGTTACACACGCTACCAACTGATAACTGCCCGCTTCCGACGCAAAGGCGTTCCCCTGTTCTGTATCTACTTCCCGGAAACACCGGACATCTCCTTTGACCCGGGAGAGGTAGAACTGGTTCTTTATACCCACAAATCAGACAGGTTCAATTCTCCAGTTGTGATTGACCCTATATGGCAGAGGGTTTATAAAATCAACCATGTAGATACCCTCAACGGACAGGGTTTTACAATTATAAAACACTTTCCTTTTACGGACTACCCGTTGTTCATAACAGATAACTCCACCATCGTAAAAGGATAGCGGCAGATTGGTGTAGATAAATTATGTTTGAACTTAAAAACAAGGTTGCACTGGTAACAGGCTCTTCACGAGGTCTGGGGGCAGGCATTGCCCTGGCACTGGGGGAAGCAGGCGCTGATGTGGTCGTCAATTACCGCAGTAAAAGGAAAGAGGCTGAAAACATCTGCAGACAGATTGTGGATATGGGAGCAGGACGCAGAGCCATAACAGTTCAGGCAGACGTTTCCAGTCAGTCAGATGTGGATGCACTATTTACTGAAACAATTAATAAATTCGGCAGGCTGGATATTCTTGTGAATAATGCAGGAACGAGTAAACCACAGGACATCTTTGAGACAGCGTTGGACGACTGGGAATACATAATAAAAAATAATCTGACCAGTATCTTCCTTTGCAGTAAAGCGGCGATGAAGATTATGCGGACCCAGAAAGATGGCAGAATCATCAACATCAGTTCTATAGTCAGCCAACGTGGTGCCCTTTACGGCCATGTCCACTATGCTGCCAGCAAAAGCGGTATCATAGGATTTACCAAAACGTTGGCCAGAACAGCCGCACCTTTCAACATTACCGTTAACGCCATTGCTCCAGGCATCATTGAAACAGAACTGCTGTATCAGACCCATGGGAACAAGGAGGTAAAAAAACTGGCCGCCTCAGTACCTCTGGGTCTGGGAACTACCCGGGACGTCGGACTGGCGGTTGTTTATCTGGCAGGAGAAGGTGGACGGTACATCACCGGTGCCACTATTGACATCAACGGAGGAATGAACTACAGATGAAAACCACATGGCTGACCCAGGGAGGATTCCTTTTTGATACCGGCAGTATACGAATTCTGGTAGACCCTTACATGAGCGACTCACTTGAAAAAAACGGCATCAAGCGCTTGCTCCCCTTCCCTGTAAAAATATCGGAACTGCGACCGGATATCTTCATAAGTACCCATGACCACATTGACCATCTGGACCCTGAAACAGTCGTTACTATCGCTGAGAACTACCCTTCATGCCGTTTTGCAGGAGGTATGAATTGTTTTCAGCACTTCCTTAAACTGGGAATTGAGAAACAGCGTTGTATCCTTTTGCAGACTGAGAATCCGCTCTCTGTTGTCCCCACTCTCAATATTATCCCTGTTCCTGCTTTTCACAGCGACCCTTATGCAGTGGGTCTGGTTATACAAAAAGACTCACGCAGGATTTACCTGTCAGGGGACACCGAGTTTGACGAGAAACTTATTAATAGATATACCCGCAACAGCGATGCGCTGCTGGTATGTATCAATGGAAGACTGGGGAATATGAACTCTGACAAGGCTCTAAACCTTGCCAGAAGGATTCAACCTTCAGTGGCTCTTCCGATGCACTATGGACTTTTTGCAGAAAATACGGCTGACCCTCAACCATTTATACGGGGCTGTAGGAAATACGGTATCAGGTCATGGGAGATGGAACCCGGGAAGGAGTTTGAACTATGAAAATTACTGAAATCAAAACGTGCATATGTCATGCCTACCGCACCAACTGGGTCTTTGTGAAGATATTGACCGATAAGGGTATCCACGGAGTTGGTGAATCCACCCTTGAATATAGAGAATTAACCGTCCAGCAGGCAGTACATGAACTATCCCGCAGTTTGATTGGCAAAGACCCCCATAATGTTGAAGAACTGTGGCTTAAAGGTTACCGTGACGCCTACTGGAGAGGAGGCCCTGTGTTGATGAGTGCACTCTCCGGTGTAGAGATGGCACTGTGGGATATTAAGGGCAAGGACCTTGGTGTTCCGGTATATCAGTTACTTGGCGGAAAGGTGCGCGACACAATAGACTGTTATGCCAACGGGTGGTTTGCCGGAGCCAATGCACCTGAAGAATTTGTTCAAAAAACCAGAACTGCAGTGGATGCCGGATTCAGAGGACTGAAATTTGACCCCTTCGGAAAGGCGTGGATGAACATTTCCAAAAAAGAACTGCAGTGTGCGCTGACTCGTATTAAGGGAGTGATAGATACAGCCGGCAGTGATGTTGAAATACTGATTGAAGGGCATGGGAGGTTCAACGTTCCCACTGCAGTCCGTATCGGTCAGGCTCTTGAGGACTTTGACATTACATGGTTTGAAGAACCCATACCGCCTGATGACATGGAGGGTATGCAGGAAGTCAAACGCCGCATACGCGTGCCGCTGGCCGGCGGAGAACGCCTGTATTCCCGATGGGACTACAATGAATACATAAGAAGACGCTTAGTTGATTTTATCCAGCCTGATGTCTCTCACTGTGGTGGTATCGGAGAACTGAAGAAGATAGCAACTATGGCAGAGTCTACACATACAAACCTCTGTCCCCACAATCCGAGCGGGCCGGTGGCAAATGCAGCAACCCTGCAATTAGCCGCCTGTATTCCGAACTTCCTCATTCTGGAAACCATGGCTACTGATGTGCCTTACCGTAGAGAGATAACAAACGAAAATGTGCTCTTCTCTCAGGGTACTATGGCTATTCCAGACGCTCCCGGATTGGGTATTGATATTAATGAGGAGGTTATCAAGAAGTATCCTTATAAACCAGTGGATTTGAGACACTACACCGGTTCTTTGACAGACATCAGACCTGCAGATGCATCTGAGTATTTCTCAAAAGGATAGTGATAAACCGCAATTCTAAATCTCTGTGACAAACCTTGCCAGAAGGTCTCCCACATCATCTGTGCCCATTCCCATCTTGCCTGCTTCAAGGCTCTTTATATATCCTTCTCCTGTTGCTTTTATGATGGACTTCTCTATTGCAGCGGCAGATTCTCCTTCTCCGAGGCTTTCAAGCATCATTCCCCCGGCTGAAATGGTTGCGAGGGGACAGGCAACGTTTTTGCCTGTGTATTTGGGAGCGGAGCCGTGTATGGGTTCAAACATACTCACACCTTCAGGATTGATATTTCCGCCGGCGGCTATTCCCAGTCCGCCCTGTGTTATCGCACCCAGGTCAGTGATAATATCTCCAAACATATTACTGGTTACCAGTACGTCAAACCACTCAGGGTTTTTCACCATCCACATACAGGTTGCGTCTACAAAGGCAAAGTCAAGTTTTATGTCCGTGAATTCTTTGTTCAGTTCCCTTGCCGTTCTTCTCCATAAATCCCCTGCATAGGTGAGGACATTTGCCTTGTCAACAACCGTGAGTGTTTTTTTTCTGTTGCGTTTCGTTGTGTACTGGAACGCATACCTTATACATCTTTCAACACCCTTTCTTGTGTTTATATCCAGTTGTGTGGCTATTTCATCCTTTGTTCCTTTTTTGACGATGCCGCCTGTACCGCTGTATGCACCCTCAGTATTCTCTCTGATAACAACGTAGTCAATATGTTCCGGTCCTTTATCTCTTAATGGATGCCATACACCTGGATATAGTTTGACAGGACGGAGGTTTATATACTGGTCAAGTTCAAACCTTATCTTCAAAAGGATGCCTTTTTCAAGTATCCCGGGGGCAACCTCAGGATGCCCAACCGCCCCCAGATAAATGACATCAAGTTTTTTAAACTCCTCTATTGCGGAATCAGGGAGTATCTCCCCTGTTTTCAGATACCTGTCCCCGCCAAAGTCATAATGAACGGTTTCAATCTTAAAACCGAACCTTTCTGATACTGCCTGAACAACCTTCATCCCCTCCTTTATTATCTCAGTTCCTATACCGTCTCCCGGTATCACGCCGATTTTATATGTTTTTCCTGCACCCATCTCATCAGTCCTCCTGTTTCAATAATCCCCTGTAAAAATTCAGGGTACTTCGCAAATCTGTACACCTTGTTTTTGGTTATATCTTTTACAGTTCCATCTTCAAGATTTATTTCAACCTCATCACCATTGTCTATCTCGTCTGCCTCTGGAAGTTCAATCACAGGCAGTCCTATGTTTATGGAGTTTCTTAAAAATATCCGTGCGAAACTCCGGGCAATCACAGCAGAGACACCGCATCCCTTGATAGATATCGGGGCATGCTCCCTGCTTGAGCCGCATCCGAAATTTTCGCCTGCAACAATAACATCTCCATCCTTCACTCTGCCTGCAAAACCCGGCATAATACTTTCCATGCAGTGCGCGGCAAGTTCTTTCTCGTCAGTTGTATTCAGGTATCTTGCCGCAATGATATCATCTGTGTTTACGTGAGCCCCAAACTTCCATACCCTTCCTTTTGTCTCCATTATTCCTCTCTTTTTCAAACAGAGAACGAGGATACCATAAACAGGGGATAAATGCAAATCTTTTCCCTGTCACTGAAAAGTTAAAAAGGTGGATTTCTAACATACAGGTTGTCGGAAAGAGAGCATGTGGAAAAATCTTAATCAGATTTCTGTACGGGCCCCCCTTTGACAAAATTCAGCCAGCCGAAACGGCCTGCCCCAGGGTAGAACTCCTGCTGGAGGGTCGGGCACCAGCAGTCATACTCTGAACTGCGATAAAAATGATGAAGGAACTGCATCCGCATCCGAACAGGTACTTCATTCACATTGATATCTTCCCATGGAATGGTTAGCCGGACCGTCCAGCCTCCGTTTTCGGATACAACGCCCGCCTTTATACCTGAAGGCGTCCATGTACCGCCGCCTCCAACCCTCTGGTAAGTCAACTTGCCTTCGGCTGAAACACTTATCTCCAAATATTCTCTCCTCGCTCTGGGTTCGGACTGAATCTGCACGACGAAACGGTCCCCCGGTTCCACGGCCTGGTCCCTCTTGTAGATATGTTTCTTTATGTCTACCAGCGTCAGACTCTCAAACTGTGCCTCAATGTAAAGATTCTCTCTGTCAAAGGCTGTTTTCACTCTACCTTTATGCCATGGTTTCAGGCCGTCAAAATGCAGGAGTGGGAGTGGTTCCGAGTTTGAAAAAACCGATGTATCAGGGGCTCCTTCAACAAGGACAGGTTTTTCTATTGTCGCACAACTTCCACTGCTTGTTCTTGCCCGCCATGCATGAAAGGCCTCTGTGCGGGCTATGAATGGTCTGTAGACTTCGTGGTCAAACCAGTCAACCCTCTTCCTGTATATGCTGTTTTCCGGGGTTTTTACACGCGCCTCAGCCAGTAATTTCTTCAGGGATTCGGCTACCTCAAGCGGGTAATTATCCATAAATGCGGTCAGGGTCGGGACAACGTAGGTACCTGCAGACCTCTGCCAGCGCACCTTTTCCCACCTGTCTTCAAGCAGTCGGAAAAAGGCAAGCATTTCACCCGATGCCGGTCCGAACAGGTCCCTGCAGAAGTCCTCCCTTGCTCTGTCAACATCCAATTCCGGCTCCCAGAGGAGTTTATGCATTATCCATGCCGCATAAATCGTCTGGTTGTATCCAACACCTTCATACGATGCCATCCCGTTGCAGAAGATGCCGATAGAACGGTTTTTAAGAAATCTTGTGAACTCAGTCTGAACATGCGGGTGTTCCACCGGAGCCTTAAGGTATCCGTTGGGCGAAATGAAGTAGTTCCAGACAATCAGTCTGGAGGGGTTATTATTGAGGAGCTTCTGCCAATTGTTCACGAGGTCCTGGTTTTCCTTGAAAAACCGCGGTTGTGCCATACGGGCTGTTGTTGTCGGGTAAAGACACAGGGTTATGCAGAGGTTATCCGGTATCTCAACGACAGACTCGTCAGGCGGCATAAGGTAACTCTGGTAGGTCAGTACCCACAACCGCAGTTCCGGGTCTATCTTCTTCATTTCACGGGCAAGTTCTGCCGCAAAGGAAAAGATATAATTGGAGCATCTGCCTGCACGGTTTTTTCCCGGCTGATAGAGTTTACTGCATTCAGGACATGCACATTTGGTCCAGGTATCGTTCGGTCCGAATGGGATGTTTTTCCCCTGCGGGTGAGATGACGCGCCCCTCCATGGCGTGATGTCTCCAGTTTCAACATAGGCACGGATATTCTTCAGGTACTGCTGTAGAACCCCCGGCTGGGTATAGCAGAGATAGGGACGGGGTGTATTCAGTGAGGAATTCCCCTTGGAATCCACGCCGAAATACTCGGGATGGGTCTTCCCGTAAAGGTTCTTCCATGTGTTTGTCGTATGGTTGGCAATCAGCCCCTGCGTCATCCCGTATTTCAAAACAGGATGCCACTTCTTTGCCCCCCAACCGCCGGCTCCGCCCATTCGGACAGGAAAATAAGGGGATTTTGCAATGTTCACGGGCAGGGTTATCTGGATATCCTTTGTTTTAGGGACAACCGTGCCGATTTCCCCGGGGAAATACCATCTTATGCCGCAGAACGTTTCAAGAAAGGTGTATATACCAAATAACGTACCCCTGTCGTATCCATCCGGGCTGACCTGTCCTGTAATAACAATACCTTCCGGAATACTCTTTATGACAAATCCTTCGGACGGCAGTTTCAGCGGCTCTATGCCGTATCTCTGTGCAAAAACAGTGTTGCTCAGAGCAATGACCGTTTTGCCATTCTGAAGTTCTTTTTCCGTAACAACGGCAAGTTCTGCTCCTGTGCACATCTTTATGTGCTCTTTCAGGAAATCCGCCGCATAAGAGACCGGTAATTCCTCCTTACCCCACGGAACAAACGGAGCAATTTTTACGCCGCTGTCAGGAACCACGATGACAGCAGACGGCTTCCCATTGTCAACAATGCGTAAAACACCGCTCTCTGCGGCAAAGGCGACAGATGCTGTAATGAATATAATAAAAGAAATAGAGACTATCAATCTTCGGTATGCAGACATTTTTCCCCCTGAAATTCCCCTGTGTCCCACTTTTAAAAAGGGGAAACTCTATATAAGTTGGGTAACTCGGTAATACCTTTACTCCCTTCTTTTAATGTATATGGGTTGATGGATGTGTACGGATAAAATTATACCCTATTAACCAGTTTGTTAAAAGCGTAGCAGTTAATACAAATTTATTTTTGGTGCTCAGGATAAATTTATCTCAGTGCAAGGTACTTCTGCAGAACAGACACGTCCTCCTCGAGCATGAGGGGATTGTCTTTAACAAAGACGCCGATGCAAACTGAATCATCTTTCCTGAGGTGCTTTGCGACAAATGAAAGTGCCTCTTTCGTCCATGGTGAGAAACTCCACTGAAAGGGTTGCTGCCAATAATAACCCTGCTGACCTTAATCTTTTTGATATTTATGAAATCCATTATATGCTGTCAGGATGGCAGATTTTTCCTTTTATCGCGCTTGCGGCAGCCACCTCTGGGTTTGAAAGATATACATAACTTCCAGGATGTCCCATTCTACCTATAAAGTTTCTGTTGGTTGTTGAGATGGCAACCTCCCCTTTACCCAGCACACCCATATGTCCACCAAGGCATGGTCCACAGGTCGGCGGGCTTACCACACAGTTTGCAGAGAGAAAGACATCAATCAGTCCTTCTTTGAGTGCCTGCTTGTATATCTTCGGTGTTGCAGGTATTAGTATACATCTTATCTCCGGATGGATTGTCTGTCCGTTCAGTATACCTGCCGCTCTTCTGAGGTCAGATATTCTTCCATTGGTACAGGAACCAATGACAACCTGGTCTATTTTTATATCAGAATATTCAGTCACATCCTTTGAGTTGGATGGCAGGTGAGGAGCGGCAACCTGCGGTTGTATCTTTTCCACATCAATCTCTATGGTCTTTTCGTATACTGCGTCCTCATCACTTTTTACTGTTGTCTCCGGCATATGACCTGTAATCTCCTCTATATAAGAGAGTGTAATATCATCAGGCTCTATAATGCCGTTCTTCGCTCCTGCCTCTATAGCCATATTACATATGGTAAACCTGTCATCCATAGGCAGGTTGCGTATGGTTTCCCCGGTAAACTCCATTGACCTATAGGTTGCACCATCTACTCCTATCTTGCCTATTGTATAGAGTATGAGGTCCTTGCCTCCCACATATTTGTTGCGTTTCCCTGTATAGTTAAACCTGATTGTAGAAGGCACCTTTATCCATGTCTTTCCTGTAATCATCGCCGCTGCAATATCAGTACTTCCCATCCCTGTGGAAAATGCACCAACCGCTCCATATGTACAGGTATGGCTGTCCGCTCCTATGATGAAGTCTCCTGGCAATGTGAGTCCTTCTTCCGGCAGAAGTGCATGTTCAATCCCTACCTTGCCTATCTCGTAGAACCGTACCTTATACTCTTTTGCAAATCCTCTCAGGCATTTCACCAGTTCTGCACTCTGTATATCCTTGGGGGGAGTGAAGTGGTCAGGCACAAGAACTATCTTGTCCGGGTCAAAGACCTTTTTCGCCCCTATCTTTTCAAACTCCTCTATGGCAAGGGGCCCTGTTATGTCATTCGCCATAACAAGGTCAACGGAACTTTCCACAAATTCACCGGGCTTCACAGATTCCTTGCCTGAGTGTTTCGCTATGATTTTTTCAGTTATAGTCATTCTACCCTGCCCTTCAGAACTCCTCTACCCCCTTTGAAAGGGGGATTTAAGCTCCTTTATATCTGGTCCTGGTAAGGTTTTTTCTGATAAGATATCTGTTAATGGCGTTCAGATATGCCTTACCGCTTGCCTCTATGATATCAGTGCTCACTCCTTTACCGACAATCTTAAGTCCTTCAGTTTCCAGGGTAACCGTTACCTCCCCCTGTGCATCCTGCCCTCCGGTTATTGCAGTAATCTTATACTCCTTAAGTATAGGTGAAATCCCTGTTACCCTGTTTATTGCCTTGTAAAGAGCATCTACAGGCCCATCGCCTCTGGATGCATCTTCATGTATCCTGTCCTTCTCTTTTATCCTCACCGTTGCGCTGGGTATGGTTGAAGAACCTGATACTATATGGAAATATTCAAGAGTGTAGGTTGGTTCCTCTGTTTTTATATCCTCTTCTTCCGTGAGAACAATAAGGTCTATGTCAGTGATTTCTTTTTTCTTGTCGGCAAGTTTTTTAAACCTATCATATACCTTTTCAATCTGTTCTTCATTTAACTGAAATCCAAGGTCTTCTATTCTTGCCTTTAACGCATGTCTGCCTGAGTGCTTACCGAGCACCAGTTCACTCTTCGGTACACCCACCATCTCAGGGTTCATAATCTCATAGGTTGAACGGTTTTTCAGTATGCCGTCCTGGTGTATACCTGCCTCATGGCGGAATGCATTTTCTCCCACGATGGCTTTGTTTGGCTGAACAGGAACACCTGTTAACGAAGAGACCATCCTGCTTGTTCTGTAAATCTCTTTAGTTATAATGTTGGTTTCAAAATTATACAGGTCTTTTCTCACTGCCAGGTTCATAACAATCTCTTCAAGTGATGCATTCCCTGCCCTCTCTCCTATACCGTTTATTGTACATTCAACCTGTCTTGCACCGTTTATTACTGCAGTGAGAGAGTTTGCCACTGCCACGCCCAGGTCATCGTGACAGTGTACGCTTATAACCACGTCCTCCGGAAGATTCTCCCTGAGATATTTTATCAGAGGACCGTATTCGGAAGGGATGGTATAACCTACAGTGTCTGGAATGTTGACGGTCTTTACCCCTTCTGCTACAACTGCCTTTAAGACATCAAGAAGAAAATCAGGCTCTGTCCTTGATGCATCTTCCGGGGAGAATTCCACGTTGTCAATGTGCCTTTTGGCAAGTTTTGTCTTCTCTACGGCTATCTTTATTATCTCGTCTTTTGCCTTGTGCAGTTTATATTCCCTGTGTATCTCTGAGGTAGCAAGAAATATATGCAGGCGCGGTTTTGCGGCTGTCTCAAGAGACCTCAATGCAACCTCTATGTCTTCATCCTTACATCTTGCCAGAGCGCAGACAACGGAGTTCTTGATTCTTTTTCCGATGAGGCTTACCGCCTTTGCGTCATCTTCCGAAGCAATGGGGAAACCAGCCTCTATTATGTCAACCCCGAGACGTTCCAGTTGTTCAGCGACCTTTATCTTCTCATCGCTTGTAAGGCTTGCCCCGGGTGACTGCTCTCCGTCTCTGAGCGTTGTATCAAATATAATTACCTTTTCCATTTTCCTCTCCGTTAACCCCTTATGTTACCACAAAAAGGCAGTTACTCCAAATTTCATTGAGGTCCTGAAATTCCGATATAAGAATCTATTGATACGGAGAGGAAAGGAAAGAGTTGAGGTGCGAGTGTGGAAGCACAGAAGTAAGACAAGGCGAAGAGCGGAAGCGTTCTGACCAATAACCTTGC
>CAYOYL010000054.1:0-2920 GCA_964408175.1 uncultured bacterium
GGTGAATATTTTCCTATAGATTTTTAGTGAGGCACTTCGGAAAATTGCTTTCATTGAAACTTGCTGGTATACTAATGTGAAGTTTCCAACAAACCCGGCGTTTTGCGAGTGGTTAAGAAGATACTGGACGGGTAATAGTTAACGTACAGTACAAAAGGCGAATTGTACGGTTTATTAGGTTATAAACCTCGGGCAACCTAAAATTCTGAGGTTCGGCATAAAGGAATATTTTTGTTGTACCGCAGGTGTTCATAATTTCAGTGCAGTCCCAATAAATTGAAGTTGGTAAAGAAATCCCCCTTAATCCCCCTTTTTCAAAGGGGGAGATGGTGAGCACGAAGTGCAAGAAAGGGAGGATTTAGGGAGAGAAAATGGATAAGGGATTCGTTAAAAGGGCTGTACACCTTGACTTTCATACAATGCCGGGAATATATGACGTCGGTATTGATTTTGACCCGGCAGAATTTGCAGGGACTCTGAAGAAAGCCAGCATAGACTACATCACCGTATTTGCCAAATGCAACCTCGGCTTCGCATATTATCCCACAAAGATAGGCATCGTCCATCCCGGACTCCGTAAAAAAGACCTTCTCGGAGGTATGGTCTCTGCCTGTCACAGAGAAGGTATACGGGTAGCGGCTTATTTCAATGCAGGGTTAGACCATGAGCACGCCTTAAGACACAGAGAGTGGTGTAAGGTGAACAAAGACGGACAGGTTGCAGAGATGCAAAACATGGGACACTTCTTCAGAAGGATGTGTCTGAATACTGGTTACAGGCAATATCTGCTCGGTATGGTTAAAGAAGTTATGGATAACTACCCTGTTGACGGTATCTTTCTTGACTGTTTTTCCCTGTCTCCCTGTTACGGACTGGAGTGCGTCAACGGAATGGAAAAACTGGGTATGGATGTATCTGACGAGAAACAGGCAAAAAACTTCTGCTGGCTCATAACTGAGAGTTTTATGGATGAAGTAAAAAAGATTGTAAAGAAGAAAAACCGGGATGCCTATATATACTTCAACGGCCTGCCCTACGCAAAACAACCCACGCACATAGAACTGGAGATTTTACCCACTGGCGGCTGGGGTTACGACGTTCTTCCATGGGCTGTAAGGTATGCCCGTACGCTCAAAAAACCCTTTTTTACAATGACAGGAAGGTTTCACAAGTCATGGGGAGACTTCGGGGGATTAAGACCCGAAGAGTCTCTTCTCTTTGACCTTTATAACTCCATTGCGAACACAGGAACAACCTCCATAGGCGACCACATGCACCCGAGAGGGATGCTTGAGAAAGCGGTATATGAAACAATGGGCAGTGCATACTCAAAAACAAAGAGACTGGAACGTTTTACCGAAGGTGCCAGAGTTTTAACAGAGATAGCAGTTGTTGAACCTTCCCTTTCTATGTATCCAGGATTCTATTTTGACTTTTCAGGTGTTGCAGGAGCTGCAAGGATGCTGATGGAGTTGAAGTACCAGTTTGACGTAATTGATGGTACCGGGGAGTTGTCAGGATACAGAGTTTTGATACTGCCTGACAACGTTTCTGTTGACGACGGCTTGAAGAAGAAACTCAAAGAACACCTCAAAAAAGGCGGAGCCATAATAAGTTCCGCATCTGCAGGACTTTCTCCCGACAAGAAAAAATTTGCACTTGAAGACTACAAGATATCATTTGAGGGTGCGGAAGAAAACAACCCTTCTTTTTTTAAATCTGAGAAAGAAGTGGCTGAAGGACTTCCAGATATGCTGATAACCATTTATGAGCAGGGTATCTCAATGAAGGCAAAAAAAGGAGCACTGGTGCTGGCTAAACTCTATAAGCCTTATTTCAACACCCGTTCCTGGGACTGGCGGCATGAGAATCTTTACACCCCGCCGGAGAAAGAGACAGGAAGACCTGCACTGGTGCAGTGCGGCAGCATATTTCATTTCAGTTTCCCCGTTTTCAAAAGTTACTTCAATGATGCGGTAGTCGCCTACAAACAACTGCTTAAAAACTGCATTGACAGGGCCTTAAAAGAACCTCTGATAAGATATCAAAACCTTCCTTCTTTTGCTCAGGTAACCGCTGTCCGGCAGAAAGGTAGAAAGATGGTGCACATTCTTTCTTACCTCCCTGAGTTAAGGGGGAAGATGCAGATTATTGAAGAACCTATAGTCTTAAGAGATGTCCGCATCGGATTGAGAGATGACGGGCAGAAGGTAAAAAAAGTATATCTGGCTCCTTCAGAACAGGAGATAGAATTCAGTCTTGAAAAAGGATACGTATGGGTTAAAATATCAGAAATAAAGGGCTATCAACTGGTCGTTTTTGAGACCTGAAATGGAGGAGGTATGAAGACAAAGATGGTGGTTTTCCCTGCAGCCAACAGTTTTGAGATGAGAGAAGTTACACTTGACGAAATGGGTCCCAATGATATCTGCGTGCGTACACTTGTATCGTCTATTTCTCCGGGGACCGAAAGGTGGATACTGAAGGGCAAACATATAGGGACACAGTTTCCTTGCGCTCCCGGATATCACAGGATAGGGGTTGTTGAAAAATGCGGTAAAGAGGTTAGACTCTTTAATCCCGGAGATATAGTCTACGGCAGCGGAAACCGGTGGAAGGAAAAAATTTATCCTATGTGGGGTGCACACTGCGGGTATTCAGTCAGCAGTCCTGACGGGTACAGGTTCATATCTTCCAGTATGCCAGATAAAACAGAACTGGAGACTACTGTTTTTACGGTCGTTGCAGGCGTGGGATACAAAGGAGTCCGGTTTCTTGATGTGAAGGATGGAGAAAAGATACTCATTATAGGGGCTGGGTTCATAGGTCTGTGTGCGGGACAATTTACGACCCTGAATCAGGGGATGCCCATCTTTATGGACAACAACCCCGAAAGAATAGCATTTGCAAAAAAACTCGG
>CAYOYL010000055.1:0-10715 GCA_964408175.1 uncultured bacterium
AGCCTGCGGCTACCTTGAGCAGAAGAGGAGTTGACTGTTTGCAGAGGCATATGATAAAATTCCAGCCTGCCTTTGCATAATGCAGAGACAGACTTTTTAAGATGTTTATATCAGGAGAAAAACATATGGGTAAATCCCCCTGTATCCCCCTTTGGCAAAGGGGGAATCCAAGGGGGATTTAGGAGGTGGAAATGTCTACTCTACACAGGAGAGGGTTTGAAAAGAAAAGACAGGAGATTTTCAGGCAGCAAGCGGAAAAGGGTATCAAAAGTGTAGACCCTGACACTCTTCTTCTCAAAAGTCACAAGTTGAAGAGCAAAGGTTCAGTTCACTCCCGGGCGGCAGGGTGGAATCTGTGGAGGTCTTCCTATGTGGCTACTGCTCTGGCAATGACCGGGAGGGAAGAACCTGCATGGAAGATATTTAATCATGTGCTTGACTATCAGGATACCAATCCTGAAAGTATGACATATGGAAACTTCAGGGCTCATTCAGGATGGGACTTTGCGCTTGACCCCAATGCTCTTTCTTTTATGATTCCCCAGTTGTGGTATGTGTATAAGAACCGCGGCAGTGTTATGCCAAAAGCCCTGAAAGAGAGGATGGAAAAAGGCTTTATTCTTGCATCCGATGCGGTCAATGCCCACAGGGGGGGACACCTTAACTATACCAACATTATCCTTCTGAATCTGGCTTCCCGTTTGTGTATAGCCGATGTAATGGATATGCCGCGCGTCAGGGCAGTTGCAGGATGGGAGTGGGAAGAGTGGCGTAACTACATCCTGAAGATTGGTTTTTTTCCTGAGTATAACGCACCGGGTTACACAGGCGTGCAGATATACGCCCTTGCAATAATGCTTGCCTGTAAGGCTCCTAAAACCTTGCACGATGAAATCAGAAATGTGATGAGACACCTCATTGCCGATGCGGTTGTCAACTACCATAAAAAAATAGGGCTTGTCACAGGTCCGCAGACCAGGGGACACTACGGCGTCAAGGGTGGTTCAATGCTGGATACAGTCTTTCATTTTGTCATGGGTACCCCGGAGCCTTCCGATGGTTGTCACCTGTGGCTGGGTGTGCCTCTTACAAGGGAAGACCTGCTTCCCCATGTAAGAAATCTTCCCATCCCGAGGACAAACATTAACCATTCTCCTCTCGGTTGTTCAAGGATGAACTATCTTGACAGGGATTTTACTCTCGGAAGTGTCAATGTGAGAAACAGAATATGCAATCCTGAGACCCCTTTTTTCATCTCTTATCTTTCCAGAAATCCTCAGTGCGGCATCCCTTTTATTCCGGAAGGTGGCAGTGCAGGCCACTTCTCGGTCCAGAAGAAAGGGAAACTGGTTGCGGCGTCTGTATGGCTGTTGACGTCCGCATCCAACAAGAGTGTATCCAGAAGCCCTCTCGGAAGGTTTTCAAAACTTAACACGGGCGTTCCCCACAGCATTGTTGGTGATGACAGAAGTTTTAAGCCGGGTTATACCGTTATCATTGGGAAGGCAGGTACGGTTAAGATTTACGATGAAAAAGGGAAGGGGCTTGAGGTTACAAGGGCGGAAAAGAGACTCAAGTCCCCAGCCATTCTGATAGAGACTGACAGTATCTATGCAGGCATAAGGTTTTTTGGAGCAGGACCCTCAGTGCCTGTCCTTACCTTAGTGGTTGACGGGTCAGATAATATGGTTCTGAAGGCAGAGTCTTCAAACAGAGGGATAAGGCTGAATGACCTTGAGACCGCTGTTTCCTGCGGTTTCGGTCTTGAGGTGGTTTCTGTTAAGGATAATAAGAAACGTCCTTCTGTTCTGATACCTGAGGTTTCCGGGCTGAAAGAAGATAGATACGGATGGACATCCACTGCCCGGTTTTCTGACAGGGAACAGGTTGTGCTTGAGATAGATGCAAGACAGCCTCTTTTTTATACAGCCGGTGATAGGTGGGTCACCCCGAATCTTATGTATCTGAACAGGTAACGTTAGAGACTGGTACTTACAGGTCGGGCTATTTGTTTTTTCCCTCATCCTTGAGAGTGCCCAAAAGTCTCTCTATCTTTACAGTTGCCTCTGCAAATTCTCTTCTTGTATCTTCAAGGGTTTTCATAGTGAGCCTGCAGAGGTACTGAAACCACCTGCCGTCTATGCTCTCAAACCTTTTTTTATAGACCTCTTTTGCTCCGTTCAACGCTTCCAGAAGCCCTTCAGGGGCGGCGCCTTCTTTCAGACGTTTTTCTCCCTTTTCAATGGCTCTTTCCAGTCCCTGAAGGTATCTCACATCATCAATGCCTGCCCTGTAAGATTCCCACTGAAGGGTAGGTATGGGATATCCGTATTCATCAGGATATGTAAGTTGATGGGACAGAAGGTCAGCGCTGTATTTTTTGTCGGGGTCGGGAAAGTCCGTGTATGCCCATGGTGATGTTCCAAGATAACCGCAGGCAGTATTGTACAGGCCCGTGAGGGACCGGAACCACAAAGGGTAAGAGGTAGCAGATGTCCAGTATGATATGGGATAGAACCCTTTTTCTCTTGCATACATTGGTGCTTCCGCATCTTTTCCCCCGAAAACGTAGATGTTCAGGACAGGCAGGTCTAACAGGTCTCTGAGGGCTTCCCATGAGGCTTTTGAATTTATGGCTGTCATTGTTTTAAAACCGAGTTTACTTCTTCTCTCTTCCTCTTTAATAGACCTTCCTATCTGTTCTTCGGTTCTCGGTTCATCAACACCGTAGAAGAGCAGTTCATCAAACCCCATCTCTTTTGCCTCTTTTATCCACTGCACTGCCCTTGAATCCGGCCAGCCCATGATGCATGGGGGACGGGTCATACCGGCACTTTTTGCAAGGTGCAGCGTGGGGAATCCGCCGTAAAGTGTTACGGTATTCAGTCCATGTCTCACCATATCCTCAAGTTCAGACAGGTATCTTTCCTCTGTAACATAGTTGGGCCTGTCCTTGTTGATGGGCTGTAGAGGATAGTATATTGAGTAGTAGCCTTCCACCTGTTTCAGTTCAAGAGGGAGGATTTCCATTTCAAGATTCAGGTTGCAGGTCTCCTCATCGGTTTTTATGGAAATGACCCCTTTGTAGTTGCCTGCAGGATAACCTTCGGGGATGTGTACGGTCAGCCATATCTGCCTGCTCTCTTCTGCCGGGATATCTACCGTACACGAGCCGCCGCCAAACCCTCCCTGGCGTCCATCAGGAGGAATCTGTGTACGGCTGTCCCTCAAAAGAATTTCTGCCGTCATACCTTTTTTCTTGGGCCACGAAAAAATCTGGTTCACCCTTTCCCTGACAGAGACAACCCGCAGGTCTATGTCTTTGCTTGATATTTTTTTACCGTCAGGACCCAAAACCTCTTTCAGTGAGACCTCTGCTTTTTTTATCTCTTCAAACGCCCTTATTCCAAATGTCCCGTTTACGTACTGGTTGGGAGCTCCCCACAAACTTATCCTGTCCCTTATGACATCTCCCTCTGAAGGGACCCAGTCATAAAAATTTTCTTCATACAGAGGCATCCTTCCGAGTATAAACTTCCTGCCGCCTGCAGAAGTTTTTAAATGGGAAGCGTTCCGATACTTCCTGAAGGCTCTTGTTACGGGGTCCTTAACAGGTTCGGGTAGAGTGTTACCCTCAGGATTGAAGGTATCCGAAGTGGTGAAGAGTATGGCGTCAAACATACTGTTGCTTATGTTCATATCAACATGGTGCATCCCTTTTTTGACTGAGATGGTACCTTTGTGCAGCCATACATATTTTGCTCCTCCCCTGCCGCCCCGTGCTTGTATGGGATTTTTCTCATCCACTGTTATCTCTATCTTCCCGTATCCCCCGTACCTGCGAATCCATATGTTGTATGTGCCGTCAGCGGGAAAGTCAGCAACCCATGTCAGGTTATTAGTACCTCCTATTGTCCATGCGGAGGCTTTGACGAGAGGCTTTGTCTCTCCATAGGTGCTTCCGTTAGGATAAAAGCCCCATGCAGGCATAAGGTTTTCCCCTGCTGTCCAGAATGTGACTTCCTGTTTATCAGCACCGTACAGAAACAGCCAGCCGAGTAGAAATACAAAAGAAAACAGCAGACCAGTTCTCTTTATACTCATTTTATTTTCTCCTGTTCAATCGGTTCAATGGTCACAAGAATCTTTGTTCCTCCGGAAGGTATGTCTATGTCCCCGTAGGTAACCTCATAGAGATTGTGACGGCTTACCTGGATTTCCCTGCCGTAAAGTTTTTCTGAGACATCCAGAACGAGGTTTTTCTTTTCGTTTTTCAGGACAGCCTTCATACCGGGAAGTATCTCAAGGACGTCCCCTTTTGAAAGGTTCCCCATCCATATCACCTTGTTCTGCCCGACAGTCAGTGAAGGATGCGTGGCTGAGTCACCGATGCACTCAAGTCTTATCTTTGTCGGAATAAAACGTTCCCTCAGGTGGTACGCGGGGTAAAGGAACTTCTGCCCCGAACGTTTTACATGTAAGACCTGAGCGGGCATTATGATGCTTTTAGGCTCGCGGCTCATTACCTGAAAATCAGGGCAGTTGTCAGCCTTCACATCTAAGATAATTGGCTCTTCCTTACTGATGCTCCTCTCTGTCTGTTTTTCAGGCCACCAGAGGGCGGTCTTATACCCTCCAGGTCCTAAGTCCCCCAGAGTTATGGAGGCTGAAGGAGAGACATCCCCCTTCAGTACGTATCCTTCAGGAAGGGTGAGCGTCAGCCGGACATTCTTCAGCACTGCATCCTCACTTTTCAGGTACCATGTACCATCCCTCGTGTTTTTTACCATAACCCTTAATGCCATAAACCTGCCGAAGGTGGTCTCTTCTGAGTCATATCCGAACTCTATCTCTGGAACAAGATGCTTTTCTATAACATCCATCCCTACGTTTTCTTGGGCACAGAGATGTCTGTAGTGGTTTACTATACTTGCCCTTTTGAAGTTATCGTCGTCCGGGATTGAAGGGTCATCGTTCCAGTCGCCTCTTTTACAGTCGCCCTCGCAGTAGAAAAAATAGCCGAGGTTCTGCGGCATCTCTGTCTTTGCCATCTTCAGTGTTTCATCCCATCTGCTGAGTCTCATTCCGCCCGGATGAGCGACCTGTGAGAAAAAGAGCCAGTTATTTTTTTTCGCAAGGTTCAGATACCTGTCCCATATATATTTATTGTTAGGATATGCAAAAAAACCGTCCGCAACGCCCTCTTTTATGATTTCAGAATAATACAAAGGCAGCAGACGGCTGTCTTTCAAACTGCACCCCTCAGGACGAAAGTCAAGCATGTCATGGTTTGTCTGTATCCATACAAAGACCCACCTGCCGCCTGACTCTTTCTTGATAAACGCATTTATTTCATTGAGGGCCTCTGCAAACTTCAGTGCCCACCACCGTCTTGTCTCCTCATCCCAGACAAGGGGCTTGCCCCTTTCTGCCTCTATCTGTTTTCTGTATCTCTCCATTGAAGGCCCGAGTTTGTTCTCATCAAGGTTTCTTAAATCCATATTGGTGAAATGTCCGGGAAGTTCTTCAAGAAATGTAAAGCCCATTACGTTTTCAGGCCTGTCTATGTAGTCAAGAACACTCTTTATCTGAAATGATGTATTTGCCAGAAGTTTTTCTTTCACCCCGGATTTGTAAAAATAGTCAAGAAATGTTGCCTGATACCTGTTTTCAGGATATCCGAGGCCTGATATAGGCCAGACCCTTACCACAATCTTGAGGTCAGGGTTAATTTTTAAAAACTCATTGAGCATCCCGGTTGTTTTTTTTGAAGGACCCGGGGGATTGCCGAAGCACAGGCAGACCCAGTCCATTCTTGCCCTGTCAAGATAGGAAAAGCCGCTCCAGTTATCAATGTCCCCGGCGCCTGCACCATACGAGCCCACCCCGAGTTTCCAGTAGTTGTCCCTTTTTTTAAAAGAGGTGTCCCCCTCTACCATAACTGTTGTTACAACAAACAACAAGAACAGAACCGACAGTATCTTACGCATAACTACCTCCTTGTAGCAGTATAAAACCTGCCCTTTTGAAAACTGAAAAGTCCAGTTTTAACACAGACTGTGTTCCTCTATCTTCAACATTCATCACAACAGGGTCTTTTATGTCAGGTGAATAAAAGACCGCCCTCTTCACTGTCATTGCATCCTTACTGACCTTTATCGTTATCTCACCTTCAAAAGAGGGGTAGTGCAGATAAGAGGGAGGTGAGACCTCCTGAAGGTTTTTAAGTTCCGCCCCTTTTACGTTCAGAAGACCAATTACCCACTCGCAGTTGCCTTTGTCTGTACCCGGATGGAGGAAAAGATTGAATATAACGCCTGGCGGTTTTAAAACCCTTATAGAAGGCTGCGGCAGCATATAACCGACAAGGTTTCTTATGAGTATCCTGTAGTTTCTGTCACTGTTGTCAATGAAGAACCACCTTCCGGGGTTCCTGTTTTCTTCAACAATCCACTCATTAAACCCTCTCCCTTCAGTATCAACACCCTTTTCATATCTCTGACTCCGGTAGATGCGGTTCCATATGTTAAACAGGCCTTCCCTGTAGGAGTGTAACCCGGGCTCCGGTGCCATATACACAACCTCCCCTTTGCCGTAGTGCACCCTTGTCACAGCAGGGGTATGGGGCTCTTCATGCCAGACTGTTGTGCGCTCTTTCCAGCCCAGTATGTCTGTTTTTTCTGTTTCTCCCTCCCAACTCACACTGACTGAAGGGAAGGTTTTGAAGACAGGGAAGTTTTCAGCAAAAAGTGTTTCTCCGCTGAACCTGTTTTCTATAAACCAGTAGGACTCTTCAGGTGTTTCTTCAAGAAACCTGCATCCAAAGATGTCGCTGAGTTGGAAGTTACCGGTATCTTTTCCTGTCTCATCCATAAGGGATGTTTTGTGCGTTGCCAGAAGTCTGCCGCCGTTGTACACATATCTTTTTATGTTTTCTGCAGCATTTTTTGAAAGTGCGGAGACATTGGGAAGAACAAGCAGTTTCAGGGATGAAATCTTTTCATAATTTTCAAGGTCTCTGTCAATGAGGCAGTCTGCGGAAAACCCATACTCCTGCAGGGTCTGCATCCATCCGGCAAAAGGCTCGCCGTGGTGCTGTGGATTGACGCCCATGGCAAGTTTTGTGTTTTGAGAGAAGACCACGCCTATCTCATTAAGACCTTCAGATATGCCAAAAAGTCTCTCATTTTTTCTTTCCCAGTTGAAGTAGTCATACTCTTTTTGCCACTCATGGAACTCGTCGTCGTAGTTGTGCCCGCCGTAAAGGTTGGTATCACACCTCCACAGGCAGTTGCCGAAAATCTTTGTAAGTGCCCAGCAGAAAAACCCTTCCTTCGGGTCCGCGGGATAGTGAAGGTCAAGGGCAGGCTGGCTGAAGGAGGTGCTTATTGCCTTTATATATTTTTTTTCAACGTACAGTTTTTCCCAGTTGCCGAAGAAGTTCCTCGGTCTCCAACTTCCTCTATTTTTAATGTAGAGATTGCCGCCCTCCGAGAATACGCAGTTTGTTCCTCTGGCAAACGTTTCCATAGACGCTCCTGCGTGGTGGATGTCTCCACTGTTTAACACGCCTGCGGACATACAGGAAAAGAGGAGAAAGTCTTCAGGGAGAACCTCCTTCAGTTCACGCAACTGGTCTGATGAGGAGATAAGCCTGAACCTCAGCCAGTCTCGCCATACCTGTTTTGTACAGTCATCAATGGGAAATTTCCCGAAGTCCGGCAGGTTATAACCGAATATCTTTTTAAATTTTGCCCTGCAGTAGTTGCATCCGCAGTTGTACTGTCCTGCAAAATGGATATCGTCATGCATGAGTCCGTCAACGCCTGTTTTTTTTATAAAGTCAAGTATGTAACCCTTGAATTTCTCCTTGAATTCAGGGTTGTTGATGCACACAAACCGGTTATTGCTGCGGCTGTCAGTCCTGGAGGGAAGCCCTGTCCTGATGTCAACGACGAGAGAGTCTTCAGGGTTCCATCCCAGATAGGTCTCGTCCTTATGACGTGAGATGAGATTTGCCGAGTGGTGTTCGTAGACCCTCATTCCGTATTTGTGGCAGGCCTCTGTTATCCGGGATGTTATCTCTGCAATCTCATCAAAGTGTCTTATCCAGTCAAAACGGAAGTGAAAGTTGATTGTTGCATTGACGAGATTAACCCCTCTTTCAGCATACCTCTCAGCCCTGAGTTCATACTCCTTTTGTGAAAGGTGAAGGTAGGTCTCTATGTCAATCTCTTTAGGAAAGGTTGCAATGCGTGAATTCCACGCAGATTCTCTGCCGGACTTTTTTGTCTTTTTTTCCATAATCCTCCTTACATATTCAACGGACAATCGCTGTGACGGAGTATCCTGTTATTGCCGACTCTCATTAATAATCCTGCGGATGCCTGCCAGTGGAAGGGATGCACTGACGACATATTCCGAAACGTTTGAATAGTTGTCATTTATGCATTCGTTTACGTCCCCTGTACGTATAAAATCTCCAACCATATCTGTTACCGTGCGTTCTGCCAGAGCCGGAGCGGTCTTATGCAGAGCATAGACAAACCAGCCGACAGGGGCTGCCCAGTAGGCACCGTTCTGGTAACATTCAGTGTTGTGCTCATCTCCTTTATGTATTAAGCCGTCAGGTTCGCTGACAAACTCCCAGTACATACCTGCCGGCAGATGCCTGACCTGACCGCGTTTTACAATTTCAGTGTAGTGCTTTTTGAAATACCCTGCAACTGAGTCTTCCTGTTCTCTATCAGATACTCCAAGGTATACGGCAAAGGCAGAGCCCCAGATATCTGGCTGTCTGCAGTCTCCTGTTGCGGCAAGGAAAAGGCCTGTACCGGAGTCCCAGAATACAGAGCGGATGGCTTCTGCTGTTTTTTCTCCTGTAGATTTCCAGTAAGACGCCTCTTTCTGTAGTCCAATTCTCCCGGCCATCTCGGACAGCTGGCGGCATGCCTGTACATAAAGGAGCGAGCAGAAAAATATATCGCCTGTCTTTCTGACTGTATCGGTAAATCCGTAGGGAGCCCTCTCCCATTCTTTCGTAGTTTTAATGTGCACCAGTCCGTTTTCGGCGTTGGTCTGTACAGCCTGCATTGCAAGGAAAAGTTTGTCTATGGTCTCTTTTATCAGGGGTAGGTCTCCTGTCTTCTTCCATGTGTGCCATGCCACGTTTATCATAAACTGTGAGCCGTCTGAAACCGGGTTGATGCCCATAGTTCCGTAACCGGGTTGATAGACAGGACTGCCGTCTAATTTTATGCAGTCCACACAGGCTCCGTCTTCTCTCTGACCGGAAAGGAAAAACCTGTAAGCAGCAACGACCTCATCGTCAGTAAGCGCATCAGGATTTCCCTCCAGCATATAAGAGTAGTCGCGCAGCCAGAAGGCATTGTAGTGTTGACCGACCTGCGGTAAAAAAACGTACGTTCCGTTGTCTGCTTTGCGGCGTGACAGACGAATCATCTGAAATGACTTTGCCTCAAGATATCTTACTGCCTCATCCATATCAGATGGATATTGTTTTAGATATTCAGGGCAGTAAAGGTTATAGACAGCATGTCCGGGACGCAGAGTCCCCTCCATATTGATAAAGGCCATATAGGAGGCTGAACTGGATATACCGAGGGGATGTAGGTGGGGACGGTGCAGGTCTGCAACGAGACTTTCCTGCAGGGCATGGGGTAAAAATCCTATATTGTGGGATGTCAGGGTTTTAAGGTCGTCTATTACAATGTCAACACGGTACGGGTCACTCAGACTGCCCCAGCAGCACTCTGTGGCTAAAAAGGTCTTACCTGCATTCTTTGCAAAGTTTAGCAGTTCATCCCATGGAAGTTTTGATGCGAAGTACGGGTGAATCATCAGTACGTCACTCACAGGTTCAACATCTGAGAGCATCTTAAGGTGAGACTGAACGCTGACCCCTATCGGCTGGACCACCCCCAGAGATTTCCCTGTTCTATAGATATGTTGCAGCCATTCTTTATACTCTTCGGGCTGTCCACTATTAAAGGGCTCATTGCACATATCCCACGCCAGAATTCGTTTGTCCCCGGAGTATCTCCCAAATACCTCTTTCATATAATGTTGAAAGACATAGTCCGGGGCTGTTCCCTTCTTCCCATAGGTGTTAAACCAGTACCTTATCATCTCTGTAGAGACGCCTCCAAAGTCCGGTATGCTGTGCCAGTTGTTGTAAAGGACGGGTATTGCCTGAAGGCCGAGTCTGTGGCATATACATAAGACCTTCTCAAGGTTCTCCACAAACTGAACGGGTGACTTCATAAACGGTTCATGCGACAGCCACAGGCGCACGCTGTTCATATATGGGAAAAATCTCTTTGCATTTGTGAGTTCTTTTGCAATAACATCCCTGTCAAACAGGTCAATCCATATCTCATTGGCATTGCGTCCGTAACTCGGCTGGTAGTTAAATCCTCTTACACCTTTCCACCGGTTCTGCTCATCAGTGTATTTTTTGTGGTTCGGCATTGTCTCTTTGTAAATGTCCAGTGAACCCCGTATTGTCATTGCGAGGCTTGTCCCGAACGGATGTGAGGGAACTGATTCCTTCGCCTGTCATTGCGAGGGTTGTCCCGAACGGATGTGAGGGAACTGATTCCTTCGCTTGTCATCTATGAAAAAGTATGTCAAGAGATATACCTCTCTTGTGGCATAATATGCCATTGATTGCATACTTCCTTCCAAGACAACAG
>CAYOYL010000056.1:0-2755 GCA_964408175.1 uncultured bacterium
CAGAGCAAGGATGTCGTTCGTAAGTTCAGGAAGATACCTTTCAAAAAAATCAACCCTTACACCGCTGAATGCGAATATTTTGCTGACTGCATCATGAAAAAGAAAGAGCCGGAAATCAACGGATGGAAGAATGCCCTGCACATAATGAACGTTACGGAGAAAGCATATGCTTCTGCAGGGCGACTTTTGAAACTTGACAGGTATTAAGAAACTTTATTTTTTAGGATTTTTGTGTCTGCAGATAGGCAATGTCTTCCACTATCGGACCGCCTTTACACTCGCGCTGCACTGCGGTTATGGCTGCTTCCATATTCCTGTCAGTTGTATCGCGGCCAGGGTAAAGTTGGACATACTCTGCTCCGCAATTTGCAAAATCCTTAATCCTCTCGTTTATTTCATACGGTGTAAGTTCCCGCATCTCCTGCGGAGTAAGTTGCACCCAGAAGTTACTGCCCATAATACTGTATATCTCAGCATTGGTGAGATTTTTGGCCCCTGCACCATGGAAGGAGGTAATTTGCAGAAGGTCCTTTGCAATGCGCAGGTGTTCGGCACGAAGCAGCTCACTGTGCATAAAACGGGATGTTTTACCTGAATATATCTTTTGATAACAGGGGACAGCAAACTCTTTGTAGAGCCGGGGTGAAAGTAAACCTGAGAAATCGTCACCCGTATAACCGTTGAGGCTCTTCCCGCATAACGCACTATCAAGGTCTTCTATGGCCCTTTCCGCATCAACGACAAAATTAAGCAGGTCCTTTGCGAGAGCAGGTTCTTCTATGAGCCACGCCAGAACATTGCTATTGCTGATTTCACAGGCAGTACTTATTATACTGCCCTCGTATCCACCAAACCGTACCTTATAACCCATAGAGATGTAGTACTGCCATGTTTCCCACCTTTTTGCCATTAGTCCAGAGGTTTTGGGGTTCCTGACAACAAGTTGACCTATATTGTCCGGACTGCCAATAAGCGGCTTGCTGCTGTCTATGTAAGGCAGTTCATCCTCTTCAGGGACAATTATAGGCATACCGAGGAAAGAAGAAAATGTACATGACGGAGAGTCTACATACGGATGTATAAATTTCCCTACACCAAATCGTTTTTCAGCAATCTCCGAAGATTTGAGCTGGGATTCCAGCATAACAGCAGGAGAGCCGTAATAGTCAGAATATGTAACACCTGTATACCCTGTAATCGTAACATTACAGAATGCAATATGCCATTTAGGTTCCATCTGGGTCTTTATACACTTTCTGAGTTGATACTTTACAAGTTGTGCGGCTATCTGTCAAGTATATAAAATGCTGCCGGCAGAAGCGTGACAGAATTATCACAGGTGGACGTACATATCCCAATCCTCAATGTTAACCGGAAGTGATGTGCCGGTGCGTATAGACTCCATCGCCCTTAAGGACAGGTATGTCGCTCGCATCCCTGCAATCTCATCTGCAGGAGATGGAAGGTTCTTCACTATCGCTTCCGCAAAAGCGTTGAGCAGCCCCCTGTGTCCTTTGTCTGGAAAAACATACTTGAATTTTCCGGTTTCAACATATTCTTTTCCCGCCGCATCTATCTTCTTCATATAGCCGGACAAACCGCCCTCTTTCCCATGGTCAGGTTGAAGGTCATTCTGCAGAGGAAATGTCTTTATTGTCCGCTCACCCAGCCCGAAATACTGATTTTCCACGAAGCACTCGCTGCGGAAAATCTTCCCACGGTGCTGTATCTCTATCAGTTCCTTGGGATATTCAAATGTTCCGCCGCCGGAGAAAAAAAGGCATCCGATAGAACCGTTTTCAAACTCCACATTAACTGTATAGTTGAGACGGGTACTGCCTATACCGGTAATTCTGACAGGACGTTCTTCCAGCAGATAAGAGAAAAGGTCTATCCAGTGACAACCCTCGCCTATGATAAGTCCTCCGCCTTCTTTCCAGTCAATATGCACCCCGCCATAGGTAAGACTTTCATCGTTAACCCTTATGAGAACCATTGTTTTATATTCTTCTGCCCACATCGGTCTGTTGAGTTCCTGGGTATAGACCCTTGCCTTCCCTGATGGATTTTCCCTGTGGGCCAAAAAATGTTTTTTCAGGTCAATCATTGAAGGACTGCGCCTGCGGTTATAATCAACGCATAGTTTCACACCCTTTGTCCTGACGAGATTAACTACCTCGTAAGCCTCTTCCATTGTCATCGTCATCGGTTTTTCACACAGGACGTGTTTTCCCGCATTGACCGCTTCTCTTATGAAAAACATATGCTGTTCGTGAGGGACGCTGAGGATAACCATATCTACCTTCGGGTCCCTCAGAACATCTTTGTAGTCCGCCGTAACCTTTGTGGCTCCGAATCTTTCCGCCGTCTTCCTGCCCTTTTCACTGCGAGACGAACAGTAATATAATTCAACCTCATCCGACTGCTGACAGTTAGGCAGGTGCTGTCCCTCCGCAAACTTGCCGCATCCTATAACCGCCGCTCTTACCTTACCCATTTTTATTCTCCTTTTTTACCACAACGGAAAATCACAATTAAAGATTTCTGTTCCGGTCCAAACAAATTGTTTCAGGGCAGGACGTACAGTATCCTGCCCAGATTATCCTCAGAAACGCCTATCTTTTTCAACATAGTCAGGTGCTGACTGAACTCTCCTGCCTCAAGAAGATTATGCGTATCGCTCCCCAGTGATATTTTAACACCTTCCTCAAGGCATACAGAGAAAAATTCAGGGTCAGGCCTGTTGGTGTGAAAG
>CAYOYL010000057.1:0-54794 GCA_964408175.1 uncultured bacterium
TTCGCCTCCCCCTTTGAGGGGGGAGGCAGACACTCTGTTTCTACGTAGAGTGCGGTGGGGGTGAAGGATAGATACCCCCACCTTACTTCCTCCCCCTCAAGGGTGCTAACACGAAGAATAATGAGTGTTGTATAGCACGAAGGGCGAGTCGGTGAGCCCGTTGACCGAAGTGCGAAGCACAAGAGGAGGATAAAAGGAATGAGGGAATTGATCGAGCACTGTATGGCAGGCTCTCCGAGTTGGTGAGGAGAGTGACCGAAGCGTAGTATGCAAGAAATGCTCCCTCACGTCCGGGGGAGAACAGGAACGGTTTCTGTGACGTTAGGAGGGGGCTTGCCCCCTGCCTAAAAGTGTCGTGTAACGGGAATACAGCAAAAGTAAAGAAATTTATGAGACACGACACTGGTTTGTGTCAGGAAGAGATGGAGAACCCCCTTTTTCAAAGGGGGACCGCAGGGAGACTATATGGATAACGAAAGGATGATACATACGGATGTTTTCATACAGGGTGAAGAGGGCTGTCATACATACCGCATCCCGTCTCTTGTACAATCTACAGATGGTACACTCATCGCACTGGCAGAAGGGAGACGTGACAATGCCGGAGACCCGGGTTATGGACACATAGACCTTTTTTACAAGGTCAGTTATGACAGGGGTGCAAACTGGTCAACCCGACGTTTTTTTGACAAAAGTCAGGAAGGATGGAGTGCATCAAATCCGACATCTGTCGTGGAAGGTTCTACAGGAAGAATATATGTCCTGTTTAACAGATGGATGCCCGGCTACGGAGGAGAAAACAGCAGACCCGGCACGCTTGATAACCAACTCTGGATGCGCTATAGCGACAACAACGGGGATTCATGGTCAGAAGCAATAGATATAACAGAGCAGGGTCGTGATATTGAACACTGGGGAAAGGTGGTAGCAGGACCGGGAAGCGGTATTGAAACCAGTAAGAGACGGCTTATAGCCCCTGTATATGCATCAGTCTATTCCGTCGATACTGTCCAGATAGCATCTTTTGCATTATACAGTGATGACAGCGGACACAACTGGAAGCAGGGACGGCAGATTGACGTACTGACAAATGAAAATCAGATAGTGGAACTGGATGACGGCAGGTTACTTATGGATGCCCGTCAGGGCGGCAAGAACAAGAAAACCCGATGGTTAGCCATCAGTAATGACCAGGGAGAAAAATGGAGTAAGCCGGTATCAGGACAGACTGTTCCGCCAATATGCGCCAGCATAATCCGATACAAAACTAATGAGAACAACCACAGCGTTTTACTCTGGTCTGGGCTAAAAGGGCCTGATAGAAATAACATGGTGCTGCGTTTGAGCAAAGACCAGGGGAAAAGATTCTCTGCGGAACTTATGGTCAGCCAGGGACCCGCAGCCTACTCCAATATGACTGCACTCGCTGACGGTGATATCAGCATCCTGTGGGAAGGCGGGAAAGAATGGCCTTATGAAAAAATAATATTTACCAGAATACCGCACACAACTATTGAATCACTGTTCAACAAATCCGTTGAGGTATCAAAAACATAACGGGTAACGCAAATACTATTATCGCCCCCCATAAATCTCTCAAACCTTATTTTCCACCTGATACAACACTTTCATCACAACCCATCGTCATTGTTTAATGTAAAGGTTTCCATTGAGGGTCGTTTTGTACATAGAGTTTTTTATAAACAGGTTAACAACTTGAAGGGTATAGAGAAAAAAAGATATAATAAAGTCCAAAAAGATACAGGACATCAAGAAATGGACAATGGAGGGATGATGTACGACGTGATAGTTTTAGGTGGAGGGCCAGGAGGATATTCCTGTGCCATAAGATGCGCCCAGTATGGTCTGAAAGCCTGTCTGGTGGAGGAAAAAGAACTCGGCGGAGTCTGTTTGAACAAAGGATGTATCCCAACAAAATCCCTCTTTTCAATATCAGAAGAGATAGGAAATTCAAGGTTCAGTTCAATAAAGAAAGAGACCTCCTTTGAATGGGGGAAAATCCTTGAGGAAATCAAAACAGATGCTGTAATGAGGCTCAGAAATGGTGTGAGATTTCTATTTAAACAAAATGGCGTTGACTTCGTACAGGGCAAAGGAATCATTGCAGGGGAAAATAGTATACGGGTGGGGGAGCAGACCATTGAAGGGAAAAACATTGTTCTTGCAACTGGAAGTGTCCCCCGCATTCCGAAGATTCTTCAGGATGAAAAACGGACCCTTACGAGTGATGACCTGTGGAGTCTTGAAAACCTGCCTGAAAGTATCGCCATAGTGGGCGGCGGGGTCATCGGTTGTGAGTTTGCATCAATACTGAACAGGTTCGGGGTTAAGATAACCCTGTATGAAATGGCAGCCACTTTGCTGCCAGGAAGGGATGTGGACGTGGTAACGAGACTGGAAGGTTCTCTTAAAAAAGCAGGCGTACAGATTTTCACAGGCAGGAAGATAGAGTCTATTGAAGAAATCGCAGAAGAAAAGATAATTGTGTCTGTTGGCAGGGGACCCAATATATCCGCATTTGAAAACACAGGACTGGATATGGAAAACGGTGGGATAAGAACCAACAGAAGGATGGAAACCAGCACAGAGAACATCTATGCTGTCGGGGACGTCAACGGAAAATTCCTCTACGCCTATGTTGCGACAAGAGAAGGTCTTATAGCCGCTGATAACATATCAGGTGGAGATTCTGAGATTGACTATGAAAACATACCCGAAACAATATTTTCCCATCCTGAAATAGGGCTGTGCGGACTGACGGAAAAGCAGGCGGTAGAAAAAGGCATAAAAATCAGGGTTGGGAAATTCCCCTATACAGCTTCGGGAAAAGCACTCGCTGAAAAACACACCGAGGGTTTTGTGAAGGTGGTCGCGGATGCGTATAATGAAGAAATATTGGGAGTTCACATCATAGGAAAAGGCGCCACAGAACTGGTCTCTTTTTCAACACTCGCCATAAAAAACAGGCTTAAGGTCAGTAACCTCGAAAAGATACTCTACTGCCATCCAACCTACGCAGAAGGCATAATGGAGGCAGTGGAAGATATCAACAAAAGGAGTATAAACATCCCTCCACACAGAAAAGTAATGGAGTAGTATGAATTAACTCATGTGTAGGCAAGTTGAGCGGACGCAGTACAGGTATCAGAAGAAACAAAACGCACCCAGTGTGCACTGAACCCTTCCTCAAAACAATATACTCTGTATCCTCCCTCAGGGACCTCAACCTCGGTCAAAAGATGATAATCCCCATCTCCAAGAGCATCTACTTCTATGCCGAAGGAAACAGGACGTTTAAGGTTATGGATAAGATGCACACATTTATGTTCAAACCCTGTCATAAGAAACGGGTCTGACGGCACCCCTGCGGTAACAGCAGTCCGGTGCCATGGACCTCCCCATCCCTTCGGCCTGCCAAAACCCCACAGGTCGTCCGTCTTGCCAAACCACAGATTAGCCTGAGGCTGCCCTACATAGGCATTGGTATCGTTGATGGGCGTTGTCTGGTCTCCAGCCAATACCAGCAGACCATTCCATGAACAAAAATCACCTATGATGCGCAGGTGTGTACATATGGGACGCACGCCCCAGACGCGGCCTGCATATTGCATGGCTGGAAGTTCATAGAAGATACCTGCCGCATCCATCAACCAGCGTTCAGATTCCACCTCTCTGATGCGCGGCCATTCTGTAGTCACAGTATGGTCCTGAGTCTGGGTTCCCCGTGGAAGTCTGTATTTCAACCATTTTCCCTCATGGAGAACATAGAAGATTGCAGAGGCATTGTCCGCCCCTGTTGCAAAGATAGCACTGCCGATTGACGTACGACCCATAACCTCATTATACTGGGCAGTGTCAATAACCGTCCAGTTGTGTCCATCCCATTCCGCCAGACGCCCATGTTCAATTAGACCGGCGTAGTCATCTTCATTGCGCGTATTGTTTGCCACAATCAACCTGCCCTGTCCGCAGAACGCAGCCTTGAAATGAGGCTGGGCATAGTATTTCTGTCCATACTGCACCATGGCAAGTTCTCTGGTGACATCGGTAATGAACTTCACCTTCAGGGTCTTAACATTCAACTCATAGAGTTCTCCCTCCATACCCAGTATGTAAACCATATTATCCGGGTCAAACAGATGTTTTGTGGTTGCAGTAATGCGGATATCAACAAGTTCCCTGACAGTCCGCACCTTGCCTTCAACATCAATCAAATGCGGGCCAATAATGAGCTGGCTCGTGGCTGAATGTATCATGCGGTTCGCATAGGTTCCTACGACACTCTCCGTATGTTTCTGCATTGACAGGTCATCATCAATAAAAAACAACCCTGTGCCCGCACCACTGCCCTTCTTGTGTGCAACATAGGTAATAAACCAGAGATTACCCGCCCAGGGCATGAGAGCACCAATACCTGTCTCTGTCCGAACAGGAAGATGTTCTGCCTTAACACCCATGTGAGGAAATACACCGCCTATATTAACCTTTTGTTTTGTCATTTCTGAAATGCAATAAAATCAATCATATTTTGGTTATCAGCCGGTGGTATTATAGAATGCAGTTCCGTAAATGTCAAAAACATAAAAAACCACGTATGTTCAGGAGAGATTGCATCACTCTGAGACGATGCGGAGGTGACTGAAACCGCCTGAGGACAGTTTCAAAAAACCTTTCTGTCCCACGACCGTCCGCAAACAACAGATACCTTTTCTATCTTCAAAAACCATTTTATCTTTTGATATACCCTCCAGTGCCTGACGCTGAGATGCATTTATACCTTCCAGCAAGACCTGACTGACAATCCCATTATTTAATTCCAGACTTGCAGTTTCGTGATGACCGTCATCAGGGCGGCGAAAATTACAAATTTTCAGGTCCTGAACGGAAAGGGTGATGAGAATCAGAGCCTCATGGTATCCCTCGTAAGATACAGGAGAGGATTTGACAACATCCACATCTTCAATCAATACCCGTGTAATACGCCCCTTGCCGGGAGGGAAACGCCAGCGGTTAAGGTTTAAGGCATGGTAGCGGCAGCCGCCCCTGATTCCGCGGATATATACATCTTCTACGGGTTCATCCTGGCTCAACAGGCGGACAAAGGTATAGGCATCTTCAGCAGTAATGTCTTCAACCTTAATATGTCTGATAGGCCCTGTCTTCATACCAAGGTTTACAGCGCGGGCAACGTCGTCATCGGCATTGAGAGCCACCATATCATCGTTAGGACAAAATAGCCCTGTGCCCCTGATACGGCGAATGGTTCCCTCTTCACAGAAACCCCCGATGTGTATCCCGTCCTGGTTGGGCCGCACATGCGGTGCCTCCAGTGTTATCTCTTCAACCGCAAAATTTCGCACCTCACCCAGCCTGATGAAAAACGATTCAGGGTCCCTGACGCACAGTCCGCGCAGACTCAAACCGCTGACATTCACAAAATTTATAGCCACTCCTGTGTAACTGTCGAGCGGACCGTCCGGCCCACGGGGATTACCGGGATTGTTGCCATCCCAGGTTCCTCCTTCTACCGTAATGTTCCTGTTGCCGGAGGTGTAGTCACGGTTGGTAATCAGAAACCCGGCAGTCCCAGCACGCGGACCGGCTCCGTCAGCAAGACGGATGGTTGCATTAGCATCAAGATGCAGTATTGTATCCGAACCTATAAGCAGTGTTTTCTCTATACGATAAAGACCTGCTGGAATATGTACCTCCGGCGCACCGGCATCAAGCACCTGCTGAATCGCATTTGTATCATCCGTAAGGCCATCACCGGTTGCCCCGCAGTCTTTGACTGAAACCATCCTGTTACCTTAGGCCTGCTATTGGGTACTCCATATGATTGATTCCTCAAGATAAAAATACAGTCTTTTCAAACTATCTTATTATCCCTTTATCTGACTGACCCACATCGGACTGGACCAGCCGAAATCACCGTTGACCGTGGTTACACGAAGATAATAATAAACAAATGGTTCTCCGGAGAGTTTGTGCGGCAGAACCACCTCTTCCACCTTCTGCTTATCTTCCCACTCCAGTTTCACATCATTTTTATCACCACCAACAGATACTGTGTGTACAACCTGCCCGTTGCGAATAATTTCCAGGAGGGCAATGGGGTCGCACGTGAGAATACGGCCGGAGAAATTTGGATGGGAATCACCCAGCAGGGCGACCTCATCTCCCATCATACCTCCGTTTCCCTCAAACCGCAGGGTCATACGCGGACCGCTGGTAGCGAATGTATGACGCGCCATCAGTGCATCAAATATCGCTTCGCGGGTCAGTTCCCGGGCAAAGATTCCTGTTATGCCGCCGAGGTCGGGATTACCCGGTTCGGCATTGTGGTTGTCTGTCCCGCCGGTAAAACCGAATCTATATCCCATATCAAGTGCGTGGCGAACGGACTGGAAACGGCCTTCCCCTCCTTCTTCAGAGATTCCCCATGTTGAACATATTTCCACAAGACGCTGGCGGTCAGGACGGTGAGGACGGTTCCAGTTTATACCGTGAAATTTTGGAGCGTGCGGAATCAGTATATATTCTGTCCCATCAAGTCTCTGGAAGACATTGTCCATCGTGACCCTTTCACCTCCGGGACCCTCCACTATCATCCGGCCTTCGCCATCACGGAAATACACGTTGCGGTGCTGCTCAAGAGTACCAATCTCGTATCCGAGAAGTGTAACAAAACGCCCTGGGTTATAAAATCTGCGGACAGTCTCCTGCGTAATGTGCCACTTTTCCTCCAGCGTATAGTTGAAAGACTGACCGTCTTCAAAGTGGTCCGCAAGTGCTGAGAAGTCAAGCCCTTCAACGTCACGTGCCCAGTAAAAATTATCCTCGCACGTACCTGTACCGTCAGAAAGTTCTGTATGACTGTGTATCTCGCCAAAGTAGACCTGCAGTCCCGGCGGTGCCATATCAGGAGATATGGGATTGGTATGCCCCATCAGTCCGTTCTTTTCATCCACCACGCGGACGCGCGTCACGCCCTTACGGGATATGGAAACACCTTCTACCAGCATCGTTCCGTGTTTCTCTTCGGACATCCTGACATTTTTAACCTCTGCACTATCTTTACCGGCTGCCTGAAGGCTGATATGTCCGCTGTAGTTATAGGCAGGATTATGGTTAACAGTGTCAGCCGCTACAACGCGAACCCATATCTTTTCTCCCGGTGCAGGTGTCGCTGGTGCAAAACAACGCAGGTATGCAGCACGGTTTCCTACAACCCTTATAAAAGGGTATTTAGCAACAGGATGAAACTCACCGCTGCCGTAATCAACCGCCACACGGAAAGGTAAAACCTTGGCCTTTTCACAGACCACCTGTGGCTTTGATGACCTGTCGCCAAAAACAACCTTGACTGCGTCACCCTGCTGTAACCTTCCGGATTCTACAAAAACCTCAGCACACGTAAATATAGAACCTGTACTGTGAACGCGGACCCTCAGTTCAACACCGTCACGAGATGCCCCCGCAGTAATACGGGAACCATATCCAGTCTGTCCGTCCGGCCCCTGAAACAACCTGCCAACATTCGCATTCGCCGCTCCTCCGAAGTCTTTCTGACAGTAGACTGCGATACGTCCGCCGCTGCACAGCGGCGTCTTACCGATTGTCACGGTCAAGGTTACAGCAGTCGGTACACCGGCTACCGCAAGAGACGGTTCAACTGAAGATTTTGCGTCACAGGGCTGGCGGCGTGTCCATGCATACAGAACTCCCCGCCAGTAGCCCCGCAGTTTCCAGTAGGTAAACTGATAATAGTGGTAGGGACTGACCCTGTCTATGGGACCGATGTAGTTCTCTACATCTGTGATGTATGGTTGTTTGTCTCCAAAAACAGGGATGGTTTCCTTCTCGTTGGCAGGCTTTGTCTTTTTATTCATCAACTTCTCCTCATTGTAAAGATGTTGTTGCCTTCAACCTTCAGGAGAGAAAAGAGCCTCTTTTGCCGCAGAGATACCCTTTTCTATGTCAATACTGCATCCTGCTTCTTTGAGCCCCACACCGACAGCGGTTAAAGACGTGATGACATCAAACTCGTCCAGCCATCCAAGGTGAGATATCCTGAGTATCTTACCTTTCAGTTGTTCCTGTCCCCCTGCAACGGATATGCCGTATTTCGTTCTCAAGAACTTTACTATCTTTTCACCATCTATGCCTTCAGGAACAGAGACAGCCGTCACAGCATCAGAGGGATACTCAGAGAAAATCTTAAGACCTGAAGCCTGTAGAGCTTTTCTTGTGGCCTCCGCTCTTTTGTGGTGTTCCTCCCACACCTTTTCAATGGTAATGTTTTTTATCATCTGCAGTGACCTCTGTAAACCAACAACGAGAGAGACAGGAATTGTAAATGGAAAATCGCTCTTGGCAACTGACTTTTTATACTTTTTTATGTCAAAGTAGTACTTCGGCAGGTTTGAATCAGCGGCTTTTGCCCACGCCTTGTCGCTGAAGGAGATAAAAGATAGTCCGGGAGGCAGCATAAGTGCTTTCTGCGAGCCTGTAAGAACAACGTCTATCTTCCACTCATCCATACGGCAGGGGACTGCAGCCAGAGAACTGACCGCATCCACAACAAAAACAGTATCCGCATAACCTGAGACAACCTCTGCTATCTGTTGAATGTCAAAATGGGTTCCTGTGGAGGTCTCACAAAGGGTACCAAAGACCGCCTTCACCTTTTTATTCCCATCTAAAACTTTTTTTACGGTTTCAGGTGACAGTCTTTTACCCCACTCCACCTCAATTGAAATGACATTAAGGCTATAGGCGAGTGCAATTTCTCTAAACCTCTCTCCGAACTTTCCGCCGGAGATAACTACAACACTGTCGCCTTCGGAAAGAAGGTTGACAACCGCGGTCTCCATTGTGCCTGTACCTGAAGAAGCGAGTATAAAAACGCCGCTTTTTGTCTGAAAAACATACTTCAGATTTTCCAGTACTTCCTCCGCTATCTTTTTGAACTCATCAGTTCTGTGGTGCATAATAGGTCCTGCCATCCCAAGCAGAACCTGTTCCGGTACAGACGTGGGCCCCGGAGTAAAAAGTCTGTTTTTTAACATCGGTTCTCCTTTCACCCCCACCTGAATCCTCCCCCCTCAAGGGGAGGACAACAAGGAGATGTGCGATAGGTCATACCGCTACAATCATTTCCAGTTGATTATTGCCTGCTGTATAACCTCACCTATGTTTCTTACTGCTACTACTTTCAGTTCTTCCCTGACCTTTTTAGGAATCTCTTTAAGGTCTTTTTCGTTTTCAGCAGGGATGATTATCTTCTTTATGCCTGAACGGTGGGCAGCAAGAATCTTGGACTTCAGACCCCCTATCTTCAGTACCTTGCCCTGCAGGGTAATCTCACCGGTCATGGCGATATGAGCATCCACTGGCTTGCCTGTAAGACAGGAGATGAGTGCGGTGGCAATAGTAATTCCTGCAGAAGGACCGTCCTTTGGTATTGCTCCTTCAGGTACGTGTATATGTATATCCAGGTCTTTGTAAAAATCATCCTTCAGCCCCAGTTCTGAGATGTGAGCCCTGACGTAACTCAGAGCGGCCTGTGCGGATTCTTTCATCACATCACCGAGTTGTCCTGTTAACATAAGGTTGCCCTTTCCCTTCATTGTCAGCACCTCTGTAAACAAAATCTCACCGCCGTATTCGGTCCACGCCATACCGGTAGCAACACCCACCTTGTTCTCTTTCTCGCCCTCAAGCGGTGAGAACTTTTCAGGCCCAAGATACCTTTCTATGCTTTTTACGCCGATGTTATAAGGACCCTCTTTTTTATTTTCAACTATTCTTTTTGTCACCTTTCTACATATATTTGCAATCTCTCTCTCAAGATTTCTCACACCTGCTTCTCTCGTATAGTTTCTTATTATGTAAAATATGGCATCGTCTGAAAACTTCAGGTTTTTGTCTGTAAGTCCATGTTCCTTCAGTTGTTTGGGTATAAGATGCCTCTGGGCAATCTCTTTTTTCTCCCATATTGTATAACCCGGCAGTGGTATTATTTCCATTCTGTCCAGAAGTGCAGGAGGTATTGAAAACTCAGTATTGGCTGTGGTTATAAAAAGGATTTTGGACAGGTCAAATTCCACCTCAAGGTAGTGGTCTGAAAAAGTATTGTTCTGCTCTGGGTCCAAAACCTCAAGCAGTGCACTTGAAGGGTCGCCCCTGAAGTCCTGCCCGAGTTTGTCAATCTCATCGAGAAGAAAAACAGGGTTTCTGACACCAACCTTCCTCAAAGATTGTATTATCCTGCCAGGCAGAGAACCTATGTAGGTTTTTCTGTGCCCTCTTATTTCAGCCTCATCCCGTATCCCTCCGAGAGAAATCCTTATGCACTTCCTGTCCATCGCCCGGGCGATAGACTTACCCAGTGATGTTTTACCAACACCTGGAGGACCTACAAAGCAGAGGATGGGGCCCTTAAGACCTTCAGACCTTTTACGGACTGCAAGATACTCCAGTATACGTTCCTTTACCTTTTCAAGTCCGTAGTGGTCCTCATTCAGTACGTCTTCCGCATGTTTTATATCAAGATTGTCCTGAGTCTGTCCCTCCCATGGAAGACTGATAAGCCACTCAAGATATGTCCTGATAACCGTTGCTTCTGGAGAAAGAGGCATTGTCTTTGAAAGACGTGAAAGTTCTTCTGTCGCTTTGGACTCGGCGGCTTTCGGCATTCTCGCCTTTTTTATCCTTTCCTTCAGTTGGGTTATCTCATCACTCTCGCCCTCTTTCCCAAGTTCTTTTTGAATTTCCTTGAGTTGTTCACTCAGGAAATACTGTTTCTGGGTATCTTCTATCTTCTTTATAACCTGATTTTGAATCTTTTTCTGTACCTCAAGAACACCGATTTCACTATTCAGCGTGTCTATCAACAACTTGAGCCGTTCCTGAATAGGTATAGTTTCTATAATCGTTCCCTTGTCTTTAATCTTCAGCGGCAGATACCCAGCTATCGTATCGCAAAGTCTTGAAAGGTCTTCAATTGTGGAGATGGTGCTGTAAAGTTCTTTCGGTACAGAGGTACTCAAACTCAGGTACTTCTCAAGCAGTTCGAGGAGAAGCCTTGAAAGGGCCTCATTCTCTTTGCTCTTTACCTCCTCGGTTTTTTCTACAACCCTTTCAATCCTGCAGGTAAAACCTTTCTTGTCCTTGGTAAAATCTTTTATTAAAGTTCTGCTCAACACCTCCACAAGAATCTTCATCACTCCATTCTGTTCCCTGACACTCTGAATAATCTTTGTGGTAACCCCTACGGAGTAAAGATGTTTCAGTTCCGGGTCGTCAACCTGCGGGTCTGTCTGAAAAACAACAACCAGTTCCTCTTCATTGGCTAGTGCCTCCTCCACCGCATTGATTGACCGGGTTCTCCCAACAAGCAAAGGAACAACCATATTGGGAAAGATTATAAGGTCTCTTAATGGGAGTGCAGACAAAACCTTTTTTTGTGTTTTATTATTTTTTTTGAGTATAGCCATTTCCCCTCAATAATGAAATTTTGTCGGACTGTATAATTTTATCTCCCAGTCCGTAGTTTAAAGACTCCTCGGCATTCATAAAATAGTCCCTGTCAGTATCTTTTTCAATTCTTTTTATGGACTTGCCGGTATGTAAGGCAAGAATCCCGTTTATAATCCCTTTCAGCCGTATCATCTCTTTGGTCTGTATGCTAACATCCTTTGTGGTGCCTTCAACACCCCCCCACGGCTGGTGTATCAGAACCCTGCTGTTGGGCAGAAGGTATCTTTTGCCCTTCGTCCCACCTGCAAGCAGAAGGGCACCCATGCTGGATGCCTGTCCTATACAGTAGGTGGAGACATCGCAGGAAACAAACTGCATCGTATCATATATTGCGAGCCCTGCGGTTATAGACCCTCCAGGTGTATTCAGATAAAGGTTGATATCCTTCTCAGAAGATTCATTCTGGAGGAATAGAAACTCTGCTATGACAACATTTGCAAGAGAATCAGTTATTGAAGAGCCGATAAAAATAATTCTGTCTTTCAGAAGGCGGGAATATATGTCATAAGCCCGTTCTCCTCTTTCCGTGGATTCTATAACGTATGGTATGAGTTGGTTTTGTAGCGTAGACATTTTTTCTCCTTCTAATCCCCCCTTCACCCCCTTTCAAAAGAAGGAATGGGGTACCTGTTTATCTTATCGTCTTCAGACTTTTTTCTTCCCCCGGTAGAATAACCCTTTTGATTGGATGAACATTATCTGTTAAAATTTTGAGAGCCTTCTGAATTCTTATCTCATCTTTCATATCATCCATCTTCCCCGCCTTCTCAATCTTATCCTTCACCTGTTCATAAGATTCACCTGCTGAACGACTCAGCGCCGTAATCCTTTCTTTCACATCTTCTTTACTCACTTCAATTTTCTCCGCATCGGCTATTCTGTCAAGAACAAAGTACTTCTTAATGTTTTTTTCAGCCTCCGGCTTTACCTTTTCAAAGATATCCTTTGCCAGTTTCTCCTTTTCTTCCTGTGTTTTATCCTTAACATCCATACGGCTGAAATAATCTTCCGTGTATCTCAACGCCTGTTCGTTTATCATCTTTTCAGGGACAGGGAAATCTGTGTTTTTAAAAATTTCCATCCATAACTCCTTATCTTCCTCCATACGTGCCTTCATTACATTGTAGTCTTCCATCTGTTTTCTTATCTTCTCACGCCAGGCTTTTCTTTTAACAGGGTCAATAATGCTTGCTGTAAGTTCCGGCTTCTTCTCCCATTTTGCAAGTTCTTCCTCAACATTTTTTTCAGTTACCGGTTCAGGTTCCCTTTTCTTGACAGATATCCCTTTGTATCTCGGCAGATTAACCTCAGGTTTAACCTCTACGTAGACCTTGAACTTTAACGTCCCATCATTAAAACTCACCCCGTAAATATCAGGCTCAACCGCTGGTGAAAGTCCTTTCTGTTTAAGAGCATCAAGATAAACCTTCGGAACTATTCGCTTCAAAAGGTTTTCTCTTATTGTATCCTGGTATCTTGTTTCTATAATGGAATCCGGAGCATTGCCTTTTCTGAATCCTTCTATATTAACATTATTTTTTATTTCTTTTATGATATCAAGGCGTTCATTGTCAAGTACTTCCTTCTCCACCTCAAATGATATTTCCCTGCCCAGTTTTGATTTCTCAAGAAATTCAGTTATCATCTTTTTCTGTCTCCAGTCAATCTGTTTAGATGTAATTCCACCTGCAAAGTTTCAATCCATGATTTCACACCTTCACTTTTCCCCCTTACATCTGCAGGGGAGAATACAGGTGGTGGTATGCTTGCAAAGCGGGGTACGGGAATCGGCGCCCTCGCATCCCGATACTGCTCGGGTCGGCCACCCGCTGAGATTGCTCTTACTCATCGCAATCTCTGACTTCGCTCCCTTCGATTCCCTATTCAAAGAAGAGAACAAAGCGGGGTACGGGAATCGAACCCGTATAATCAACTTGGAAGGCTGATGTTTTACCATTAAACCAACCCCGCAAGTAAAGCAAGTTTTACTACCTTTGCCAACCAATGAACTCAATCACTGCTAAGTGGGCAGGGGAGGATTGTGCTACTGAGAAACGCTACGCACGAACTCCTCATCTTTTTTAATGATGATTGCTAACCTTTTTTCTCAAGGAAGCATTCATCGTCGGTACGGCTCCTCCGCACACAGTGCTTCGGTAGGCCAGCCGCCTATTCTTTGCTCCTGCTCGTCGCAACTCATAAACAGGCTCTAGCCCTGTGGGCTCGATTTCAATCCATCGAGCCTTACGGGCGTCGGTCAACGGGCTCACCTTCTCGCCCTCCGTGCTATACAGTGCTCGATAAATTCACCCCCTCATTTTATCCTCCCCCCTTGAGGGGGAGGAAGTAAGGTGGGGGGCATCCTTCACCCCCACCGCACTCTAATAGAAACAGAGTGTCTGCCTCCCCCCTCAAAGGGGGAGGCGAACAAGGTGAAACTCATTCGCACCAGCACCAATTCGAATCCTGACCTACCAGTTCAGAAAAGTTTTACTACCTTTGCCAACCAATGAACTCAATCACTGCTAAGTGGGCAGGGGAGGATTCGAACCTCCGTAGGCGTTAGCCAACGACTTTACAGGCCGTCCCCTTTGGCCGCTCGGGTACCTACCCAGTATGAAATGGAAGCCCGTCCCGCCGCAAGAATTGTATCCTTTGAGACCCTCAAGGTAATGTGGGTACCTTCTCTGACGGCTTCGACTTTTCGCTCAAGGCGAACCTGTCGGCCCCATCAGAACTTGGTTCCCTAACTAATAGTGTTGGCTCAAGGATAATTAATCCCCACGCACGGAACAGGCTGATTATATTTTACCCTTTTTATAAAAAAAAGTAAAATACTATTTATGGTAGTATTTACGAAAAGCCCGAAAGAAACAATGAGACTGGGGAGAAAGATTGCTTTAAAAATTAAAAAAGGGGATGTTGTCGGGTTTACCGGTGAACTCGGAAGCGGTAAAACCACTATGATTAAGGGTATCGTAAAACAACTGACAGGGTATGAAGCAACAAGCCCTTCATTTGTTTTGATAAATGAGTATGAGGGAAAGGTTCCTGTTTTCCATTTTGACCTTTACAGAATAAAGGGTAAAATAGAGGTGGAAAAAATTGGATGGGAAGAATACCTCGGGAAAGGAATTGTTCTTATTGAATGGGCTGAAAAAATAAAGGATATGTTACCTGCAAAAACAATTTTTGTGATGTTCCGTTCACTGAATAGCAGAAGGAGAATAGAGATAACCAGACTGAAAAGGTAAAACCATAACCCCTCATATGCAAGCGTACCAGAACGAATCCGGGGTAAAGGAGTAAAAATGACAAGTAGAGAACGGGTTTTAAAAGCATTAAATCATCAGATACCTGATAGAGTCCCAATACACGACGCTCCTTGGAGTTCTACCGTACAAAGGTGGCATAAGGAAGGTCTGCCTGAAGACACAACTCCTGAAGAACATTTTGGATTTGAGTTTGAACATTTCGGGGCTGATATATCTCCAAGACTGCCAGTAAAGGTGCTGGAGAAAAACGAAGAGTATATCATAACCACGACACCGCAGGGTGGCAAAAGACGTAACCACAGGGACTACTCCACCACACCGGAAATTATTGACTGGCCTGTAAAAACAAAAGATGACTGGAAAGAGATTAAAAAACTATTGAAACCTGAGTTTACAAGGATTGACTGGGCATCTGGACTGGCAAGAAACAAAACCGCCCATGAAGAAGGGAAATTTCTATGCTACGCAGGCGGGTATGGATACGACATACTCCAGTCCTATGTGAGTTCCGAACAACTGCTCACCATAATGGCAGATGACCCTGAGTGGATGAAGGAGATGGTAATGACTCTTGCAGAATCTACAATTATTATGGCGGAACTGATGCTAAATAATGGATTCAGGTTTGACGCTGCATTTCTATACAATGATATGGGATACAAAAACGGCCTGCTCTTTTCACCTGACACCTATAAAAAAACACACTATGAGGCAGACAGTCTTGTATATGCCTATTTTCACTCAAAGGGAATGAAAACTATACTGCACAGTTGCGGGAATGTATCGGAACTGATTCCCATTCTCATTGAAACAGGTCTGGACTGCCTGCAGCCGCTTGAGGTTAAAGCAGGAATGAATGTCATCAAACTAAAAGAAAAGTACGGTGACAGTCTGTCTTTCATGGGCGGAATAGATGTTCGCCTGATGGCAGACGAGGACCCTTCTAAGATAGAGCAGGAGATAAAAACAAAATTTGAAGCCGCCAAGAAAAATGGCGGATACATATACCATTCAGACCATTCAATACCCAACAATGTAAGTTTTCAACAGTACTGCAGGGTCATAGAACTTGTAAAGCAATACGGTGCATATCCTGAAGAAGAGATAGAGGCACAGAAAGAGCAGCCGCAGGCACCTGAAAAACCTCCCGCGGGTTCCGGTCAGACAGAGGGTAAAAAGAGACGCGGACTCTTCGGGAAAAAGGGAGAAAAAGCAGCACCTGCCGCACCAAAACCCGCATCTGCACCTCCTCCTGCAGCAGAGGGAAAAACAGGGAGGGGATTATTTGGCAGGAAGGGCGTTAAAAAAGAAGAGCCGCCGGTGGCTAAACCGGTCCCAGCAAAACCAGCGGTTGCCCCGCCGAAGACAGAACAACCGTCGGATGACACAAAGAAGAAGAGCTTCAAGATGCCCTTCGGGAAGAAGAGATGAAAAAAGCAGTGGGGATTGACCTTGGCGGCACGTATATAAAGGCCGGGCTTACCGACGATAAGGGGTCTATACTTAAAAAACAACAGTTCCCTACGCTCGGAGAAAAGAATGACAGAGAGGTTGTTTTAAGACAGATGGAAGCCGCCGTTGAATTCGCACTTGAGGGGACTGATGGGAAGGTTGCAGGGATAGGTATAGGGACGCCCGGGGTTGTTGATAATGAAGGGGTTGTCTTTTCTGCACCGAACCTGCCAGGATGGGACAACCTGCCTCTCAAACAGATATTTACGGATAGATACAAACTGCCTGTTGTAGTAGAAAATGACGTGAATACCATAGCATGGGGAGAATTTTTATACGGAGCAGGGAAAGGATACAATACCATCATATGCATCACCCTCGGAACAGGCTTAGGCGGAGGTATTGTTAAAGACGGCAGACTGCTTCGCGGAGGGAAGTATTCCGCCATAGAGATAGGGCATATGACCATTGACTATAAGGGACCGCAGTGCAAATGCGGAAACTATGGCTGTATAGAAAGATTCGTGGGCAGAGACTACATCGTTGAACGCGCAGTGAATGCCATAAAAGACGGCAAAAAAACACTGATATATGACCTTGTCAACGGGCATCTTGAAGATATAACTCCCAAAATAATCTCCGATGCATACAAACAGGGAGATAAGGTAGCCACTGATATATGGATAGATGTTGGAGTCTGTCTGGGGGCATTGTTTACCAGCCTCGTCAATCTTTTGAACCCTGAACTGATAATTATCGGAGGCGGTATCTCTCAGAGAACAGAGATTATGTTTGAGACCATAGAAAAGAAGATTAAAGAACAGGCGATGCCAAAACTGGCGGAGAATGTAAAGGTTGTAAGGTCAAAACTCGGGACTGACGCAGGCATTATTTCAGCAGGTGCTCTCGTATTCCAGCAGTAAAATCTTTCACTCTTCCTCCCCCGGCAAAAAGTTCCACTGTATTTATGCCTTCCCGTTCGCTATCGTCCCTTTTTGGGGATTGCCCAGAGGAGTATCCGGTTTACTGCTACCCCATCCAAAATATGTATCTCCACATCTTTTATACCCTGGGGGATATCTACCGGCAGATGGTAGTTGTTGGACATCAGCCAGCCACGCTTGCCATCTTCTCCCACCCATTCAACTATGAGAGATTCAGCGTCTTTAAAATTACCTTTAACCTGCATATAAACGTCAAACTCCGTTTTGGAAGTGGTCAATACCCCCTGGGTTGCTCCACCGGGCCTTGATATATTGGGCAGTATAAGTGTCCCCCTGACGTCAGGAGACAAATCTTTCTCCTTCTGGACAATCCATTCCCATCCAGTATTGAAAGCACGTTTTACTGGATGCCTTACTACATTTTTTGTCTGCAGACCCATAGTGGCAATGGAGAAGTCCTCATCAAAGAGTATATGACCAGGCTTTTCATCAACAAACTCAAGCCTCAAAAGGGTTCCGCCTCCAGCTTCAAGGGTTAGTAATGAACCTGCCAGACTGCTGGAGTTTTCCTCTCTAACGGCAAGTTCCTTTTTTGCAATAACGTCTTCCACCCTTTTTATGTTGGGCATAAATAAAATCTTTTTTTGCTGTGCCTCTTTAAGGTTGTCGTTCACTACCACAACATACCGGCATGTGCTATCCGCCTGACTGATGAATGTTGCTGTGGTAAAGGTATCTTCAACAAAAGCCGCAGGGAAGTCTGCATCTTTTAGACTCATAAGCAGGTTCTCTATCTCCGATATCACTCCGAAGGTTCTTCCCATCTCTCTCATCTGAGGGGTGGGGACTCCATTTATATACATCAGGGCTTCAGGCATCTCTGTTTTCACCTGTTTATTGACCACTGGCCATTTCAGCCCTTTCACCCGAGCAGCAGTCTTTGCCATCTTCTCAGGGACTTCCCCCTTACCATCCCAGTCATTTTTTGCAGGCCAGAGAACGTAGAATACAACTCCCCTGCATCCGTTTCTAACTCCCTCCCATATCTGCCACCGCGTCTCTTCAACAGTAGGCATACGCCAGTGATGGTATGTACCCGGCTCTATAACAACATTCATATTCTCGTCATACCACCACGGACCCCAGAAATCACCGAATACCCCGGGCATTATCCACAAATGCCTGCCTGCCTTTCTTACCGCCCCGGCGAGTGCCGATAACGTGTTCCTGTAATATCCCTGCGAACGCAGAGCAGGATTGGGTATATTGGGAGACCTGTCCCCTCCAAACGGATATATGTCAACGCACTGGACAGGAAAACCTGTCTGTAGGGCATAGGATTCTGTGTAACCGTGCATTGTAACCACAACTGATTCTCTGGATGGGTCAACGGCCTTCATCTCCCGCCTGAAAACCTCCATCTGTTTTGCTATCGCTTTTGAGGGCTCGTCGCGAAGTACATAGGCAGTTAGGGCTCTCTTCCCGCCGAGTATATTAAAGGACTGAACTGCCGCATTCTTTATATCTTCAACACCCTTAATACCATGGTAGGAAAGGGATAAAAAAGGATTGATGTTGGGCATAACACCTATATGATACCTTTCAGCAATATCGCATACCCTCGCCGCATCTTCCATGCCGATATTCACAAACCACACAACATTACAGTTAAGGTCATTCTTCAGGATTTTAAGCGTATTCTCGACAAATACCCAGAACTCAATACCTGCCTTTTCTGCAACAGCACCTGTTCTTTCCCAAGGCCAGTACACACCCCGCATGTAATGGTCTTTGATATCCATTGAAGGACCTGACCGGCGTTCCTGAGAAATCCCCGGCCGTACACTGCAAAAAAGAATAGTTGCAAAAAATACCGCATAAAAAATCTGCCATCCCATCTGTCTGTTTCCCATTTTCTCCCCCGTGGTTTTTAAAAAATATTCTTACTACCTTACCCCTGCCTTCACAAGTTTCTCTATCATATCAGCGACATCCTGCCTGATGTCATCTATATACTGAGGGTTTTTTATAGGCTCAAGAGCAAGGTACCAGTCATCGCCAAAGTAGTCTCTTATCCAGTTCATCAGCCCTTCCGCTTCTTCTTTAAGAGCCGCATCCTTACACCTTGATGTAAGCGTTTCAAGTGTATGCAGATAGTTAAGGTCTATCAGAGCCTGCCTTATATTCTCCCTGCCCAGTCTCGGGAGAACATCAGTACCGGCAAAACCTGCCATCTGGTGGTTAGTGAATGTGGGTGCTACCGAATCATCTCCCCAGTCAAGTATGCCATCCACAGGTTCTTTCCATAGATAGATACCCCTGAATACGCGTTGCTCAACAGTCGCTGCAGCCTGACCGGTTCTGTACCAGTATACCTGCCTTCCCTCATTCTTATATCTCCTTGTGGCATCTATGCCGTACGCCAGGTTTCCACTCATCGCGATTATCGGAACTATCTTTTCAAGGTTATCTGCCATAAGAAGTCCGACCGGGACATTTGGAGTGAAAGAAGGTGTCAGAAGCCCCTTCGCTATAAAACTCTTGTATCTCTTCACACCTACAGGTATCTGGCTGTATCTTACAGGTTCGTCTATACCCCACCCCATTATGTTGTGTTTTTTCTTCAACCCCGTAATATCCTCTGCGGTGAGATTCCCTGACCTGACAAGAACAAAACCTCCCAACATCCCAAGTTCGCGGCACCTTTCCATTACCCACAAAAGGTCCTCCCTTTTTGAGACATAAACAATGAGCCCATTATATCCCACATCAGCAATACATTTTAGTGCCTTAAGGTATTCTTCCCTCCCAATGGCATACTTTCCTGCACTCTCTTTATCCGTATCCTGAGACCTTATGAAATAACGAAAAAACGTGCCGTATGTCTTATGTTTGGCCTGAAGTAAACTGAAAGGTCTTACCGTAAGATTTACGTCTATCTCTACTATCCTCCCGTCTATTGAAACCGTATATTTACCCCTGTAATCTCCCGATGCCGCATCAACAGGGATTCTCACTGCATTGTAGATATATGCAACCTCTCCAGTCTTTATTGAAAATGGTGTCATTCTCTCTGCATCTTTTATATCGTTGTTGATTGCTAATATCTCATCAAAAGGTACATTTTGAGACAACCCCCAATCCTTCACCAGCAGAAGACTCTTACCGGCTACATACCTTGATTCAATGGAGGATGCAGGTATCTGGCTTCTCAGCCTGCCGTCAAGGTTTCCACAGGATACATTCCCTGTTGATATGTCTTCTGTTGCTCTTATCCCAATAACAAGTGGAACTACCTCTCCGGGTGTTCCATAAAGATGCACACTCTTCAGTGTCCTGCCGTATTCAGGCGTGGTCCTGCCTTCCAGTGCACCATCTGCAAGGTGTACGGGGAAAACCACAACCTTCCCCTTCCTGTAAGGCATCTCCATAACACTGTCATAAGGCAGTCCTGTCCTTATACCCATTTCCATGCTGCGGGCAAGATACCGGTTTATATTTCCAGCCGCCAGCAGGTGAGCAAAACTACTGTCTAACGTTTCCGGATTAGATGGGGAAAAGAGAGTGTATCTCAGTTCCATCTCCCATGAGCCGCCCGGAGACAGTTTTTTACGCGGGAAGAAAATCTCTGCTGTTCTGCTTAAAGGGTCACTGCCTGAACCCCAGAAAAATATTGCCGCAACATCCGTTTTTTCCACTGTGACAACAAGCCCCTTATCACCGGTTATGTCCGCAAGGGCAAACCACCGACCTGAAGGCTTAATAAAAGGCCTGTGAAAATATCCCGTACCTCCCAGATGATAAAATGCGAACGGCTCCCCTTCTGTCCACGGTACAACAAAAACGCTGTCTATGCCCCTGTTAAGCCCTGTTCCTAACCAGTCCTGAACCCTGTAATATATCACCCTGTCCTCACTACCTGTATTGGTTACCTTTACAGAATATATGAGAGCAGGCCCTTCAATGGATATCTTTTTCTCCTCCCTGAGGCCGTCAAGAAACATATACCTGTTGTCATATGTAAAACTCGCTTCCGCTGGAGAACTTCTTACAACTGTATATTGCTCCTGAGGCTGTGAAGACTTGTAACTTCCGGACATCATACCTGTAAGGGCACCTCCACTCACTGTCCCTGCATCCCTTCCTTCTTTAACAGGCTCCCACATTGAAACAAAATCATATCCGTGCTTGACAGAATACAGACTGCTCGCTCTGGCTCCCCAGCGGGGCTCAATCTTAATCTGCCAGTAGTCATTCTTCATTACCATCTGGTCTCCCCTTTCTGTCTCTCCTAAAAGAATCCCTGAAAATAAAAACATCCCTATCACAAGCATTATCCTATCCACTCTCAGCAGAGTAATCATATTCCCCCCATATCCTCCTGTTTATCACTTATCCCTGATAAAATTAAAACAGGAGATTTTTTATTCCCCCACACGAAAGATTCGTCCGCTGCCTGGAGAAATGGTTAAAGCACCAAGTTCCTGTGTTGTAAGTTTTTTACCTGTTGAAACGTCATACACAGGTCCGGAAATAGAACAGACAAATTTAAAGGTCCTCTCTTTTACCCAGTCTGCATTCACCGCTATGAGATATGTCCCGGGAACATCCTCTTTAGGCCTTGCTCTAAAGGTTGTTACCCATATCCTGTCGTCTTCACTCTCAGCAACGCTTTTTTCCTGTCTCTGCAGTTTTAACAATAGTTCTTTGTGGGGAGTTATCTCGGCAAGCGCCTCTGCCCATGCCTTATAAGCAGGGGTATCATCTCCCGTCAATGTTTTGAAAGCAGTTCCACCACCTTCCTCGCCCCCCCTTAAAGAGTAAAGATAGGCATACAATCCTGTTGCACCCCTTCCCACGGCAACCCATGCCTGTGCCTTCATCTGTAAAGGATGGCTTATATGTCTCGCATAATAGGTATTCCCACCGGGTGTTTTGACAGACTGGCTGTATGACTGTAATACTATCCACAGATTGGCATCTATTGAACGGGCAACACGATAGTGCTTATCAATCTCTGAAGCCCACGTTTTTAATGGGTCTGCCCAGTACTGGCGGAAAGGGTATCTGTCCCATGCCAGAACCTTTGTATCGGGAAAAACCTCTGCATGTTTTTTCTGAGGCTCCAGATGATTGTGGAGCACCACAATATCGTCATCAAGAGATATATCCTTCATAAGAGCATAGTACTGTCTGAGAGACTCCACCATATCTATGTCTATCTCTTCAGTCAGCCCCCATGCCAGTAGTCCCCACCTGTCTCTGGCAGCAGGAGCAAGATTTCTTGCACCCGGCTCTATCCTTGACTTAAACCATCTCTCATTTTTCTCCGTACTTCCCTGGTCATGAAAATAGACCGGTCCGTAGGTCCATGAACGGATGCCTGACTCTTCCAAAAGGTCAAAATATCTTCCATTGTCCTGATAAAAAGGGTGACCGCTGCCCATTATTGAGTTCATATTATGTTTCCTGAGGTCGTGGAGCACAGCCTTGAATCCATTCCACCTGTCCATCCCCAGCGTCTCAGCCGCAGACATTGCTCCGCTGGCGTTTAACCATACACCCATAGGGAAGAATTTTTTTACAGTAGATTTTTTCTCATCGTCAGTTAGAGGCTCCGGTTTGCAGCCGAGCCATCCTATAATGTTTTCTTTTAACCGTTTTGTCTGTTCAACCGTCAACCCTCTAATTATATGCCTACTCTCCACCTCTGGTTCTCTCTCTTCAGGATAGCGGGCAAGCCTCACATCATCCAGGGAAAAAGAGAATTTTTCTTCAGTTGACCATCTCTGTCCGTACGTTGAAATCTTCAGCCATCTCACGCTGCTCCTTCCCATCCTGCTTATATCTATGCTGTACTTCTGCCATGTATCACTCTTTTCTATCCACAGAAGATGCGAGTAACCTTCAGGACGGCTGTACATCCCTATGCGGACCCGCTGGAAGACATCCCCGGGGGATTTTCCTGCTGTATTTATTGCCAATTCAAGACGGTTATAGTCTCTCCAGTCCGCCTGCGGTATTTTTGTAACCATAACACTGGACTGTTTCACGCCTCCCTTACCGTCATCCTGAGGGTCAAGAAGAACAGATAGGCATCCTTCTCCTTTATACGCACCCGAAGGTGCACCTTCATTCCATCTGATAGATGCATTTTCCGAAACCACCCAGTCATCTGTCCCCTTTTCGAAACTGTAAAGAACAAACTCCTTTTCAGGTTTTGGAGGCAGTTTTATCAAAACCTCAGCCTTATGCGAAGAGATATCAGCATCGGCATACGTAATTATGTTCTCACCGGGTTTGAGAGCAGGCAAATGAATTCCAGATGTATCAAGCCATGCAGTTATGTGAACAGGACCTATAAGCGTCCACTTTTTGCCTTCGCCCTTAAGGCTGAGAGACAGGTATGCCTTTGAACAGCCAATCTTTTCAAACCTCATACCAATGCCGTCAACAGAAGCATAGAGGCTCTTTTCAGATAGGGAAATCGGATGACGGACACCTTTTTCACTGAAAGATTCGGGAACTATGCCGCCGGAAGAAACGGTATAGGTACCTATAACATCTTCACCTCCCGTATCCCTGCTGACTGTTATTTCTACCTGCTGGTTTGAATCCAGAGTCCTGTATCCTGTTATCAGCCTTAAGGAATTTATTTTAATCCCTCCGGGAAATTCTATCGGATATGTAACCCTGTTACCACTTGTAAGTCTGAGAAAAAGAACATTCGCAGGGTGAGAATAACCCCTCGCTTTCCCGCCAAGTGCATCCCACTGATGCTTGAGATATTCAAGAGGATTGTCAGCCTGTTCAAAGGTTACAGTCGGGTCAAAACCGTTAAAGCCCCCGTCATACATCCACACCCCGGTACCGTTTGGGTTAAGAGTAAGTATGCTGTCGGTAAGAAGTCTTCCTGCAATCAGACTTCCGTTCAAGACAGGACCTTCTGTAAACCTTACAGTATCGGCAGAATAATCAGTAATGCCCTTTATCAAAACTGCAGGATAAACAACCTCCTCAAAGGGATTTTTTACGACAAGCCTATCTCCTGACTTGTTAACCTTCTTGTAAAACTCCTGGGCAGGAAACAAAGAACTGCTGCTAAAGAGTAAAATTAGAGATATAGACAAGATACACACACGCAGACCTGCAGATTTTTCAAGCATATGCTGTCTCCTTTTATTTAAAACGCTGGAAATCTGGTTCGCATAACCTATATGTGTTTAAAAACGGTAACACATCATCCTACAAAAATCAAGTCCCGTCCCAACTGTCTGTTGACCTCGGGAGGGAAAAAGATTACCATAAAAGGAATATTCTACTGTCACACAATATAAAATGAAAATAATATATTTTGGGAGTGATGAGTTTGGAATACCTTCACTTGAGGAACTAAAAAAAAGGGATGTACTTCTGGGAACTGTAACTGCGCCTGACAGACCCAAAGGCAGGGGATTGAAAACCTCCTGTACTGCCGTAAAAAAATGGGCTATACAGAACAACATACCTGTTCACCAGCCTGAAACACTGTCGGATAAAATGTTCATAGATACCCTTAAGGTTTTAGAACCTGAACTTATTATACTGATATCCTACGGGAAAATTCTTCCGCCCCCTGTTATCAGAATACCTTCTGTGGCGGCAATAAACCTTCATCCTTCCCTCCTTCCAAAATACAGGGGAGCCGCTCCCATGGAGTGGACACTGATAAACGGAGAAAAAGAGACAGGGATAACGGTAATAACAATCAAGGATAAGATAGACACCGGTAACATTATAATGCAGAAAAAAGTGGTCATTGATGAAACCGATGACATCTTTTCTTTGAAAAAGAGGCTGTCTGAGACTTCTTCGGGGGTACTTATTGAGAGCATAGAAGAAATAAAAAGAGGCATCCGTCCTGCTCCCCAAAGGGGAAACCCTTCATATGCCAGAAAGTTGACTAAAGAAGACGGACTTATAAGATGGGAAAAGACGGCATCTGAGATACACAACCTTATCAGGGGAACAAAAGAATGGCCGGGAGCATACACATACATCAACGGTAGATACCTGAAGATATTCCATTCCATCCCCGGCATGGAATGGGGGGAGAAGGGAGCAAAAACAGGGGAAGTGATAAAGACAGACAGGGACTCAATATATGTTGCCTGCGGAGAAGGGATTCTGCAAATAGATGAAGTCCAGATGGAGGGGAAAAAAAGAATGCCTGTATCAGAATTTCTGAAAGGGTACAGGATAAAAACTGGAGACAGGTTCTTCTCTTCATAAAGGGAATCATATGTTCTTTAACAGTTTAATTAACGTTGAAACGGGTTCGGCTGTAAACGACGCGGAGATTATTATTCACATCCTCAACAAAATCTTTGCCCCATTCTTTGACCTCCCTTCATATTTTTTAACCCTCCCCTATCCCAGAACTCAGATTATTTCCTGGCTCCTCTGGCTCTTAGCCGTATGGGTCATCTACTCTCTTATCAGATTAAAGGGCAGATGGACAAAAAAATCCCTGTCACTATTCAGAGGGATGACAGTAATCACAGTCTCTTTTTTGCTCTTTATCCTTTACTGCATATTCTGCCCGCTGCCACAGAACCTACTGAAATCAAAAAATCCTGATGAGTTTTTTATTGACCTGCACTCCCACACCATATATTCCCACGATGGCATCGTTACCCCCGAAAGGAGTTTCTACTGGCACGTTAACCATGGATTTAACGGCTGGGCAACCACTGAACACGACTGGATAGGTGGTGCCCCTGCCATACAGAAAAAAATCATACAAAAGAATTTTATTGATGCTGCCGTAATTGAAGGAGAAGAGATAAGTTTTAAGGGTATTCATCTTAATCTCTTAGGGATTAAAGAGAATATTGATGCAAAAAAGTATAAAGACCTGGATGGCATGGTGGAAGACGTTCACAACCAGGGCGGGGCGGTCATCGTTCCACATCTTTGGGCTGAAACAAGGTCCACATATTCTATGGATGACCTGTATGAAGCAGGCGTTGACGGATTTGAGATAGCAGGAAACGCCTCTGTCTATCTTACGCAAGAGAGACAACAGGAGATAATTGCCTTCTGCCAAAAGAAGGGGCTGGTAATGGTAAGCGGCACAAACTGGCACGGATGGAGAAATTCTTGTAACGTATGGACAGGCATCAGGTCAGAAGACTGGAAGCAGATGGATATGAAATCCCGGGAGAAATATATTATCTCTTCCTTGAGAGACAGGGAGGTCAACAGGTTCAGGGTTATCGGATACCCGCAGAAAAGAACCTCCAACATTCATTATATCTTTGAACCCTTTACCGGCTTTTATTTCTATTTTCTATCCCTGGACATATGGCAAAAACTCTCGTGGCTCTTCTGGATATTGGTTATATATTTTCTTTTAAGACTTCTTAAAGGCAAGAGGTATTCGGCCCTTATTCTCTGGTCAGTGATAACTCTGGTATTACTGGCAAAATCTATATCAGTCCACAGTATCTGGAAAACTGTATCTGAATACAATGACATCCTACCTGATATAACCAAAGGTTTTTTAATTATGACATTGGTTACCACCATCCTTGCCCTCACAAATATCAGAAGACGCCATACCTGATGAAAAGGGGACAGGCTACTTTTTTCATATTCAATGTGCCGGTTGGAGCAATTTCAAAAAACAATCAGAGATTTTCTTCTCTCTTATAATTTAAGGATAAAAAGTAGCCTGTCCCCTTTTCCCCGTTTGATTTGGGAACATTTCCCATGCTATAATTACCTACGGAGGTCCGACCTCCGTAGGGAGGGAAATGCTGATAGTACAGAAATACGGGGGAAGTTCTCTTGCCACAACGGAGAAGATAAAGGCCGTTGCGGAAAAAGTCGTTGAGACAAAAAGAGAGGGAAATAAGGTTATTGTTGTTGTCTCCGCAATGGGCAAGACCACGGACAACCTTATCAGTATGGCAAAAGACATCACTCCTGCTCCCCCTGAAAGAGAGATGGACATTCTCCTCTCAACAGGAGAGATGGTCTCTGTTGCCCTGCTGTGTATGGCTATAGAAGATTATGGAGAATCCGCTGAAGGCCTGCCCGGATATTTTGCGGGTATCAAAACCGACAGTTTCCACACCAAAGCACGGATACAGATGATTGAGCCGCTCAGGGTCATGGAAGAACTGGGAAAAAACAATATCGTTGTTATAGCGGGCTTTCAGGGTTTAAGTCCCGAAAGCGCCATAACAACCCTCGGTAGAGGAGGCTCTGACCTTACGGCAATAGCTCTTGCCGCGGCGGTCAGGGCAGACAGGTGTGACATATACACCGACGTTGACGGAGTCTTCACCGCCGACCCCAACCTGGTTCCTGAGGCAAAGATGATACCTGAGATATCCTACGATGAGATGCTTGAGATGGCATCCACCGGTGCCAAGGTGATGTTGTCAAGAGCTGTAGAGTTTGCTAAAAGATATAATGTCCCGTTTTCCGTGAAATCAACGTTTGGGAAAGGAGAAGGAACGATGGTAAAGAAACTCTCATTGAAGGAAGGCACTGATGTTTCAGCAGTATCTCTCGATGAAAAACAGGCAAAGATAACCATATTCAGGGTACCTGACAAACCCGGGGTCTCTTCAAAAATATTTACTGCACTCGGAAAGGAAAATATAAACGTGGACGTTATAGTTCAGAACGTCAGTAAAGAAAATTTTGCTGACGTTTCATTCACCATAAACATTTCTGACGTGGAAAAAACTCTGAAGATTACCGAATCCATCGGGAAAGAGATTATGGCGGAGAGTGTTATCTGCGACAGGGAAATAGCGAAAATTTCCATCATAGGCATAGGGATGATGAACCACCCAGGCGTTGCAGGAAGGATGTTCCAGGCACTGGCAAAGGAAGGAATCAACATTGAGATGATAAGCACCTCTGAAATAAAGATATCCTGTGTCATTAAAAGAGTGGATGGGCAGAAGGCGCTTAAATCAGTTCACAAAGAATTTATAGAATCTTAATCTTCTTCCAGGGTTTATTGCTGTCCTGAGTTAATCCTCCAAGGTAGGCGTTCATATCAATCCCCTCTTCCCTGAAGCTTTCTTCCCATAAAGAAAATCTGAAAAACTCACTCCAGTTTTCCATCTTACCACCCTTCTCCCACGTCCTGTATATCACATCTGCAAGTCTTTCGTCACCCCTGCCGAGGAACGCCTCCACGCAACTCATATCATATGGATGGAAAGTAAGTCTTATATGTCTGTTACTTCTGACATTTTCAACCAGCAGACGCTTTTTGTGGAGGTACTCTTCTTCAGATATAAACCTTTTGTCTTCAAAGACGGTATGCGGCTTGGGAATAAATGTATTGAAGGAGACCTTTACATTTATGATTTCGGAAATCTCGTTTATAAGGGTGGCGATGTCAAAAATATCATTGTCTTCTTCACCCGGTAAGCCCAGAATAAAATATAGTTTTATCTGTCTCCAACCACTGTTGTGCGCCTGCAAAGTAAGTTCAACAAGTTCACTGTCCTTTATCTCCTTGCCGATAGAGAAACGCAGGTCTTCACTGGTTTCAGGGGCAAAGGTAAGACCTGTCTTCTTAATCGCCTTTATCTTTGTCGCGAGTTCAAAAGAAAAGGTGTCTATCCTCAACGACGGAAATGAGAGCATCACCTTCTTGGAAGCAAACCTGCTTAAAAGACCTTCAACTATCTGTTCAATCCTCGGATGGTCACCTGCCGAAAAAGAGAGCAGTGAGAATTCTTCATATCCGGTGTTCTTGTATGTCTGCAGTGCAATATCCACCAGTCTCTCTACACTCCTTGTCCTTACCGGCTTCCAGCAACTTCCTGCCTGACAGAAAAAGCATCCCTGTCCACAGCCCCTCATAACCTCCAGTTGCACCCTGTCATGTACCACCTCGGTCACAGGAACAAGCCACCTTACAGGGAAAAAAGCACTATCAAACTTTTTAACGAACCTTTTTTTCACTGATTCGGCAGGAAAGAGAGGTACATATGTACCCGGTATGGAAGCAAGAGCGGAAAGTATCTCTTCCCTCTTTTTACCCTTCATCTCTGCCAGTACCTCAGTTAATTCAAGTATAACCTCTTCCCCCTCCCCTACTATAAAACAATCTATAAAAGGGACAAGTGGTGCAAAATTAAAGGCACAATTTCCACCAGCAACAACCACAGGGTCATCGCCACCTCTTTTTGAGGAAAAGATGGGTATCCCCGAAAGATGAAGTACATTAAGAATGTTGGTATAGTTAAGTTCCGAAGAAAGACTGAAAGCCAGAACGTCAAAATTTTTAACCGGCTGCTTTGATTCAAGTGTAAAAAGCGGCAGGTTGTTTTCTCTGAGGAGTCTTTCCATGTCATCAGCAGGAGAAAAGACCCTTTCACATACAACATTTTCCGCCTCATTCAAAACACCGTAAAGAATCCTGATGCCGAGTGAGGACATCCCGAGTTCATAAATATCCGGGTAACACAAAGCAATCCTGACATCCCCATCCTTCAAGGGCTTACGATAAACATTTATCTCATTTCCCGTATAACGGGAAGGTACCTGAACATGCGGCAAAAATTTCAGTATCTTGTCTTCCATGGACAGATTATCACAATCTCTGGTTTGGACCATTGTTTTCAGAACATCAGAGAATTTTCTTTTATATTTACCAGCAGGGCAACGGAAAGAATAGAAACTATGAGAGAAGAACCTCCATAACTTATGAATGGAAGAGGGATACCAACCACAGGGAAAAGTCCCATAGTCATACTCATATTTACCACAACCTGCGCAATAAAAATAGACAGTATGCCGGTTCCCATAAGCTGGGCGAATCTATCACGGGTGGAGGAGATAATTTCCGCGGCAATCCTGAAAAAAACAAAGTATAGGAAGATAATCAGCAATACCCCGAAGAATCCGAATTCCTCTGCAAGGACACAAAAAATAAAGTCTGTATGATATTCAGGTAAAAAAGCAAGCTTTGTTTGCGTCCCCCTTAAAAATCCCCTGCCCCAGAATCCCCCTGAACCTATCGTTATTATAGATTGTATAAGGTTGTATCCTTTACCGAGCGGGTCCCTCATGGGGTTTATAAAGGTAAGTATCCTTTCCTGCTGGTACGCCTTCATTGTAAACCATAGGACAGGACTTGAAATAATGCCTGTTACCAAAAGAGATATTATCTGTTTTCTGGTACCGCCTGCCTGATAAAATATCGCAAAGAATATAACAATGAATATAAATGCGGTTCCAAGGTCGGGCTGCCTGAGAACAAAGATAAAGGGAAGTCCTACGAGAATCAGACCAAAGAGAAGCACAGGGAGACGTCTAACATCTTTTTCGGCAAAGTATGCAGAAAGCGTTATGACGGTTATGAGTTTAGCAAACTCAGAGGGTTGGAAATTAAACCAGCCCAGTCTTATCCACCTTGAAACACCACTACCCCTACCCATAAGTAGAACAGTAAATAACAAAAATACTATGATTATGTAAAGTAGCGGAGTTGCTTTTTGAAAATTCCGGTAATCCAACCTCCTTATGAATATTGCAGTAAATGTGCTTAAAATCAACCATAAAAACTGTTTGAGAAAAAGCACCTCTTTAACAAATACACCCCTTGACGCAGTGAAAAGTAAAAGGAGGCCCACACATATCAGTATGTAAGCCCAGACAAAAAGGTCTTCCCCCTTAATTAATTTCCTCATATATTTCAACATCTTCTACCTCTCGTCCATTCTCTTCCTCTATAATATCCAATATCTCATCCAACTCCTCTACAGCCTCTTTTTCAGGCACAAGCACCCTCTTTAGAATTCTGCCTGCAATAAAAGCAGCCTCCGAACTGGAAGCGTTATCCAGAAAAACAACCAGAGATATCTGGGGATTATCTACTGGTGCGTAACAGACAAAAAGTCCATGGGTCCCCAGTTCCATATCCCTGTGAGCCCTCTGAACCGTACCTGTCTTACCTGCAACCTCTACGTTAGGGACCCTTGCCCGGCCACCTGTCCCGAACAAAACCACATTATTCAATCCCCTTTTCAGTATATCAATACTTTCAGAACTGACGTATACCGTCTTCTTGACAACAGGAGAGAACTCCTTGATTTTCTTACCGTCCGGTGAAACTATTTCTTTTACTATGTAAGGTTTCCATATGTTACCGCCATTGGCCACCGTAGATATCAGAGATAAAAGTTGAATCGGCGTTGTAAGTATGGGACCCTGCCCTATTGACAGGTTTAGAGCATCTATTTCGCGTCTTGACGGCAGGTGGCCATCTTTTTCCCCTGGCAGGTCAATACCTGTGGCATGACCAAGGTCAAAAAGAGCAGCAAACTCAAGCATCTTTGACACCCCGACTTTCAAACCCACTGTCCCAAAAAAGATATTGCAGGAATAAGGCAGGGCAAGGTTTATATCAACCCAGCCGTGGCCTTCTTCTTCCCAGCAGTGAAATACTCTCTCCGCAGCCTCAATGTAACCTGTACATTCAACACGGTCATATTCTTCTATTGCTCCTGTCTCGAGAGCTGCAAGTTCAGTAATAATCTTAAAGACTGAGCCTGGAGAATAGGTACCCTTTATTACCCTGTTAAGAAATGGGTGCCCTTCCTTTTTCCCCAGATAACCCTGCAGGTCTGCAGGGTCAAAACCGGGTCTACTGACAAGTGCAAGTATCTGACCATTCCTCGGGTCCATCGCTACAACACATCCTCTCATGGGCTCAAGTTCATCATAGGCTATTTCCTGAATAACATGGTCAACAGTCAATATCAGGTCATTCCCGGGCAGGGACATCTTTCTATTCAAGACCTTTCTCTGATGCCCCAGGGCATCAACCTCAACCTGTAAGCCACCTGCCTTACCCCTCAGATACTCGTCATAGACCCTCTCTATACCGTCCTGCCCCACAAAATCTCCTGATTTATAGCCTTTCTCTCTATACGACTGCAACTGCTGTTCTGTCACCTCTCCTGTATAACCTACAATATGACAGGTCTTCTCTCCGAGTTGATGTTCTCTTACCAAACCCTCCTGGATAAATACCCCAGGGAGTCTGAGTGCTTTCTCTTCTATGAGAGAAACCTCCTCTTTCGTAATCTTCTTTTTTAGGATTACCCTGTCAAAAGGATTGACATATCGCGCCTTGAATTTTTGCAGTATCTGCGTCTTGTTCATTGATATGATTTCAGTGAGAATCTCCGCCTCTTCTTCAGGATGCTCCAGGTCGTAAGGGACGAAAACAAGGTTTAGTGATGGGGCATCCTTAACAAGCAGTCTCTTATTCCTGTCATAGATATTCCCTCTCGGAGTTCCTGTTTCTATAATCCTTATGCAATTTCTGTTGGCAAGTTCCCTGTAGTAAGAATACCTCACAACCTGAAGATAGAAGCACCTGAGTATGATTATGGCGAAAGCAATCCTGGTCAGATTGATAAGTATTGTTTTTTCTCTTTCCATCTCAATTTTCTCATCCCGACTTCAATAACAAAAAGTATTAAAGCATTATAAAAAGCGAAGAGAGCAGAATATTTTAAGAGAGCATACGTACTCCACAGAAAACTTTTCTGGAATTCGAATAACAACATCAGGAAGTAACATATACTGAATAGAAAAACCCCTGCAAGCCTGCCCGCCAGACTCGCAGGTCTCAAAAAACAGTTGATATAGACAATGATAAGGAAGATAAGACTGGAAACACCCGTTGTTCCCCTCGAAATAGAATCGTAAACAATGCCTGTAAAGACAGACAGCACAAGAGCAATTTCTTTATCCCCTTCCCACGTAAGAATAAGAAGCCACACAAGAAAAAACGACGGGACAATAGCCATCTTCAGATAGTTCATAACAAATACCTGAAGCCCTCCCATAATCAAAAATTGCTCACTCAACCTTATCGCCTTTTTATTCACCCGCCAGTACCTCATAGAGACAAGAAAAACAACCGTAAGGTTTCACGGCAATCTTAAGAAAAAGCGAATCCGGTATCTTTTCAATCTTTGTTATTTCACCCACCTCTATACCCCTGAGATAAAAATCACTGTAGCCTGAGGTTAAAACCCTATCTCCTCTTTTAATCTTACTATCCGACGGGATATATTTAAGGAAAACATAAGGAACACTCCCACCTTCTAATATCCCTATTTCTCCTGTGCTCTCGGCAACAACGCTAATCTTGGATTTCAGGTTAAAGATAGTCATCACAGTAGATGTGTCATCCCTCGTTGATAATATCCTACCTATCAAAAACAGGTCTTTGGAAAGAACTGCCATGCCTTCTCTTAACCCATCACGTTCACCCTTGTTTATAACAATCTCTGCAGGAAAGACGAAAGGTCTTATAGAGATAACTTCTACCACGGTAAATTTTTTTAGATAATCTTTGTCCTTCTTTATGTCAAGGATTTCCCTGAGACGTACATTTTCTGCTATCAGTTCCTCATAGTTTATCTTCAACTCTTCTGAATGCTTTTTCTTTTCAACAGACCTGATTTCTCTTACGTAACTTCTGTTTACCATAAGTAAGGAGAGAGCCAACCCCAAGAGGAATAGAACTTCCCTTCTAAAACGCCATAACATTATTGTCAGTCCTGCGGGAACTGTTTAAAATAATCCACTTCTTCCAGCATCTTCCCTGTTCCCCTAACCACAGCGGTTAGTGGGTCATCAGGAAGGAACACCGGCAGTTTGGTTTCCTGCGATATGAGTTTATCAATCCCTTTCAGGAGCGCTCCTCCACCTGCAACGGCGACTCCTCCTTCAATAAGGTCACTGGACAATTCAGGAGGAGTCTCCTCAAGAATATCTCTTATTGAGTTGACTATCTGGGAAAGTGTATCTTTCAGTGCTTCTCTGATTTCCTCAGAATTTACTTTGACCATTTTGGGAAGTCCCTCCACAAGACTTCTGCCATTCACATCCATCGTCAGTTCCTCCTCAAGGGGAAATGCCGAACCAATCTTAATCTTTATCTCCTCTGCAGTACGTTCTCCTATGAGAAGGTTATACTTCTTTTTCAGGTACTCAATAATTGCTTCATCCATTTCGTTACCAGCAACCCTCAAACTTCTCGTAAGAACAATGCCTCCGAGAGAAATAATCGCCATTTCCGTTGTTCCACCACCTATGTCAAGGATAAAACTCCCTTGTGGCTCGGCCACCGGCAAACCAACTCCTATAGCCGCTGCCATAGGCTCTTCAACCAGGTGAACCACCCTTGCTCCGGCTTTTAGAGCAGTCTCTTTCACGGCTCTCCTTTCAACGCTGGTTATGCCGGAAGGAATAGCAATGACTATCCGTGGGGGCAGAATAAATCTATGCCTTGGGGTCTTGACCCTCATAATAAAATACCTCAGCATAGATTCACAGGCCTCAAAATCAGCAATAACACCATCCTTCATCGGCTTCATCGCAACAATATTTGATGGTGTCTTCCCCAGCATCCTTTTTGCTTCGTTCCCGACAGCCACAACCTCTTTGGTAGTAAGATTTATCGTAACTATGGACGGCTCCATCAGGATAACTCCCTTTCCGTTGACAAATACACAGGTATTAGCCGTCCCCAGGTCAATACCCATGTCATTGGAAAAGAAACGCAAAAGTTTAACCATGTTCTTCTCCCTTTTCTGCTTTAGTTCCTTTCTCCTCCAGAAGTTTTACAAAAATGTTTACTATCCCACTGTCAAATTGTATACCTGCCCATCTTTTCAGTTCGGAGACGGCCTCCTCCTTCATCATCCTTTTTCTGTATGGTCTCTCGGAAGTCATCGCACTATAGGCATCAGCAACAGCCAGGATTTTTGCAAAAATGGGTATATCTTCTCCTTTCAACCCTTTCGGATAGCCTTTCCCGTCAATCCTTTCATGATGATATAAACAGGCATCTATCTCTCCCTCCCTCAGTCCCAGCGGCTCCAGTATTCTAACGGTCATCTCCGGATGTTGTTTGATAATACTCATCTCTTCTTCATTGAGAGGTCCGGGTTTTAAAAGTACCACATCCCTGATGCCTACCTTCCCAAGGTCGTGGAGATAAGACGCATTTCTTAAAATTTCAATATCTCTGCCCGAAAACCCAAGTTGCTTACCAATAACAACTGAGTAGTAAGCAACCTGTTCGGAATGGCCCTTGGTATATGTATCCCTGGTCTCGAGGGAGTTAACAAGGGACCGTATGGAATTAAGATAAGAGTTTTTCACAACCTCAAAAAGAGTTGCATTCTCTACACCTATACCTACCTGTGTAGCAAATACCTCCAAAAATTTAATCTCCTCTTCTTTTATTTTCTTGTTTTCAGGAAATATTATACTGATAAATCCTATCTCCTTTTCTTTGCCGAAAAGGGGTATTATAACAGTCTCTGTCTCTGTTCCCGTGATGCGAGACTTCCTGTTAGCAAAAATATCCTGCATTTCCCCATGCTCATAACTGACAGGTAATTTTTTTCCCCTACCATCTCTGGGAAAGCGCTTACGCAAAATAAAATTTCCATCTTCTTTAAAATAGACAGCCGCGCTTTCCGGCTGGAATATGTTATGAATTATGGCAACGACCTTCTCAATCAGTGAATCAAGGTTTGTTAGAGAAACAATTATCCTGTTCAGTTCCAGTATCGCTTCTACCATCTTTAACTTTGAAATCTCACCCGAAGGTTTACCAACTTCCAGATTATTCTTTACAGTCTGAAGGAAATTCTGGATGTCGAATGGTTTAACAATAAAATCTGAAGCCCCGGATTTCAGGGCTTTCACGGCGTTTTCAACGGTGCCAAAACCTGTCATTACAACAACAGGTATATCTTTATCCTTTTCCCTCACTGCCGAGATAAAATCAAAACCATTAATCAAAGGCATCTGTATATCAAGAAGGATGAGGTCAAAGGTATCATTTCCCAGTTTATCTATACCCTCCCTGCCATCTGATGCTAAAGATACGTCATAACCTTCTCTTTCAAGAATACGACTGACCAAATCTCTAATACCTACTTCGTCATCAACCACCAGAATTTTTTTTCTATTCATTTTTAATATTTGTTGTACCGATAAGACAGGTGAACAACGCTACATAACAAAGTGCAGTATTATCAAACAAGTTTATATTTCTGCATCTTATACCTTAAAATTCTCCTTGTAGTTTTAAGATGTTCCGCTGTTTTTGTCTGGTTCCCGCGATAACTTTCAATTACCTCTTTTATGAGCCGTTTTTCAAAACTTTCGACCGCCTCCTTGAGAGAGTAAACGTCCTGCCTGTGTGAAGTTTTCAATTCAACAGGCAGGTCATCCACATCTATTATAACCTTATTTCCCCTAAGAACCAAAATCCTCTCAATGATATTTTTAAGTTCTCTGACATTACCAGGCCAGTCATAATTGTATAGAACATCCAGAGCACTGTGTGAAAATTCTCTGGTCTTACAGAGAAATTGTTTGCTGAGAATATCAAGGTAGAAATCCACCAATAAACCTATATCTTCTCTTCTTTCCTGCAAAGGGGGGATATAAATGGGTATAACCCCCAGTCTATAAAACAGGTCATCCCTGAACCTTTTTTCTTTTACCATATCTGGCAGAGACACAGAAGATGCAGAGATTATCCTTGCATCACTTTTAATTGTATTATTACCACCCAGCCTTGAAAACTCCTTCTCCTGTAAAAACCTGAGCAGTTTAACCTGAACAGGCATGGGTATCTCACTAACTTCGTCAAAGAATATCGTACCCGAACCAGCGGTTTCAATCTTCCCTTTTTTACTCTTAAAAGCATTGGTAAATGCCCCTCTTTCATAACCAAATACTTCGCTTTCAAAAAGTCCTTCAGGGATTGCAGCGCAATGTACTGGAACAAAAGGGTCCCCTGCTCTCTTACCGTTTTCATGCATAAAACGGGCTACAAGTTCCTTCCCCACCCCAGTAGGTCCTGTCAGAAGAACGTTTGAATCCGTTGCCGCAACCTTCTTTCCCTCTTTCAGAACCCTTGCCATAACATCACTTTTATATACAATCCTGTCCACGGGATACTCACGGATAACCTCCTCCTTTAAGAAAGAAACCTGCCTTGACAGTTTGCCCGTCTTCAGAACATTTTCAATGAGCAGTTTCATCTCTTCCGCGTCAAAAGGCTTGGAAATATATTCACAGGCCCCTGCCTTCATAGCTTCAACCGCTGTTTTAATATGTGAAACAGCGGTTAACATTATGACAGGAACTTCGTCATCATTGTTTTTTATCGTTTTTAAAACCTCAATCCCGCCTATATCCGGCAGTATAATATCAAGAATAACAAGGTCTATGTTATTATCCTTGAACAGTTCAATAGCCTGATAACCGTTTTCAGCAAGAATAATCTTGTATTTCTCTTTCAGCAGAAATCTCAGAGATTCCCTGACTCCAGATTCATCATCAACAACAAGTATTTTATCCATTCTTTTCACCGTTTTTCGGAAGTGAGATAACCAGATTTCTGGCAGATAGAGTTAGAACACATTTGAAACTACCGCCGTGGGACTCCAGAATTTTACGGGTGAGCACCATACCTATAGAAACAGGACTTCTGGTTTTAGAGTTAAAGGGGACAAAAAAGTCTTCAGAATCGGTCAGATTAATCCTGTTTCCATTTTCAGAGATGGTAACCTCAACATCTTTATCTGTATTCTCAAAACAGATACGGGCCTCTCCAACTCCTGCAGTATCTTCATGTATGAAATCAAAGATGTACCCGATAGCCTCTTTGAACTTTTCAGGGTCAATAGGGACAAAAACCCCGCTGCTTCCCTCAATATTAAACCTTAAACTGTCTCCCTTTTCTACCTCTTTTATTTTGCTGCGAAACAACTCTACTACATCAACCTCTACAGGCCTGAGTTCCATTGAATACGCAAGTTTGTTTATCCTGTCTATTATCTCATTTATCCTCTGCACCTCTCCCTGCATAACATCAGAAAATTTTGTCCTGAACTCCTCGTCGTTATATTTTAGAGGCAGCATCTGGGCAAATGTTTTTATTGCTACGAGGGGATTTTTAAGTTCATGAGAAAGACGGGAAGCAAGTAAATTCCAATATCTATTCTTTTCCACCTCTTTCTCCTTATTTTCCATCTCTTTCACAAAGGTCAGGTCATGGAATATGGCAACAGCCCCTTTTCTCACTCCATCCCCGTTTTTTATAAGGTTTGTACTTAACCCAAGGATAATCCTGCTCGGCACATAGTTTATCTCCACCCTGTCGAATACCTCTCCGGAAATTAAACTTCTCCTGATAAAATCTGCTATCTGGGACCCAACCTTTTCCACAGGTTTTCCCATAACCTCTTCAGACTTCAGCCCAAAAATAGTCTCTGCATAAGGATTAAATACCTCCACCTTGCCCTCTGTGTCAACTGCTATAATTCCAATGGGGATATTTTTGAAAATTGATTCCTGAGAATCCTTGCGGAATGCTACCTCCCTGTAAAGAGACAGGTTGTCAAAGACGGTGGCAAGATAATCCATTGTTGTACTTAAAAAAGAGATGTCGGCAAAGGTGGTATCAACGCCAGTAAGTTTGTCACCTGCCAGAAAGACACCAATAAGTCTGCCGTCAAAGGTCCTGAGAGGAAAAGCAATGCGGCATTTCAAAATGTCCATGAAATTGTTGCAGTCAAAAGGGAGGTCTTTTTCGGTCGCAAGATTTAGTATGCGGTTTTTGCCCAGAAGCCACATTATCAAAGGATGACTGTGGGCGGCTTCAACCTTGCTTAAAATACTTTCCTCTATACCGAGAGAAGCAGAGGTTATAAAAGTCTCTTTTTCTTTCAGCAACAGGAGCATTTTGTTAAAATAGAACCTTCTTTTAAGTGTTTTCAATATCTCAACACCAGTTCTATCTATATCAGGAAAGTTTTCAGTTATTGTCTGGAAGAGTTCCTGAAAAAAATGCTCTCCGTTCTCACTTCTGTCAGTAATCTTGTTCATTCCCCTCACGGATAGGTCTTCCCGCAAACGGATGTTCTCCTTCAAAAGTTTTTCTCTCTCAACGGCTTTATTGATAAGGTGCGTTATCCTTTCCGCAGAAAGTGGTTTCTCAACCATATCAAATACACCGGACCCAATTGCTTGCCTTGCAGCAGTACCAAAAGAAGAGACAATCTTTATCACCGTTAGAGTCGGGTCATACTCAAGCAGTCTTACCAGTAAATCTCTGGAATCCATGGTTAACTGAGAATCCAGAAAAATTGCTGTAGGTCTACTCTCTGTGATTGCTTTTAAAGCATTCACAGGCATAACACCATCCACTATGAATTCTTTTCCCAGTATTGCCTTTAACGAAGAAGTGAGATCTTTATCCTCTGTTATCAAAAGTATGTAACCCATTTCCTTTCTCCCCGTCAGTATGCAAAGGCAGTTCCACTGAAACGGTGGTACCCTCTCCTTCAATACTATCCACTTTCACAAAACCACCGTGTTCTTCTATTATTCTTGTCACTATGGACAGCCCCAGCCCTGTCCCCTTCTCCTTGGTAGTAAAAAAAGGCTCAAATATTTTATCTAAAAGGTCATGTCTAATCCCACATCCATTATCCTGTATCTTCACAACTGCACGTCCATCTTTCTTCTCTATATTAACATTTATGGCTCCTTTTGTATCTATTGACTGAGCACTGTTAATACAGACGTTCAGAAAAGCCTGCCTCAACTTACCCTCATCGCCCTTAAGAATAATCTTATCCGAACAGTAGTTTTCCTTTATCTCTATCTCTTTATCAGGGAATTGTCCGGACAACAGAACAATAGTATTTCCCAACACATCTACAAGGTCAATTTCTTTCAATACAGGGCCTCTCGGCTTCGCAAAAACGAGTATCTGCTCCACCAGTGTATTTATCCTTTCAACCTCTTTTATGGTAAGCGCAGAAAATTTTTCACGGAACTCCCTGTCGTTATATTTCTCAGGCAGAAGGTGCGCGAATGTCTGTATTGAGACAAGAGGGTTTTTTATTTCATGTGCTATCCCTGCCGCCATAATTCCCAGAGAGGCATATTTTTCCGCACGCTGCATTTCTTCTTCCAGTTTTTCTATAAGAGTAACGTCAGCAAAGATTATCTGGACACCTGCAAGGCTGCCGTCTCTATCCGAGAAAACTGAAGAACTTGCATTAAGAGAGATTTCAGATTCATCCTTTTTTATCTTAAACTGAAGATGTCTGATACCTTCCTTCTTTTCAATTGAATAAGCAAGAATTTTTTTTATTTCTTCAGGCAGGGTTTTACTAAAATGTTCGTGCTCAATCTGCAACTTCCCCAGACCTGTGATTCTTTCAGCCTCTTTATTAACCACAGTAACGGCTCCATTTTTATCTATGCCTATAACTCCTATGGGCAGGTTTTCAAGCAGAGACTCCTGATAAATCTTCCCCCTTTCAAGTTGTTCATAAAACAGGAAGTTTTGCAACTTAAGAGAAAGATAGTGAGAAAGTCTCGCAAAAATCTCTTCGTCCTGCGGACTGTAAAACCGGCCTGAAACCTTTTCTCCAAAACAAAGTATGCCAAATAGATGATTTTGTTCACCAAGTAAAGGAATCACTATCTCGGACTCCAATGCATCCATCTCTTTGATGACCTCTAAATTCTCATCGGTTTGAATCCTCCTCTCAATTTCACCCTTTATTAAAGGTGAGTGTGTCCTGCGGATAAAGCCTTCTAACTGAGAGGGATAAAGTGACCCTTCAATATCAACAAATTCCTGGAGGTTATGCGAAATAGAAAAGATAATTTTTTTCTCGCCAGGCCCCAAAAAGTAGACCTTCCCGCTCGTTATCCCAACACTCTCAAGAATTATCTTCATGCACCTGCTAAGAAATACCTTTACATCTCCCACAGTATAAAGAAGTTTCTCTAACCCCGCGAGGATATTTTCAGTTGAATATTCCAGATTAAAAACCCTGAAACTGACAAGGTCATTTATCTTCCTGCGGATGGGTTCAAACGCAAAGATGACAACCAGTATGGCAAGCGTCTCTTCCAGCAGGGAGCCCGGGGTAAGGTATGGAAATAACAACCACTTCAAGATAAAGAGCGATAGGTTATAGAGAAGAAAAATGGATAGGACAACAAAAGAGTAGGATAGAACTTTTTGCATCAGCACAGAGACGTCCAGAATCTTATACTTTGCTATACCATATCCTATGATGCCGTTCATTATCACCACGCCTAAAGGACTGAACTGAGCAAGCAACTGTGTTTTTAAGATTATATGCAAAACAAAGTTACACAGAATCACAAAAATGAATCCAAAAAAACACCCTAAAAGTATATATTGGACCTCAGCGCGCGCCAGACCTTTTTTTATCTTCAGTTTCTTCAACAATACTGCAAAAGCGTAAGCCGCAACAGTTAAAAATAAAACAAAGTATACAAAGAAAGGCCACCCATAGGTAGCATGCGGCAGGTTAACCGCCTCACCCTTTTTTACTACCACCTCTTTGACAAAAGAAGGCAGGAAGCCGAGAGAAAAATTGACGGCTGTTAATACCGCCATCAGTAAAAACCCCTTCTTCTTAAGAAAATCTACCTTCTTCTCCCCAATTGTATATACCAGAGATAGAAGAGATAAGGTAACAGTACTGCCCGCAATAAATGAACCCCTTATCCATATCTCTGCCATTAACGGGGTACTCGCATTGACAATTAACAGTATAACTGTATTCCATATCCATATATCTATACCGAGATAAGAAAAAACGCGGTTGGAAAGCCGCTTTGGATTACTCTTATAGACAAGGTAGATAATAAGTGCGTTGAACAAGAGGGTAAATATCAAAACTACCGTCGTAATATTCATTCAAAACTCCTGAGGAGAACAGACGAATTGGCACCTCCAAAACCATGAGAATTAACCAAGGCGGTTCTTATCTTATTAAACCTCGGGTAGTTAGGAACGTAGTCCAGGTCACACTCAGGGTCAGGATATTCATAATTTAACGTGGGAATTATTATATCGTCACGCATACCGAGGACGACAGATATTACCTGCAGGACCCCAGCGGCCGAATAGGGATTACCTATATGTCCTTTTATGGAACTTACCGGTATCCTGTATATTGATGAACCGAAGACTGATTTAAGAGTATTTGTTTCGCATAAATCCAGCATTACGTCTGACGGAGCATGTGCAGAAACATAACTTATTTCATCCGTACCTACATCCGCATCGGCAAAAGACCTCAATATCGCCCTGTAAAGACCTGAACCCATTTCTTCTTTCCCTTCTATACTCTGGCCATAACCGATAACCTCTCCGTAGATATCTGCACCTCTTGTCACAGCCATGTCCATATCTTCAAGCATGAGCACCGCAGCCCCTTCTGAAAGAATACCCCCGTCGCGAAATCTGTCAAAGGGTCTGCTTGCCTTTTCCGGATTTTCATTTTTAGACATAATGTCTGCGGCACACAATGTGGCAAGCATCAGTGGGGTAACGGGACAATCTGAGCCCCCTGCAAGAACACTCTCTGCCTCGCCGTTTTTTATCATCTGGTACCCATGCCCTACAGCATCCAAACCGGAAGCGCACCCTGTTGAAACGGTGATATTAAAGTTCGTAAGACCCAGGGCACCTGCAATCTCACCTGATGGAGCGTTGGGCACGCTGACAAAGGATGAAACAGGGTTTATTCTCTTCAACCCTTTTGAATACAATGTCCTGCATTGTTCCTCCATAGTCTTGAAGTCAGTACTGGAGATGCCCATAATAATACCTGGGGACATTCCTCTTACACCCTTTATATCAAACATGGCATCTTCCAGTGCCATCTTAGCACAGGCAACTGCAAACTGCGAAAACCTGGCCATTTTTCTCGCCTTCTTTTTTTCTATAAAGTCATCAGGATTAAAATCTGTAACCTCTCCTGCAATTCGGACGGGATATTCAGAGGCATCAAAAAAACTTATTTCTTTTATCCCGCTTTTTCCGGTCTTTAATGCATCCCAGAAGTCATTCTTCCCTATACCGTTGGGAGCCACCACCCCTATACCTGTGATTACAACCCTGTGTCTCTTCATTCTTTAGGCCTTCCCGTTAATAAAATCTATCTCATCCTCCAGCCCTTTCCTGTTGCCTGAGTAAAAGAAACACCTGTGTCTCTCTAAAAATTCATTCAGTGAACTGAACCTGCTGTGTTTGTCAATGATTTCTGATTAAGGCCACAGAGTAGTACCCACCTACCAAAACAAACATTTTTCAAGAAGCCTTGACAGCGGGGCGGGATTCTGGTATAATCCTAAGTGATTAATAATATAGAACAGGCGGAAAAGATGAAAACACTAAGCGAGACAAGGAAAAGGATAGTAGATTTGCAGAAGGAGAAATACCGGATAGAGAAGAGTTTGCTTCGTCCGCTGCCGATGGTGCCGTATGCCCTGATAGAACATTATGGGGAATGCGGCAAGAAGGTCTGCCGTTGCCACGGTGGGCAGTTACACGGTCCATACTGGTATTTAAGCCAGCATAGGGACGGCAAGACCCGCAACATCTACGTACCGAAAGAAAAAGCAGAAAAGATACAGGTATTGGCAGACAGGTACAAACAATACGAAGGCAAACTGACACAGTTACGGGCGATACAGAAAGAGATAATGGATTTGTTGAAGGAGATAGAGAAAAGCGCATATGTACCGCCATCCAAGATGAACCTTAAACGACCAGCGGAGAGGAAATGGAAAAGAAAGAACAAGCAAGGGAAACCGTAATCGGGATAATGCCTTATGACCGTGAGAAAGTATTAAGCAAACTGAAGCAGAAGAAATACGACGACATATTTATTCGGGACAGGGGAAGGCTGGATGATTTTGTAGGGTTTTTGTACCAGACAGGGGTACTGGGGCTGTTTGACGGGATAGACAGCAGGATGGAGAGAAAGCCTGAGATACCCCGGCAGTTTTTGCATTACTGCATATCCTTAAAACCGGTGGTGGACAGCGCCAGCATAAATCAACTGCCCGGCAGACTGCTTGAGGATACTGATAGTCTGCGGACGCTGGGGTTCACGATGGTAGCGATGGAAAAAGGGTTTTCGGTGAAGAACAAAAACGGGAACAATGTGCCGGTAAATATAAACGCGTTTTATGATGAACTGGCACGGCTGCCGGAAACAGAGAGCAAGAAGTTTTTCACCTCGGGTGTAGAGTTATTGGACAAGAAACGGTTTTTATCAAAGAAGTCCGGGGTATACGCGTTGGACGGCGTGAAGTTGCTGATTACCGGCGATAAGAAATACGAGAATTACGGAAAGATAACAATAGAGGACAAAAATGGCAAACGGGTAAAGGAAAAAGGGTATAAACTGGTGTTCCTGCAAAGGGTAGATGGCGATGACCATTATATAGTTGCGGCTAAGTTGATCCCGTTAAACCAGCAGGAGATAACGGTAGCAGAAGAACTGGTTGAAGAAGCGCTTTGCGTGCTGGGTGAAAACAGCATAAAAACACTCCTGATAGACAGAGGGTTTCTTTCAGGTTCGTTTTTTGATTATCTGGGCGGTAAGGGGATTGATTTTATCTGCCCGACAAAAGATACATTACACCTTACCCGGCATATGCAGGGGCTGCACCGCGCAGGCGAAGGGGTTAAGACAACACTTGCCGACGGTACGGTATTGGCAGGATATAACTGCCTGATACCGATGGACGGCTGCAAGAGGAAAATCAACGGAGTATTGATAATCAAACAGGGTAACAAGGCGCGCAAGAAGGTAATAGAAGGTAACGAGTTCGGATTCCTTACCAGTTTGCCTACCGGACAGAATCAACAGATTGAAAAGGTTTATAACCTTTACAGCCGGCGCTGGAAGATTGAGGTTAACGGCAACAGGGAACTAAAGAGCCAGTGGTATATCAACAAATTTCCCTCGCAGAAGTGGAACGGTTTATGCACGCATATTTACTTTACCCTGTTTATGTTCAACGTGGTGGCTGCCTTTAAAAGCAAGAAAGGACGTGCATTAACGGAAAAAGGGATGTTGTCCATTCGGAATAAGTATTTCACCTCTTGGAGTAAAACCCACACGGTCAATGTAATTGCCGGCGGATACTGCGCCACTTTCCCGTTTAAAGATTTCGTCCAAATCTTCGGACTGCCGCCGCCCTCAGGCAAGTATGAGAATTCCTTCTGGGTAACCAAACCTGACGGAAGGAAAGAACTCTGGTACGTAGAAAACTCCAAACTGTAGAGCCGGTATGTCTACAAGAATCCTCCATACGCATGTTTTGGTGAATATTGTGTCTTTTGCACCCTCACCCGGACCCTCTCCCTTCAAGGGAGAGGGACAAAGACAATTTACGTCTCTTCCTTATCTGTAATATCTGGGAAAATATTGCCCCTGGTATGAAAATGTTCGCCTGCTCTCTTTTTTTCTGGTTTTCAGGTATCCTTAATCAGAAATTATTGGTGTTTGTATAACAGATATGCCTCATCTGGCACTGATGTTATAATACCCTCTTTCTGGATATCCCTCTGAAACCTTTCGGTTTCCCGGGCAAACTCCTTAAAAGACATCCCGTTTATTTTATAAGGCAGGGGTTCCCAGTAACTTGGAGGGAAGAGACTCTTTATCTGGTAGGTCATCATTCTCAAAGGATAAGCCTTTCTGTCCTCCATTGTAAAGTTAAACCTTTCCGGCGTTTTAAACCACTGAGTCCCAGGATATATACCTGAGAACTGTACAAGTGCTGAGTCAGGTCTTACCTCTCTTATAAAATTTATCGTTTTTTCCCTGCTCTTTTCGGTTTCAAAGGGAGCAGGATATATCAAACTGACCACCGTGAATATACCCGCAGACCTACATCTCTGCAGAACCTTTTTAGCCGATTCAATGTCAATCTTCTTGTTCATACCCTCTTTCAGTATCTCTTCATCAGCGGACTCTATCCCGAAAAAAATTGATTCGCAGCCGGACTGCTTCAATAGATTAAAGTCTGTATCAGTATCAGTCACGAGACCAAAACTTGAATACCTGACGCTGATTTTTTCATCAATTATCCTTTTCGCCACCTCCATCATAAGACCTGAAGGGGTACTTGAACCTGCATACCTGAAAAGGTTGAATCCATACCTTTCCCTCCCATGCTTTATCTCCTCTATTATCCTGTCAGCAGATTTTTCTCTCCTCTTACCGCTCTTTACCGGATGTATGCAAAAATAACAACTGTTGGGACACCCGCGACTCTCGTCCAGAACGAGCATCTTCAGTTTCTTATCTATGTTAAGGTAGACATCCGGCGTATAAACGGGCAGGGGCAGTTTATCAAGTTTATCTACATACTTTCTCCTGGTCTTTACAATAGTTCCATCCCCATTTTTAAAAATAATGTTCGGTATATCTTCCAGTCTCTCTTTGCCCTGTACATAATTGTACAGCAGTTTTATTGTCTCCTCCCCTTCTCCATAGCACAGCGCGTCAAAAAAACCTCCGACCTTGTAAATCTCCTGTCCAAAAATGTCCACCTGTGGTCCGCCACCGATAATCTTCAGTTCAGGATACCTCTCTTTAAGATATCTACCTGCTTTAATGGACCACATAAAACCGTCCCCTGCCCACAGTTTAAAACCGATGCATCCTATATTTTCCTCCTTTATAAGGTCAGCAAGATACACATTAAATCTTTCGGAGAAAACATTCTTCCTCTTTTCAAGAGAGTTGCTCACTGACCTAAGCCGTATTATATCCAGCAGAGAGGGTTTCTTCCCCTCAATAAACACCTTATGCGAAAACTTTCCAAGAAATCCTGATATTCTGTCTGTAAAAACCTCTGAAAAGAGAGAGGGCTGGTTTATATCCAGTATCTTCACCTTACAACCTTCTTCTATCAAAGAAGCGGCGAGAATAGCCAGTCCATTATCGGGGATAAAACTGGAGATTATGTTGGGAAGCCCTGCAGCAGATACCAGCAAAAAATTTTCTTTCATAGTTTGTATTATACAAAAATGTACAGTCCCCTGCAAATTTTTTCTCACATCCCTTCAAAAACTCTTATTAAGAAATATAAAGATGCAACATCCCATTATGAAATGAATCCGTCATTTTCTGAATGGTATCTTCAGATTGAGGTTATTATTAATTTATACAGGCTGACATTTTTCAGAGATATTCTGGCAGTTGGCACACTTTTTGCACATAATATAATGGAGGTGCGACCAAAATGGGAAAAAAATGTAAATTGCTTTTTTTGTGGAGGTTGGTATCTATTATTATGTTTTTGTTTTTCAATGTTTCTTTAATCCTTGCGCAGGGATTTAAAAATCCGCCGGAAGGAATCTCTGCCCTTTCGCAGGCAGGTGCCTTTATCGCACAGTGCGATGATGCCTCAGCCGTCTCCCACAACCCTGCAGGATTAGCACAGATTGAGGGAGAGCAGATAATGTTTGGCAGTGTATTCCTTTATCCAACCACCTCATATAAAAACGGGGGGAGTGAAGATGCAGTATCCAACATGGCCTACCTGCCCTTTATCTATTATGCAACAAATATGGGCAGAGAAAATCTAAGATTCGGCATAGGTCTCTCCTCACCATACGGACAGGCAACAGAGTGGAGTGACGACGTTATAAAAAATTGGGGTGTCAATCTTATAACCGGGACATACACCATCCCTTATTACTCTTCAATGCAGACGATTAACGCCTCCCCTGTCCTTGCATATAAATTCACTCCGCAGTTTTCTGCCGGTCTTGGGCTGAATCTTTACTACAGCAAACTGGGCGTAAATTATTTAACTCTGGCAGATATGCCCGCCAAGATAGAGACGGCTGGTACAGGACTCGGAGGCATACTCGGGCTGCTGTACAAAGAAAAAAACTACAGCATCGGGTTCAACTATAAAAGCGGTTTTGACATTGACTATGACGGGAACTTCAAGGTTCCGGGAGTTTTGAAAACGGATGCATCATTAGAGATGAAATACCCGCAGATAGCAGGAATCGGTCTTGCCGTCTATCCTAACCAGAAGATGAAGATTGAGTTTGATGCGGAATGGACGGACTATTCCTGTTTAGAAAAAATCCCGGTTGACATAACAGGTGTTACTTCCTACGATGTTCCAAAAAAGTGGAAGGATTGCTATATGTTTTCACTCGGGACAGAATACAAAAAATCTGAGAGTATAAAATTAAGAGGCGGCATTGCCTACCTCACAAACCCTGTCCCTGATTCAACGTGGGACCCGAGCCTGCCGGCCTCTGACAGTATCGTGGTTGTAGTGGGAGGTGAATCCCTAAGCAGATTTGGCAGTTTCAGCCTCTCTCTCGGCGCAAACATTTACAGGGAAAGGAAGTTAGAAAAAGGAGAATTATACGATGGGAAATACAGGTCAACAGGATACTTTTGCACACTCGGATACAAAAAATCGTTTTAGTACTGATGATGTAAAAGAAACCATTCTGGTCATTGATGATGAACTGGGACCGAGAGAATCTCTGAGGATGCTGTTCAAGGATGACTACCATGTTATTACCGTAGAAAACGGAGATGAAGGCATTGCAGCCCTGAAAGAAAACAATCCAGATGTGGTCATTCTTGACCTTAAGATGCCCGGGAAAAACGGTATTGAAACATTTGAAGATATAAGAGACATTGATGAAAAGGTCCCCGTAATAATACTGACAGGCTATGGGGATATGGATGCTGCAAAAAAAGCGATACACCTGGGTGCTCTTGAGTTTATAAACAAACCCTTTGATATAAAAGAGATGCGGAGTATTGTAAGAGAAGCCTGTGAAAAAATATCTATTGAAAAACGCTCGGAGAGGTTGATTTATCAACTGAATACACTGAACAACAGCCTGAAGGAACGGATGGAACAGCTTGAAAATATGGCGACAATAGGACAGTTTTCTGCAGAAGTTATACACGAGATTAACAATATGCTTACGGTTATTTACGGATATGCTCAGATTCTTATGAGTGAGATAGACAAGGGCAGCCTGCAGAACGGGAATAAAAAATATATAAGCATTATAGAGAATGAGATAAAGCGGTGCAGAAACATAACAAAAAGCGTGATTGAACTGGCAAGGACAAAGATGGATAAAAAAGATGTCAATATCAACAGTATTATAGATAAAATAGTGGAACTGTTTGAAAACTCCAACATCGCAAAAGAGGTAAGGTTCATAACTGAATACGACAGAAGTTTACCCGACATCAAGGCAGACCCAAACCAGATACATCAGGCAATAATCAATGTCGTGCTCAACAGCATTCAGGCAATAGACTCAGATGGTCAGATTGTCATAAAAACCTCCATTAATGGAACCAGCCTGTCTGTTTCTATAAAAGACAACGGCAGGGGTATGACCGAGGAAACAATCAGTAGAATAACCGAGCCTTATTTTACAAACAACAAAAAGGATGGAACAGGACTGGGACTTTCCATAACAAACAGGGTAGTAAAAAACCATAACGGCAGAATAGAAATCAGAAGTGAACTGAGCAAAGGGACTGAATTTATTATCTACCTACCTCTTACGGAGGTATGAGTTGAGTATTCCCTGTTGATGCCTGTATTTATTTACCGTCCTGACAGAAATTTTTATACCATCCTTTGTAAGTTTTTTAACAATCTGTCTGTCAGAAAGAGGTTTCCCTTCCTTCCACAGTATATCTTTTATCCTGTCAATAATAAAGTGCTTGCTTATAGAATCTCCCACGCTCCCTGAGAAAAAACTTCTCATTTTCATAAATCCTGCAGGTGTTTCCAAATACTTTCTGTTAACCGCGCGGCTTATGGTAGAAATACTCACGCCCCTTCTCTCCGCTATATCTTTCTCCCTTAAAGGTAAAAGGCTTCCACCCTCAAGATACTTCTTCTGATATTCCACAATCTCCTGAAAGACATCCGTGAGAAACCTGTGCCTCTCGGAAAGAATCCTCAAAAGAGTTCTTGCCTGCTCCAGTTTCTTCCTGAGAAATCTACGTTCTCTGGCAGAAATCAACGGATTTTCAGCCTCCTTCTCGTACAGGGCATTTATCTTGAGAAGCGGATACATCTTCTCATCAAGGTAAACCCTGAAGTGCCCCCTTTTTTTAACCACCCTTCCCTCTGGCATTATATAACGGGCAGTCTTCTTAAATAGACCTCTCAGGGGTGCGGAAGTAAATTTTTTTAGATTCTCTATTTCCTTCCTGACATCAGAAACGTCAATGTGCAGACCGCCGCTTATTTTCTTGTGTTCTCTCTTTACAACTGCCTGCCAGTAGTCCCTTACAATCAGGTAAAGGATTGAGTCCTTATCTAAATATCTCTCAATCTGTAAAAGCAAAGACTCCTGCAGGTCTCTTGCACCAAGTCCTGCAGGCTCAAGAGACTGGACAATCTTTAAAGCATCTTCAACCTTCCTTTCTCCGGTTCCCAAAACCCTGACAATCTCGGAAAGAGGCTTTCTAAGGTATCCGTCTTCATCAAGGTTTTCTATTATGTACTCCCCTATTTTTAACATCTCTTTTGAATCCGTTGAAAGACGCAGATTGTGTACCAACTGGTCAAAATATGCATTGTCATCAGGAACGTCAGAGGCTACAAATCCTGTCTCTTTCAACTTCTCAAACTCCAGAAAGGGGTTTGACTCAGCCTGCTTCTTTACAAAATCCACCACCTCAAAAAACGGCATGTTCACAAGACTCAGGAATAACTGCTGCCTCGGAGCAAGCAGCAGTCTGTGTTGAAGTTTTGTTTCTACCTTAATCTGCATTGTCATCCCTCCATATAGATTATTACCTTTCTTCCCCTTTTTTTCAACCCCCATTCCATGCCGGGGATGAAACGGGGAAATCTGAAAAGGGTTGCCTTAAAAATTCTGATGGTGTAAAATAGTTGTATGGACAAAAGAATAGATAAAATCATACAGATACTGGAAAAGGAGTATCCCTCGGCAAAAACGGAACTGAGGTTTTCAACCCCCTTTCAGTTACTTGTGGCTACGATACTGTCCGCACAGACCACAGACACTACAGTTAATAAGATAACGCCCTCCCTTTTTGAAAGATACCCTGACCCGGGAAGTATGGCAGAAGCTCCTCTTTATAACATAAAACAGGCAATAAGGTCTGTAAACTACTACAACAACAAGGCATTCAATATAAAAAAACTTTCACAAATACTCGTCAAGGAGTTCAAGGGAGAAACACCCGACACAATGGAAGACCTTATAAAACTGCCGGGTGTGGCAAGAAAAACCGCCAACGTCCTGCTTTCACAGGCATTCGGCAAGACTGAAGGCATCGTGGTAGACACCCACGTGAAACGGCTGAGCGAAAGGCTGGGATTGAGTAAACAAAAAACGCCAGAAAAGATTGAAATTGACCTTATGAAAAACATACCGAGGGAGAAATGGATTTCATTCCCTTATGCACTGATAACTCACGGCAGAAAGGTATGTAATGCCAAAAAACCTCTCTGTCCCATCTGTCCGCTGGCAAAACTATGTCCTTATTCAGACAAAACAAGATGATACATATAATAAAAACTAAAATTGAGTTGTTCCTGCTCCTTATCCTGATATCCGGATGTACAATTACAGTAGGCACGACATCCAGAAATACATCAGGCACTTCAGAATATACCTACCACTATGTACGAAGGGGTGAAAACCTTTTCAGAATCTCCAGATATTACTATGATACTGAGTCGGTCAAAGCCATCAATGCAGGTATTGAAAAAATCATAAAAGCCAATAACATCAGGCCAGAACAGATATCTGTGGGACAGAGACTGTTAATCCCGGGGACAACGAAAAAACAGCCTTCTGACCCCCTCCTTCCACCTACAACTACTCCACCTGTTATTGAACCTCAGGTGAGCCCTACAGAACAGAGACCGGCAGAAGAATTCCACCCTATGATAACGGATAAGGCATTCATATGGCCCGTCACAGGAAAGGTCACCTGCGGGTTTGGAGAACTTGACAACCAGGGAATAGATATACTTGCCAAACCAGGGGCAGATATTCTGGCGGCAGACAGCGGCAGTGTGGTCTTTTCCGGCACAACGCCAAAGTACCAGGAAACTATTATTCTGGAACACCAGGACAGCATCTATACGGTCTATGGACATGACCTTGAAATTCTTGTCAAACAGGGGGATGCAATCAAAAAAGGCGACACCATAGGTAAGGTTAAAAGCGGCACACACAGGATAAGATACCTGCATTTTGAGATAAGAATTGACAACGTGGCGGTTAATCCGCTTGTTTACCTGCCGGAGCAGCAGAACTAAAATGGGAAATATGGAGAACCCGAATCTTGCAGAATATGCAGTAAGTTCTTCTGAAACCAAGGGAAGAAGGTATCCTGAAACAGAACATCCCTTGAGAACCCCGTTTCAGCGTGACAGGGACAGGATAATACACTCCACGGCATTCCGACGCCTTGAGTACAAAACGCAGGTCTTCATATACTACGAAGGTGACTACTACAGGAATCGTCTTACCCATACCCTTGAGGTCCAGCAGCTGGCAAGGACCGTCGCAAGGGTTCTGAATGTCAACGAAGACCTCGTTGAAGCCATATCTCTTGCCCACGACCTCGGGCATACCCCCTTCGGTCACAAGGGAGAAAACGTCCTTGACGAGATTATGAAAGAACTGGGATATGAAGGGTTTGAACACAACAGCCACGGACTGAAGGTCGTTGACGAAATTGAAAGAAGGATATCAAAATATCCCGGTCTTAACCTTACCTATGAGGTCCGTGAAGGGATAATAAGACACACCACAAGTTATGACGTCCCAAGAAGGAAAGGGATGGAAGAATTTACGCAGTTCCCATCTCCATCCGTAGAGACACAGATAGTAAGCCTGTGCGATGAAATTGCCTATACCTGCCATGACCTTGACGACGGAATAAAATCCGAAGTGATAAAAACCAGTGCTCTCAAGCACATTGTTCTGTGGAAAGAGGTTGAAGAGATGAGCAAAGACAACTCCACCGACCTTGGACTAAAGAGAAGGCTTATGGTCAGAAACTTTATAAACTATCTCGTAAGCGACCTTGTTGAACAGAGCAGGAAAAACATTAAAAACTCCGCGGTGAAGAATGTGGAAGAAGTAAGAAAATCCAACTCCTATTTAATATCACACTCCGAGGCGATGAAAACAAAACACACTGAACTGAGAAAATTCCTTGAAGACAATATGTACTTTCACTACAGGGTAATAAGGATGGCACAAAAAGCCGCAAGAGTTATAAGAGACCTTTTTTATGCATATCTTGCAGAACCCAGACAGATGCCTCCGGGGACTCAGACAAGACTGGAGAAGGAGCCGAAAGAGATAGTGATATGTGACTATATCGCCGGGATGACTGACCGTTTTGCCCATCTTGAACACCAGAAACTTTTTGACCCGCATATCTCCGTATAAGATAAAAATGGATGAGACAAAAAAATTCTGGCTCTGTTCCAATCTTGTCGGAATTGGACCTGTCCGTCTGAAAAAACTCCTTGAATCCTTTGGCAGTCTTGAAAAAGCATTCAGTTCCTCCTACTCCGAACTGCTGAATGCTGACATTCCAAAAAACATCGCAATAAAAATGAAGGAGTGGGAATCACTGCCGTGGGAAAAAGAGATGGACTTCTGTAAACACAGCGGTATATCCATTGTCACCCTGCAGGATAAGGAATATCCTGCACTCCTAAAACAGGTATTTGACCCGCCAATACTTCTCTATGTAAAAGGCATCCTGCCTGTTAAAGGCAGCATTATGTTTGCCATAGTGGGAACCCGCAATCCTTCAACCTACGGGCTGAGGATGGCAGAAAAATTTGCAGAAGAACTCTCATACTACGGGATTGTCATCGTAAGCGGTATGGCAAGAGGTATTGACACCGCGGCGCACAAAGGGGCACTGAAGGCAGGAGGAACAACAGTGGCAGTGATAGGCTCAGGTTTTAAATACTGCTATCCCCGCGAAAACACATCCCTCGCAAAAGATATCGCAAAGACAGGTGCAGTAATAACCGAATTTCCATCAGACATCCCTCCAGAACCGCAAAATTTTCCAAGAAGAAACAGGATTGTCTCCGGGCTGTCAAGGGGCGTTCTGGTCGTTGAGGCAGGACAAAAAAGCGGGGCACTGATAACAGCACACCTTGCCGCTGACCAGGGACGCGAGGTATTCGCCCTGCCCGGAAGAGTGGACACCCTCTCCTCAAAAGGCACAAACCAGTTGTTAAAGGAAGGGGCGTCACTTGCAGAAAGCACTGAAGAGGTCATAGATGGACTGAACCTTGAGATAAAAAAGCCCGAAAAAAAACCGGAGATACAGCAAGTCTCTCTATCCGGGGAAGAGAGGTCTGTACTTGCCTGCATAAAGGAAAAGGGGACCCCTAACATAGACCAACTGCTTGCAGATACAGGCATAGAAAGGAATAAACTCTTTCAGGCACTTCTCGCACTCATTGTCAAAAATCTCATAACGGAACTTCCCGGTAAGTCCTACACAATAAAGGTCTGACCTTTATCAGAAATTCTGGTGGTTTTAATGTAAACTTGTCACTGATGATACTTTGTGGTATAATAAGGTGGAGG